>NZ_OZ008337.1:651036-976555 GCF_963931955.1 Wolbachia endosymbiont (group A) of Longitarsus flavicornis | reverse complement strand
AAAAAGTGAGTTTACAAGTTTACAACAAATGGTGTCATGCAAGTAGCTGACACACAACTTGTATCTTTCACTATGTAAGATATTAGAGCTAAAATATCTTACAGGAAGGGTGAAGCTGACGCACAACTGATGCCAACAAGGCCGACGTACAGATTTGCTCCCCTTCCACGTAGAGTTAAAAGACTGAACAGTATCTTTGGAATTATATCCCGTATTTACAAGGTTGGTCTAAACTCTCAGTTTTATTTATAGTTTTGGAGACGGGTTTATGCAAGTAAATGCTATTTTAGGTGTAGACATTTCTAAACAAAAATTTGATGCTTGTTTGTTGGTAGGCAGCAAAGAACGACATAAAGTTTTTCACAACAACAAGGAGGGCTTTGAAAAGCTTGTAGCTTGGTGCAATAATCATGAAGCAAAACTTATTCATCTATGTCTCGAGGCAACTGGTTGCTATAGTGAAGATTTGGTTAACTTTATGTACGATCTGGGATATAATGTAAGTGTGGCAAACCCAGAAAGCTTTTGGCAAAAGTGAGCTACTGAGAAACAAAACAGATAAGTCAGACGCTGCCATGATTGCTAGGTTTTGTATTGCTAATAAACCTAATCTTTGGAAACCTGCTCCTCTTGAAGTTAGGTGTTTAAGAGAACTTTATCGTTGTTTGCAAACGCTCAAAGATGACAAGTTGCAACAAACGAATCGCTTAGAAAACAAAAACATGTATTCCAGTTGTAAACAAGCCATACTTGAAGTAATTGCTACAATAGAAACACAAATTGCTGCGCTAGAGAGAGAAATTAATAGGCATATAGATAACCATCCACACCTAAAAAATATGATAGAAAATATCAAGACTGTAAAAGGTGTAGGACATCTTACTGCTATAGCTGTTGTTGCGGAAATGCCATCAGTTGATAATTTTGATCATGCTAGGCAATTCACAGCCTTTGCTGGTTTAAATCCACAGCATTATCGATCAGGATCATCCGTAAGTAAAAAAAGTCGAATATGTAAAATAGGATCTGAGCGTATTCGCAAAGCTCTTTATATGCCAGCTATAGTAGCCAAGAATCATAATTCTCACTTTCAAAAGTTTTGCCAACGTTTAGAAAGTAAAGGAAAATGCCCAATGGTTATAATTGTTGCGCTGATGAGAAAACTAATGCATGTATTTTTTGGTATTCTTAAAAACAATCAACCATTCAATGGTGGTTTAGTTAAGTGACTCATTGACATGAGAAAGTTGCTTACCTTTTCTAACTCTTTGACCAGAGATAGTAGAGTTTTTACTGAGAAATGTAACAAATAGGTCAGCTTCCCTAAATTAGTGTAGCTGTGCGTCCGCACAAACTTAAAGCACAGCTACACTAATCAATGGAATTTAAATTCGGTTTAAAAAGTTTTTTAAAATTACTATTGACATGAAAGACAGTATCTGTACGAACATTGTCTACCGGAAGTGTTAAAAAAACATAGTTGATATAACGATCATTAAGAGAAAAACCCCTCTTTCCCATCATATAAATACAACTTATCCATTCTCACCACGTCAAAGCTATTTTCCTCGAGTTTGATTAGCAAGTTATTTACATCACTATTTGTAATAGCTTGCTTTTCATTATTTGCGATAAACCTACAGGTTATTTGGTCTCTTAAAGATTTTGAACTTCCTGGCCAAATTGCAAGTCCTTTTGAGTATATTGCTATCATTTGCAGATTACTTGATTCAAATAACTTTACTACTTGATCAAAATTGCTGGATTTGTTCCAAGCAAGCGTTATATCGCTACCCACTAGTTTTTTAATCTTATAATCCTGTTCATAATTATCCTGTATTTTATCCACTTTACTATTTGGATCACTGCCAATTATAAGCTCAGATAATGTTTTCGGTTTTTTTCCTAGATTATCTATAACAGCTTCTGCAAATTCTTTTGTACCAACTTTCTGTTTACTCCTTTTCTCCTTATATAAATCGGCAGTGTGTATTCCATCCTCCAAAGTCTTGAGCCATGCATCGTAAATTAGTTTTGCAGTACTCACTTGACCGATGTAGACCAACATATGCACTGCAGCATTTAAAAGACCAGAAGGATTAGCTATGTTTTTTCCTGCAATATCAGGAGCAGAACCGTGCACTGCTTCAAACATTGCATATTCATTACCTATATTGCTACTTCCAGCGAGTCCCACAGATCCAGAGGTTTGCGCCACAATGTCCGATAATATATCGCCATATAAGTTCTCGGTTACTATAACATCGAAATTCTCCGGTTCTGTGGCAACACGTGCCATGCCAATATCAACTATATAATGTTCTGCCTTTATGTCCGGGTATTCCTTTGCAATGCGATCAAACGCTGCATGGAAAGTTCCGTCAGTCATTTTCATTATGTTATCTTTAGTAAGACAAGTTACCTTCTTTCTACTATGTTTTTTTGCATATTCAAAAGCGTACCTGCATATCTTCTCTGAGCCAGATCTAGTAATAATTTTAGTGCATTGGTAAGAGTCACCAGTGAGCCTGTGCTCTATTCCGGTGTAAACGTCCTCTTCATTTTCGCGTATCACTACGATATCAAACTTATCGAATTTATTTTCTATAACAGGATGATATGAAATACACGGCCTGATGTTTGCATATAACCCTAGATTTTTTCTCAGTGCAACGTTCAAGCTTTTGTGGCCTTTACCTTGCGGAGTTGTTGTTGGAGATTTAAGTAATATCTTTGTCCTTTCAATAGACTCCCAACCACTTGGAGAAATTCCGTGAGACCATTCCTTACTATAAACACGCTCACCTATTTCAATAATATCTATTGAGATCTTTGCTTCCGCTTCGCGCAATATCGACAGCACCGCTTCCATAATCTCTGGTCCGATACCGTCACCATATGCAACTGTGATTGGTGTTGACATAACTTCCTTAACTGTAAATGATTTAATGTTAATTCAAATAATAGAGTGGCACAAGTAGCTAATATTACCCATATTAGTATATTTACGGTTATGTAATAAAATACTTTTATATTAGTCAGTAAAATATAGGTGGGTTATGGATACTGAAATAAATGTTAAAGTAAATTATGTAGGATTCACAAGGCGTACTGTAGCAGTAATACTTGACTGTATCATACTGTACTTTCCTTTACTCATTTTGATCTTGTCTATTGCATTACAAGACAATAGTGAGATCTATGTTGATCTTCTTGATGAAACTAAACAATCAACATATTTCTATTATGAAATCTTTGCATCAGCGCTGTGCACAGTATTAGAAATACTAATGATAACAAAACTTGGTGGTACTCCAGGAAAGCTGTTGTGTGGCATGTATATCAAAGATGTAGGTACACTTAAAAGTACCACCCTAACACAAGCAGCAGTGAGAAGTATTTCTCAGACAATTTTCTCGATTATTTCTTCTTTGCTGACTCACTATGTTTCTCGGTGGTCTATAATTTTACCAATTTTAGTTTTAATATTTGCGATATTCGACCGGCGCAAGCAGACTTTTTATGATAAAATTGCAAAAACAGTAGTAATAGACTATAAACCTAGTTGATATTTTTCTTTAGCTGTCTGCCACCAAGGGTGTCATTCCAGCGCGTGACGCTGGAATCCTAAAAAAGGATGATGTCATCCCAGTCTGGGATCCAGAAAACTTAACTTTAAATAAGTGGCTGCATAATAAAGACTAGATCCCAGTGTCACGCTACTTGGATGACATTATAGGAGCACTGGGATGACAGGAGAAGGAGGCTACTTTCATGACACCATTCTTTTTCCTGGATCCAAGTAGTCAAGCACTGGGATGACACCTTGAAGATTTGAAGAACCGTCATCCCGCTACTTGTTAGCGGCCAAGAGATACCATTTTAGGATTTGTTATTAGCTATTTTAAAAACGCTACTTAAACATTTTTTTTAATCGATTGATTTCATCAGCAAATTTTGAGTCGGTTCTTATAAAATTTTCTACTTGCTTTACTGCATGTATAACAGTAGCATGGTCTCTGCCACCAAAGCTTCTTCCAATATCTGGTAGGCTTTTTTGCGTAAATTTTTTGGCAAAATACATAGCTATTTGTCTTGGCCTTGCAAGACTGCGAAGCCTTCTATTAGATTGCATATCTGCAACCTTTATATTGAAAAATTCAGCTACTTTCTTTTGTATTTCTTCTATTGTGACTGACCTATGATTTGACCTAAGAAGATCGATTAGGGTTTCACTAGCTGATTCTACCGTCATACTTCTTCCAATTAATGAGGTATGGGCAACCTTATTTAATGCTCCTTCTAATTCTCTTATATTAGATTTTATGTTCCTTGCTAAAAACTCTAGGACATCTTTCGGAACATACATATTCATCTGCTCCACTTTTGCCTGCAATATACCAAGTCTTAATTCAAAAGTTGTTTCATTAATATCTGCCACCAACCCCCAACCGAGTCGTGATTTTATTCTTTCTTCCACTCCATCAAGATCACTAGGAGACCTATCAGCTGATATAACCAATTGTTTATTTTGGTCTATCAATGCATTGAAAGTGTGAAAAAATTCTTCTTGTGTACTATCTTTACCACTGATAAATTGCACATCATCTACCATCAATACATCTACTGATCTAAATTGCTCTTTAAATAACATAATATCTTTGCTTCGCAGCGCTGTAATATATTGGTACATGAATTTCTCTGCTGATAAATATACTACTTTTCTTTTTTCTGATGGGGAATTGACTATGTGCCAAGCTATAGCATGCATTAGATGTGTTTTACCAAGTCCCACTCCACCATATAGAAACAAAGGATTGCTACCTAATATTGGATCTATAGATTCTGCCACACGCTTTGCCGCCGTAAATGCTAATTCATTTGGCTTTCCCACTACAAAATTATCAAAAGTGAACCTTGGATCCAGCGGCGAACCAAGATTATGATTACTTTCCTCTCTGTTTTTTAGTATAACATTAAAATTTGAATTCCTTTCCTCAATTACTTGAATATCAATAGAACGTATACTTTTATCTTCGCTTTGCCATAATGATAATATTTTTTTCATGTAATGAACTGTAATCCACTCTTTTATAAACCTTGTTGACACGGATAAAAGAACTTCCCCATTTCTGCTACTGACAAATTTTAGCGAACTCAGCCAGCTGTTATATGTTGCTTCTCCATAAAGATTATAAAGACAATTTTGGATTTTTTCCCAAGTAACATTGTGATCTGTTACTGTAATAATCTGATCAAAAAACATAGTAGAAACCTTAGGGCTAGTTAAGTTCATATACCACACCAAGAAAAAAGCAATAATTAGAAAAACATAAGATAATCAATAGCTTACTGCAAAATGAAAAGCTAATACTACTTAATACATACTAAAAATTATGGTGATTTTTTGATGGGTTGTAAAGGGTATAAAAACACTAAAATTGATCATTTTTATTTCAAAAAAATGATCAATTTGTAAATGTCGCTTGTATCGAGGATTAGAAGCATGCTATTAAAAATAGTAATACATTATGTATAAATAAGATGTTAAATTTACTGGCAAATAAGTAAAGTATTCATATAAATATAGCTAACCTAATATAGATTTACTGAAGCAAATTTATGATTATATTAAATAATTTGAGTTGTCATGCTGTATTCGGTATTGAACTAGAGTTTTACATTGAAGGAATAGAAAAAGAATATTTATTTCTGAGTAGCATCAAAAATAAAATAGCATCTCTTGAATTTTCTTGCGAGAAGGAGAATTCTACACATCAATATGAGATAAAAAGTGGTTGTTATACAAACTCCGACAATTTAATCAAGCATTTTGAGTTAGCAAAACAATCACTTACTGAAACAGCACAAAAACTAGGTGGGAATGTTTCTTTTAAAGCAAAGCCCTATTTGGATAGAGCAGGCAGTGCATTAAATGTGCATGTTAATCTCGTGAATTCAAATAACGATAACTTATTTTATAGCAATGAGCAAAAGTACAGTGACTATCTGATTCACAGTATTGGTGGATTATGTGCAATGATGAAAAAACATATGTTGTTCTTTGCTCCAAATGATGATTCATATTTAAGATTTCAGTACCCGGATATTCATACTCCAACTACGATTAGTTGGGGAGTAAATAACAGAACTGCTGCGATAAGAATTCCCCATTTTGGCAACGATTCCAAAAGATGCCGCCTAGAGCACCGTGTTCCTGGAGCAGATTGTAACCTTGAAAAGGTACTTACAGCAATAATTGAAGGTATAGTTTTTGGTATAGAGAACAAAATTGCTCCGCCAAATAGAGTGTATGGCATTGCATCTGATCCTCAATATAAGATGGAGAGTTTGATATAAACTTTAACCACGTTGGTTAACAATAGACTTCTTGCATAACCAAAACTAAGTAGAAAAAAGGTATAGCTAACACGCTTACTATTACCCACAAATATAAATGTTTGTTGCATAGCTCTTAATGGCATAACTTTTGCTTGAAATAACTGTTTATATGGTGCAATTTACAGCGTTTAGTTGCTAAAATTATAACTCTTAATTTAATAATTTTAATCTAATAAGTTTTCAGGTTAATAAAATTAAATTATTTGAGTAAATACAATACTATGTTTTTATTTGTGGGTAATAGTAAGCTAGATCCCGCTAACACGTAGCGGGATGACGGTTGTCGTTTAGCCATAAATATTAAGAAATTTACCAAACGAAAAAAAAGGCAAAAGAAGCCCCGTGGTTGGCTAATTACTTACATTATACTTTCAAGTATGGCGTTTTTTTATTCTAAACACTTAATAACCGCGATTTAGCTGCTTTTAAGCCGCAACTAATCTAAATTATAAACGTTAAGAAATTTACTAAACAGAAAAAAAGGCAAAAGAAACCCTAGGGTAGCTAGTTATTCACTATCCATTTTTTAAGTTGGCGTTTTTTAATGTTTTAAATGCTTTATAAGCGTATTTCAGCTTGTGTAGGTAAAAACCCAGAAATTTGATAAAGACATAGAGTGCACATAGTGCAAAAAATTAAACATGAGACGCCAGATACGTGAGTTTTTTTGTCATTTAATCTGTACAGAGAAGATAAATAAATAGCTTCAGTTTCATGATAAGGAGGCTGGCGGAGTTTGTCAAGGAAGTTTTTTCGTTTCTATTCCCAATGTTATATGGTTATGCAAGAGATCTAATATTTTCCATAGTTAGCCGCAGTTAGCCGCTCTGGTACTGTCATTGGATAATTACTTACGGAAGTTCTCGGAGCATTGGTAGGTTCTTTGATTTCTCGGTAAGCTCCATTCATATGCTGAGGAGGAGATCGCATTAAATCCATATAGTTCGTTGCGTATTTAGTCTGACTTGTATCATCAGCCCCAGCAAGTGAGTTACCGTCAAGGTCCATATGTTCAGGTAGTCCATTTTTCATTTTTTCTTCTGCTCTTTTCCTTATTATTTCTTCTTCTAACTCAGCTTCAGTTTTTTCTGGTTCTTCTACGGTATCTTTTTCTTCACCTTCATCAACACTGCTATACCCTTCATCTTCTGAAACTTTATCTCCTGAAACACCAGTAATTTCAGCAGGCTGTTCTTTTTTAGTTCTTATTTTATGAATCAGCGAAAGTAATAAGTAAGTAACTACAGCAGCAGCAACGATAATGGCTATCTTTGCGGCAATGTGGATTGCTGTTAAAAATATTAAAGCTGATAAAGCTCCAGCTAACCCAGATGTAATAACTTTATTCTTGCCTTTTGTTACATTTAAAATTGCCACCATAATAACCTCTCAAATACTGTTCTAGAATTATTATACAGAAATTTTCTTATACTTGCAATTTTGCGAAAATTTTAATTACTTACGTAAAGTTTTAAAGCTATACAAGGATTAATTAATATGCAATGTATCTCGACTATAATATTGTACAAACGCACATATTTAGTTAACATTCAACATGCAGAGCTTACTCATAGAGCGAAACAGGACGGTGGTATTATTACTTATAGTAATTTTTATCTTCGGTTCATACGCTTATGTAAAAATGCCAAGGGAAAGCAATCCTGACATACAAATCCCTATAATCATCGTGTTCGTTGGACTTCCTGGAATTTCTGCTCAAGATAGTGAAAAGCTATTAGTGCTTCCTATAGAAAATGAACTCAGATCCATCGAAGGTGTAAAAGAATTGAGAGCTTTTGCAACTAATGATGGTGCTCACATGATACTCGAATTTGGAACAGAGTATGATAATAAAGAAGTGCTTGACAACGTCCGTTCAAAGCTTTCAAACATAAAATCGAAGTTACCTGTTGAAGCGGAATCTCCAATAATAAATGAAATAAACTTGAGTCTATTTCCCATATTAAATGTTGGCTTAATTGGTAATTTGCCAGAAAGAGCCTTAACTGAAATAGCACGCAAGTTAAAGAAAGAAATAGAATCTCTGCCAAATGTTCTCAAAGTTGAAGTGGCAGGTATGCGTAAAGAAACAGTGGAAGTTATAATTGAGCCCACAGTTCTAACAAAATATAACATTCAATCAAACGAAATATTCCAAGCTATATCAAGCAATAATAGACTAGTGGGAGCTGGGTCACTGGCCGGTAAATATTCGATTAAAATATCAGGGTTATTAAAAGACATAGAAGATATTATGAATATTCCTATTAGATCTCAAGGCGATGCAGTTTTGAGAATCAAAGATATAGCAAAAGTATACCCTAGGTTTGAGGATCACCAAGGGTTTGCTCGCATTAATGGATTACCTAGTGTCGTGCTAGAAATTTCAAAACGTAACGGAAAAAACATAATAGACACAGTAAATCAAGTAAAATACTTAATGGATAAGGCAAAAGATCAATTACCTAAAAATTTAAAAGTGGTGTATTTAAACGACCAGTCAAAAAACGTCCGCGATGTGCTTGATGACTTGGAAAACGGTATAATATTCGCTGTGTTGTTAATATTGATCATAATGATGCTTTCGATGGGAACAAGGATTGCTATTCTTGTGGCACTCTCGATACCCGGTTCCTTTCTCATTGGGATAGTGTGACCTGAAAGTTGTGAAATCGTGATGGTTAAATTCCATCCACTATAACATCTGGTTGAAATTATGATTCACATTTTAGAAGGTGGCAACTTTTAAAATGCAAGCATGAATCAGAAAGGGAGTAATATTAAACCTTATAATAGATTCTCCCGAAAAGAGTTAAATATGGCTACGAAAGAAACCTATGTGTGAACTGTCGTAATGTGAAATATGCGAAAAAGGTTGATACGCATAAACCAAAAGGTATGGAGAAAATGGATGATTAAAAGTATTCCGTTTGATCAAGATGTTTCCAATCTCCCGGCAGATAGTAGGAGCCTAAGTTTAACGAGAAAACGATTTCATAAAACAGGGTAACCATATAAATGATCTTATATTTATTTAAATATAAGTAGGTAGCCAGCCGCAAGCATTTATGTGGAAGGATTGTTTAAGAAGCTAATGCCTAAAGTAATATTTAGGATATGCAGACGTAGACACTTTAGTTTGGAAGGTAAAGTTGTAAGTAGTGGTTAATATGTTATGAACCAACAAAATGTTAGGTATGAATGGAATGAAATTCCATGGCGTAAGCTGGAGAAATCTTCATTTAAGCTGCAAAAACGAATTTACCGAGCTTCTAAAAGTAATGACATCAAAAAGATGCATAATCTTCAGAGATTATTACTCAAATCAACAAGTGCAAAAATGCTCGCTGTTAGGAGGGTAACTCAGGATAACAGAGGGAAAAAGACTGCAGGTATTGATGGAAAAGCTAATCTTAACCAAAAAGAAAGAATGCAATTAGCATATTCTATGGATTTAAGGGAAAAAGCAAAGCCGTCAAGAAGAGTTTGGATTCCAAAGCCTGGTGGAAAGCCATTGGAACGTCGTCCCCTTGGTATACCCACTATATCGTGTCGAGCAAAACAAACGCTTGTAAAGATAGCTTTAGAACCTGAATGGGAGGCAAAATTCGAGCCAAACATTTATGGTTTTAGACCTGGCAGATCATGTCATGATGCAATTAAAGCTATATTTAACGCACTGAATAAAAAGACAGCATTTGTATTAGATGCTGATATCTCAAAATGCTACGATAATATAGACCATAAAGCATTGTTGAAAAAACTAAAAACCACTCCAACTTTAACAAAGATAATAAGAAGGTGGTTAAAAGCAGGCATTATGGAAGGTAGAAAGTTCAAATCCACTAGATGTGGAACAATCCAAGGAGGCACAATATCGCCATTGTTGGCATGTGTTGCACTGAATGGGTTAGAACAGTATCTCAAAAAAGAGTTAGCAAGTGATCTTTTCCAGTACGTAAAAAATAACAAAAATAGCAATATATCACAGAGAAAGGCACAAGAGAGGCTGAGTGTAATTTTCTATGCTGATGATAGTATTATTATACATGAAAGTAAAGAGATTATACAAAGGGCAAAAATTCTAGTTGAACAATGGTTAAAAACCATAGGATTAGAACTAAATCCTGAGAAAACAAGAATCTCACATACACTAAAATCTGTAGAGGAACAAAAGCCGGGATTTGATTTTCTTGGGTTCACAGTAAGGCAGTATTCAACAAACCGAAGTAAAAGAGGTTATAAGTTATTGATCAAACCAAGTCGTAAGTCTATAAAACAACATTCATTAGTTATCAAACAAAAACTGAGGAAAATGCGTGGAATAACTCAAGAAGCATTAATAAAGAATCTTAATCCAATAATAAGAGGATGGTGTCAATATTATACTTCAGCAGTATCTAGCAGAGTTTTCAGCTCGTTGGATAACAAAATGTTTGTAAAGCTTTGGAGATGGTCAGTTATGAGACATCTAAACAAAGGAAAACGCTGGATAAAGAAGAAATACTTTAGAAAGCATGGAAACGACAATTGGAAATTTATGACGAATAGTGGAATACATCTTATCAAATACGAAGATCACGCTATAAAATGGCACGTCAAAGTAAAGGGAATTAGATCCCCTTATGACGGAGATTGGGTATATTGGGGTAATCGCCTTAATAGAGTAAGAGGAAAATCACCGAGAGTAATAAAATTACTGAAGGTACAAGAAGGTAAATGTAATTATTGTCAATTATATTTTAAAGGTGATGATATAATAGAAGTACATCATCAAGATAGAAATAGAAACAATAAAACCATAAAAAATTTATCTTTATTGCATGGGCATTGTCACGATGATTTACATAGGAGGAGTATGCATGACAAGCACCAAATTAGAGGGAAGCCGGATGACGGGAAACTGTCAAGTCCGGTTTTGAAGTCGAGTGGGGAGAGGTGACTTTCTCCACTTAGATAACATAGCTCTTTACTTTATGGGCATCACTTTAAATATCGTTGTGCTCTTCAGTTTAATTATGGCTGTTGGCATGCTGGTTGATGATGCAATTGTGATCAGTGAATATGCCGATAGAAAGATGATCTGCGGAATGGACAAAGTAGAAGCTTTTCACACTTCAGTTCGCGATATGTTTTATCCGGTTCTATCATCAACGTTAACTAAATTAGCAGTGTTTTTTCCTCTATTATTCTGGCCTGATACTGTGGGTAAATTCATGCAGTACATACCAATTACAATAATTCTAACTTTGACTGGATCGCTCATTATGGCTCTGGTTTTTATACCAACACTTGGTGCAATCTTTGGAAAGCCATCAGTAACTTCAAAGGAAGAAATTGAAAAAATGAATGCTATCGAAAGTGGTGAGATAAAAAGCGCTGGACCTATAATAAGAGCTTATGTACGAATGCTAGAAAAGGTCTTAGATCATCCTAAAAATTCGTATGTGCTACTGTATTCGTCCTGTTTTCACTTAGTGTGCTGTACTTTAGCTTCGGTCCTGGAGTGAAATTTCTTCCGAAAGTGGATCCGGATAATATTTTAATTAGTGTTAGAGCGAAAGAAAGCTTATCAGCCAAAGCACGAGATCTGATACTTGAAGAAGTGGAAGAACGCATTTTGAGCGTTGAAAAAGAAATTCATGTTTCTTATGCTAGATCAGGAGCATTTTCAGATAATGTCATTGCCAAAATTCAATTAGAACTTATGGATTGGCGCTTCAGGCGAAAAGCTAAGCATATATTAAGCGATATAAGGAGCAGTGTGCAAGACATGAAAGGAGTAATAATTGATGTTCAAGAAGAAAAGTCAGGACCGTCAGCTGATAAGCCAATACAAATTAACCTCAGCGGAAGTGCATCCAATCTGAATTTAGCAGCAGAGAAAATTCTAAAAATTATGGACCAACCTTCATCCGGGTTTATAAATATTCAAGATAGCAGATCAGCACCTGAAATAGAGTGGAATATGAATGTTGATAAGAGTAAGGCTACAAGTTCTGGAGTAAGTGTTGCAACCATTGGCGATTTTATAAAGATGGTTACAAATGGAGTGTTGATTGGAAAATATAGACCAAATAACACGGATGAAGAAATCGATATTGTACTCCGTTTCCCTGGAAAGGATCGCAACATGAAGACTATAGACAATCTTTTTATCAATACAGTTAATGGCCCGTATCCTATGAGCAATATAGTAAAATATGCTCCCGAAAAAAAGGTAAACAAACTAAACAGGATTGATGGATTACGCATAGTGACAATCTCTGCTGACGTTGATACTGGCTATCTTGTTGATGAAAGAGTAAAGTTCATTCAGAATTCTATTGCCCAGGATTGGGACAAGGGAGTAAAAATTGATTTTAAAGGCGACAAAGAAGATCAACAAAAATCAGGAGCATTTTTGTTAAAGGCTTTTATATTAGCGATTACACTAATGATATTGGTATTAGTGACACAGTTTAATAATGTATACCATACATTTATCGTAATGACAGCAGTGTTTTTATCCACAACATGTGTGTTTTTTGTTTTCTTTCTTATCCAACAAGTTTTCGTAGTTGTTATGTGTGGAGTGGGGATAATTGCTTTGGCGGGAATTATAGTGAATAATAACATACTATTACTTGATGCCTTTCATCACCAAATTAAGGTACACAAAAATGACATCAAGCGATGTGTAATAAACGCTGCAATTTCTCGCGTTAGGCCAATATTGCTTACCGTTGCAACCACAGTTCTTGGTTTAATACCGATGATTACCAGGTTAAATATCAATTTTTTTACGCTACAAATCACATATGATGCTCCATCAAGCCAGTGGTGGGTTGACATTTCAACAACCATAGCAAGTGGAATATTGGCTGCAACGGTTTTAACTTTATTCTTTACTCCTGCGTTGCTTGTTATACAAAGACATGAAAAAACTTGACTTAAATTAGCAATCATTTAACATTTAAGATAGTGTTCTTTGCCCGTTGGAGCTATAATTATAACTAATTACATTGGATTTATTTATTATGATTGCTAATCGTAAAAGCAGTGTTAAGCAGAAAAGTAACAAGAATAACATAGTTGGAAGCCTTGATGTAATAAAAACAGCAGGAGAGCTTTCACTTCAAAAAGGTTTAGATTTTGATGTTGTAATAAAGGCACTAGAAAGTGCTATAGAAGCAGTGGCTTATCAAAAATATGGTAGCAAAAGTAAAATTGTAGTTAATATAGATAGAAACACAGGCAAAGTTACTTCATACAGAAAACTAAAAGTTATTGATGATGAATCAAATGAAAAAGAGAATACTGAGTGTGAATCAATTACGCTTACACAAGCTAAATTAATAAAAGGAGATGCAAAAGTTGGAGATACTGTTAGTGAATTACTCTCTCTTAACACTGATCTTGCTTCAGCAAGAATTGCCCAGCAAAAGATTGCTCAAATAATTAAAGATGAAGAGTCAAAAAAGCAATATGAGGAATTTAAAGATAAGGTGGGAGAAATAAGGTATGGTATTGTTAAACAAGTAGAATATTCAGATCTTATTATAGACATAAATGGCACTAGGGCATATCTTCCATTGCGAAATTTAACTGGTGGTGAATCATTTCGTGAAGGTGATAAGGTTAAAGCTTACATACAGACTGCTAAGCGCTCTGATGATGGACGTCAAATTATTCTTTCTAGGACTCATGAAGGCTTTTTGGAGGCATTATTAAATCAAGAAATACCAGAAATTGCTGACGGATTAGTGACAATTAAAGGTATAGCTAGAGATGCTGGTTCAAGGTCTAAGGTTGCCGTTTTCTCTCCCGACAAGAACATTGATCCAGTAGGTGCTTGTGTTGGAGTTAAGGGAGATAGAATAAAAACTATTATACACGAATTAAATGGTGAAAAAATTGACGTTATAAATTACTCCTCAGATTTGGGTCAATTTGTTATTAAAGCCATTACTCCTGCAGAAGTATCGAAGGTTATTATTGATGAAAATGAAAATTGCATAGAGTTAATAGTTGCTGAAGATCAATTGAGTTTAGCGATAGGAAAAAAGGGCCAGAATGTAAGATTAGCTTCAGAGCTTGTTGGATGGAAAATTGAGATATTAAGCACTCAGCAAGAATCAGAAAGGCGAAGTAAAGAACTTAGTCAATGTTCAGCTTTATTTGCTGAAGCTTTAAACTTAGAAGAGATTATGGGTCAGCTATTGGTAACAGAAGGTTTTTCAAGTGTAGAAGACATATCTAGCGCTTCAATTAAAGAGCTTGCTTCAATAGAGGGCTTTAATGAAGATATTGCAAACGAACTTCACAATAGAGCAAATAAGTACCTGAAAGCAGAAAATGATAGAAAAATAGAAGAGCTAAAAAGTTTAGGTATGGAGGATGATGTAATCAATTTAACTTTATCAATAGACAATAAAATTGCTCTTAGTAAGCATGATATTAAGACTTTAGAGGACATAGCAGATTTATCAAGTTATGAGTTTTGCAGCATACTCTCTTCCTCATCCGATAGCAAAGAAGATCTAAAAGATACAGTAGATTCAATAATCATAGAAGCACGTAAAAAGCTTGGATTAATATAATAAAATAATATGAATAATGAAGATATCAGTGATAAAAAATTAACGCTCCAAGGTTTAAGCAAGCTTAAATTAGACCTCAATTTAAACTCTTCAGCTAGCCCAAGTACTGGAGCTACAGTAGTAAAAAAAAGAAGAAAAAAATCTCATGATGCAGAAGAACATAATTTATTTGACGAGAGTAAATTAGGTTCTTTAACAGAGAAAGAACAAATTTTTCGCATTAATGCTGTGCAGAATGCTGCTTTGCTGAAAGAAAGAAATCAGAGAGAAGAAAAAGAGAAAACAGCAAAAGAAGACAGCAATAAAGAGACTGACGAGAAAAATGAAGCGGACGCTTTATCTAAGGAAATAAATAAGCAAGTTTTAAGTAATACCCACTTAGTTGAACCAAAAGAAGATAGTATTGACCATGAGGACAACGATAAAAAGTCTTTTAAAGTCAACAAAGATATATATTCTAAGCATTCTAAACTGGTAATTGCACAGGCAATAGATGAAAAAACTGAACAACCCCCTGTATTTAAGCAAAGGTTTGGTATAAGAGGTAGAAAGTCAAAGTTTACTAAGGGTAAAAATATATCAAGAGAAGTTATTATACCAGACAAAATAACTATCAGGGAGTTATCTATTCGCATGGCAGAAGATAGCAAGAGTGTGCTAAAAATGTTCAAAGAAGAAGTCGGTGAGAGTTATAGAGTAGATGATCTGGTGGATCCAGATATAGCATGTGAAATAGTGGAAAAATTTAATCATACGGCTAAACGAGTGAGCGATACCAACAGAGAAAAAGATTTATTTTTTATAGAAGGCAGAGAAAGCCTGCCTAAAAAACCTAAACCACCAATCGTCACTTTTATGGGACACGTCGATCATGGTAAAACCTCATTGCTCGATGCATTTCGTGAATCTAATGTTGCAGAAAGAGAGTCAGGTGGCATAACTCAACACATAGGTGCTTATCAAATAACGACAAAAGATAAGCAAAAAATTACCTTTATTGATACACCAGGACATGAAGCGTTCACTGCGATGCGTGCACGTGGTGCCAATATTACTAATATAGTTGTAATAGTAGTTGCAGCTGACGATGGAATCATGAAACAAACAGTTGAAGCAATAAATCATGCAAAAGCAGCAAATGTTTCTATTATAGTTGCTATTAATAAAATTGATAAATCTGAGCCTGGTGATGTGGAGAAAGTAATGAGTAGCTTACCTCAATATGATCTCATTCCTGAAGAGCTTGGTGGTGATGTTATGATTGTGCCAGTATCAGCAAAAAAGAAAACTAATTTAGATAAACTAGAAGAGACGATTTTGTTAATCGCTGAATTAATGAAGCTAGAAGCAATAGAAGATTGTCGAGCACTTGGATGGGTAATAGAATCCAAAATAGATAAAGCGAAAGGAATATCAGCCACATTGATAGTTGAGGAAGGAACGTTAAAGGTTGGTGATATATTGGTAGTTGGTACAACATACAGTAAAGTACGTAGTATGGTTAATCACCTTGGTCAAAGAGAAAAAGCAGCACTACCCTCTGCTCCAATTGAAATTACTGGTCTAAATGGTGTGCCAAATGCTGGAGATAAATTTGTTGTTATAAATTCTGAAAAGCATGCACGTGAAATTATTGAACATAGGTTAGAGTTAATCAAGAAAAAAGAAGAAAATTTAGATGAGGATGATTTAGATATATTCAGCCGTAATAACAGTGAAATAGAAGAACTATCTGTAGTTTTAAAGTGCGATGTAACTGGTTCTATTGAAGCAATATCAAGTTCAATTGATAAACTCGGTAAAGATCAAGTGAAATTAAATATCCTACACAAAGCAGTAGGAGGGATAACAGATTCAGATGTGCTGCTTGCAGAAGCATCAAGTGCAGTAATTTTAGCTTTTAATGTAAAAGTGGACTCAAAAATAAGGGACTTGGCAAAACAAAAAGGTATAGAAATACATACTTATAACATAATATACGAGCTCATTGACGACATGAGAATGTATTTAACTAAAATGTTAAAGCCTGTTACACGAGAGGTTCGTGTTGGTTCTGCATCTGTAAGGCAAATATTTAATGTATCTAAAGCTGGTAATATCATTGGATGTTATGTAAGTGATGGAGTCATAAAAAAAGATTCTTTAATTAAGGTAGTGCGCAATAGTAAATTGGTGCATGAAGGAAAGTTAAAAGCACTACGTAGATTTAAAGATGATGTTAAAGAAGTAGGTGTAAACTTTGAATGCGGAGTATCACTAGAGGGTAATGTCGATATTAAAGTTGGAGATATTTTGGAAGCTTATCAATTAGTGCAAGAAGAAAGGGTGTTATAGTAGCTGGATATGAAAAAGGAAATTAGAAACCTAAAGATAGCATCGGTATTGCATAGAGCAATATCAAGAGTTCTAATGGAAGGTAAGGTGTTCAATAAAAATGTAGCGGTATCTGACGTAAAATTAAGTAAAGATTTGAAAAAAGCAGATGTATATATTGTGTTATCTTCATTGAATATTCAAGTAGCTGACTACTTAGATCCAGAAAAAAGACGCACTGGAGATCCTTCTGAGAATAATTGTGATATTAATACTGTTGTTAATGAAATGAACCAATCTGCATGGTCAATACGTAAATCTATATTGTGTTATGTTGATTTGCGATTTATACCTGAACTAGTTTTCAAGCCTGACTTAGCGTTCGATAATTTTGTTAATGTAAGCAAAATATTACATAATCACACTTAATTAATGCATTTCAATCGTTACTTTTCATTAATGAGGTTGCACAGTTTAACGGGTTTGTGGCTTGTGCTATTTCCCAGTTTGAGCGGTATTCTTTTAGCCTCAACTTCTCTATCGTATCAGGTTCTTTTTCTCCTTGTTTTGTTTACTATAGGTGCATTTTTAATGAGACCCGCAGGGTGCATAATCAATGATATCTTCGATAGAAAAATAGATGCGCACGTTGAACGAACAAAATATAGGCCACTTGCAAGTGGTGCATTAAACATAAAGCAGGCTTTAGCTTTACTTTCACTGCTACTGTTTATTGCCCTGGTAATCTTATTATTAACTAATAAAACTACACTCATACTTGGAATAATCTCAATGTGTATGATAGCTACTTACCCTTTATTAAAGCGGTATGTTTGGTGGCCACAATTGTTCTTAGGGTTTACCTTCAATATGGGATCGCTCATGGGCTCAGCAGCAATAACAAACCAGATCAGTATAGAATCCTTGCTGTTTTATATAGGATGCGTCTTTTGGACACTTAGCTATGACACCATATACGCCCATCAAGATAAAAAAGATGATGAAAAACTCGGGATGAAATCTACCGCATTATATTTTGGTGATACAACAAAATCTTGGTTGAAAAGATTTTATTTAATATCTCTTATGACGTGGCTATATGCTGGTATCTTATCATCATTAAATAACATTTTTTATATTGCTCTACTTGCTGTAGGGTTCATATTTCACCGCCAATACAAAAATTTCAATCCTGACGATCCCAGTCAATGCATGTCCATATTTAAAAATAATTCCTACGTAGGGTTGCTGCTCTTTTTCGGCATTCTTTTAGATAGAATTATCACCTAGGTCTCAAGAGTTTCGGCTCTAATGAAATCAATAGACTCAGGTAGCCCGCAGAAACGAAAAAACTTACTTGACAAACTCCGCCAGCGCCCTTATTATAGTGTTAAGGGTATTTATGACTCAAAACTTGTTTTTGACCTGCAGGCTCAATGACAAAATTCAGTAAAAAACTCAGGGTATTTTTTGGCGGATTACATAAAATTATAGCGGCTGCATGTCTTTTAAATTTTTTCTACATTCAGCCAAATCGCGCTTATTTTAAGCGTTAGCACATTATTACAGCGCCAGTCTAAATTATTATAGGGTCAAAACTCGCACCACGGGGCTTCTTTGCCTTTTTTTTCGTTTGGTAAATTTCTTAATATTTGTGGCTAAAAGAGCCCAAGAGAGGTGTCATTCCAGTGCTTGACACTGGAATCCAGCTTCTATGCAACCTCATCAAAAACATTCATTTAGTGTAAACTTTCTATGCTAGTTTGCTTGTTCACAAGCAAACTTTCCTGGATCCCAGATACTGTCTCTGCTGTCAAACAAATTATCCAACTAAATTACAATTAAATGGTTGATCATTTTTAAGAATACCAAAAAAGACATGCATTAATTTTCGCATTAACGCAAGAACTATGACTTTTGGACATTTGCCTTTACTTGCTAGACGCTGACAAAACTTTTGAAAATGATTATTATGGTTTTTGACTACTATAGCTGGCATATAAAGAGCTTTTCGGACGCGCTCAGATCCTATTTTGCATATGCAACTTCTCTTACTTACTGATGATCCCGATTGATAATGTCTTGGATTTAGACCAGCAAAAGCTGTAAATTGTTTAGCATTGTCAAAGTTATCAACTGATGACATTTCTGCAACAACAGCAACAGCAGTAAGATATCCTATATCTTTTATAGTCTTAAGGTTTTCCACCATATTTTTTAGATGTGGATAGTTATTTATATGCTCATTAATTTCTTTTTCGAGAACAATAATTTGCTCCTCTATTGCCAAAATTACTTTAGATATAGCTTCTTTGCAACTGGAATGCATATTTTTGTTTTCCAAGCGATTCGTCTGCTGCACCTTATCATCTTTTAGCGATTGCATACAACGGTAAAGCTCCCTCAAATGCCTAATTTCAGGTGCAGTGGGCTTCCAAAGAGCAGGTTTGTTGGCGATACAAAATCTAGCTATCATAGCTGCATCTGATTTATCTGTCTTATTTCTGAGCAGCTCACTTTTGCCAAAAGCTTTCTGGGTTTACTATACTGACATTATGTCCTAAATCGTGCATGAAAGTAGCCAAATCTTCTCCATACCAACTAGTTGCTTCAAGACATAAATGAGTAAGATTTGCTCCATGACCATTGCACCAAACTACAAGTTTTGCAAAACCATCTTGATTATTTTGAAAGACTTTGTGTCGTTTTTTACTGTCCACTAACAAACATCAAATTTCTTTTTTGAAATATCCACACCCAAAATAGCATTTACTTGCATAAAATTGCCTCCAAGACTATAAATAAACTGAGAGTTTAGACTAACCTTGTAATACGGGATATAATTCCAAAAGATACTGTTCAGTCTTTAACTCTATGGGAGGGAAGCAAAATCTGGCTTAATGGCATTAGCGTCGCATCAGCTTCACCCTCCCTGTGAGGTATTTTAGCTCTAATGCCTCACATCATAAAGATACAAGTGTCAAGCACTGGGATGACAGGAGGAGGGCACTGCCCTCTTGGATGGAAACCAGTGTCAGCTACTTTCATGACATCATTATAAAGTAGACTTCTTTCAAAATTCATGTATGGAGCTCAAAATTGTGAATTGCAGCAATCAAATTAAACCTTAAACCAAAACGTTTTCGTCGGTTTCTATACCTGTCCGAGATGATTTTAAACCTTTTCAATAAGCCAATTACGTTTTCAACAATTGCCCTTTGGCTCATAAGTGCCCTGTTCTCTTTTTTTTGTTCTTTGCTTAACGGATTCTTTTTCATTTTCCTGTGCGGTAATACAACATTTTTGTGTATCTTCTGCATTCCCCTGTAGCCGGCATCAGCTAAGATTTTGGTGTCCGGTAATATTGCTACCTTTGATTCTCTAAACATCCGAAAATCGTGTTTTCTACCATTCGAGAAAGATGTGCATATGACTTTTTTACTCTTCTTCTCTGTTACTATTTGTGTTTTTATAGTATGCCTTTTTTTCTTTCCAGAGTAGAAGGGCTTTTGCTTTTTTTTGGTCTCTCTACTGGCGTTTCAGTTCCGTCTATTACTAAAACTTCATATTCTACATCACTCTTTAATAGCTCTTTTTTTCCTGGTAATGCAAAATCTGGATGTTTTATTAATATGTCTTCTACCTATCTTATTATTTTAAAACTGTTACTTTCACTCATGCCATAGCTTTGCCCAATATGAAAATATGTACGATATTCTCTTATATATTCCAGTGCCATAAGTAGCCTGTCTTCTATGCAAAGTTTACTTTTTCTTCCACTTCTAGCTTTTTTTCTTTTATCCTCCACTTCTAGAATTTCTACCATTCGCTCAAATGTTGCTTTTTTTACCCCTGTTAAACGTCGAAACTTTTCTCCTTCTAACTTTTCTATTTCCTTATATTTCATGCTTTCAAATACTTCATCTTACACTCCCTCTAACAATTTTGAAAGAAGTCTAGTGTCACGCGCTGGGATGACGAAGAAAGAGCATAAGGCATTGTGTTTTACGTTGTGCATTTTATTAACCGACACTATAAATAACATCCTTACAATTATGAGATTGGACTACAACTTGCTCAAGCGTTAAGCTGCTGCGTTTAGCATCTTTACTGTGGTTTTCTCCAAGAACCTCTGTTCTTTCTTGTTTTATTTCTTCAATGAATTTCTTGTTAACGCTTTCAGTGTCAATCTTTTCCTGAGAATATATAAGGTTAGTGCAATTTGTTTTTCTATAATAATGCACGCCAAGACATATAATTGATAATGCAAGTATACCAGAACCTATAAGTAATGATAATCCTATGTTATTAGTCAAAGGGTTTTGGTAAAATTTTTGTACACCATTAACACCATGTATTGCAAGTAGCCCTAAAGGAAACGCTATATTTGCAGTAATAACACCAGTTAATAGTGCAGTAAATAGTGGCCTGTCGTTAATTACTGATTTTATTTTATTAGTTCTAGTAATTACTTTTTCGTCAATGTTAGTGAAGCCTTGTTTAGCTTCCCAAGCATTAAGTACAAAATTTGAATGAGTGCCATTGCTATATTCCAGTCTTACAGATTTTATAGCTTTATCTTTTGGCTGGTGCTCCAACACCTCAGCTAAAATTTCATCCGCACCTTTTTTTTGAATGGAATGTTCTTCAGTATCTATAAATTGCCTTGTTGCAAAAAATATTGGACCAATTGCAAGCAATGCAGCAAGTGCGATAACTGGTATAGTGATATATTTTGGGCTGTTTGTAAAAAATGCAATAAATTTTGCTTTATCTTGTAAATATAATAAAGCTGCAGATATACTGAGTATAATAGCACTTGCACCAAAAATTATAAAACCCTTCTGCTGCATGGCATACTTTGCTCTTGGCAAGAATCTGTTTGTTTTTTTATTTGTTGTGCTACCTATATCAGAATTTAGTGACAAAGACTCTTCAGAGTCATCTTTGCTTTTATATGATGGTGGTGGAGTTGGAAACGTACCTGGACTTTTAATATCCTGAAGATTCTGATGTGTAGGTTCTTTAATCCATTTTTCTACTTCGTTTAAATAATCATTACCTGCTGCTTTGTTTGTTTCTGTTATTGGCTCACGAGGTACATTAATCCCTTCAAATGTGATATTTTCTAATTCCTTTTCACTGATACAAACTTCCGCTATTTTTTGATCTATATTTTCTTTATCTTTTTCTAGTAATTCCTTTACGTTTCTACGGAAGTCATCAGCAGGATCAATGTTCCGCTGATTACTATCAACTAACATTACTTTTTGCGGTAACATACCTTTGTCTTTCTTATATGCTTTTAAAAGATATAAAACACATAGATGTTTTTCAATTTGTGGATCTTGATGCTTAGTCTTTCCTTCAACAATACTTTGCATCCGCTCTTCTGTTAAATTTGATAGATCTTCAGCTTGTAGACCTTGAAGCTTAATCGTTCTTCCAACTACTTTGATACTTTGCGCCTGCTCTCCTGTTAAACCCAGATGATTCTTTACTACATACTCTACTGCTTTTATGTATTTTGCAAACGATACAATATCAACTTCTACTTCGCTTGAAAGTGCAGATTGTAATACAGACCTTAGCTTTTCTTTATTTTTGATTCCTGGGTTTTGTAAAAATTCTTTTATTTTTTCTTCAGTTACTGCATCTTTTTCGCCAGAATTATAATCACTATAGTTCTTGGATACAAAGAAATTGTGCATAGACTGATTGGTAATTGTTTGATCAAAGTCAAATATTAATAGTGTATTATTTCCTGCCATATCCAGCATAGCACTTGAGATAGTTTTTTCTGCTTCTTTAGACGATGGTGGATTTATTTCTTCATCATTTTTTTGGGGAGTACTTGTTCTAGGTGTTGGAATTGGTGTGACGTTACCTTTGTTTTCTGATTTATGCATATTCACTCCAAAATTAATTACTATGCTGCATTGATTACGCTATAGTTATTAAGATGTAGTAAATACCAATTTACGGATAACTCTAGAAAAGCTTAATATAAGAATTGTCTATCAAAGATTCTTTCATTCAGAGGGTAATCTTTGTCAAAAAGCAAAGTTATTGTGTTTTCGTGGTCTTTTTGTATTTTTATCTGTGATATATTATGAAACTCCTTGTAATCTGATACTACAAGTGCTGGACGGTTTTTTGTGTCGTTAATGTCAATTTGTACGATTGTATCGTTTGATATTAACGCTCCATTCCAATGCCTTGGGTAATAGCTATTGATGGAGGTCAGTGCAAGTAAGTTTGAATTTAGCGGCAAGATTGGGCCACCGGCAGAGAAGTTGTATGCAGTGCTGCCTGTGGGGGTAGATAATATTACTCCGTCCCCTCTAAATTTTTCTACTTTTAGCTTATCATTAATAGTAATATTCATCTCTACTATTTGATTTGCTTTTCTAAAGACATATACTTCGTTTACTGCTATGTAATGATATCTCTTGCCACTTGTGTCTGTTGCTTCCATTTTTAGCAAAGTTAACTGAGTTGAAGTTGCATGCTCTATATGATCAATTAAATCTTTAAAGCATTTATTCATCAAAAACCCAACATTGCCAGTGTTTATTCCGTATACGTGTGTGTTTTTGTTTTCTATAACGTAATTATGCAAAGTGCGTAGCATAAAGCCATCACCGCCAACAACTATCAATAGATCGATTTCGGACTTATTTTCTTCTGTTATATTGATAAAATTAAGTTTCTTTAATAGTTTAGATACTTCCTGCGATTTTGGTGATTGAGAAGCAACATAGCCTATATTTTTGTATTTATGCATGCTTCAGCAAACTCTCTAAAACTTAAAGAGGAGGAAAATTAGAAAATACTGCCATATTTATCGTTAAACTTAGCTAATTTGCTAGTTTTACTTGCTGACCCGCTTGTCAGACTTCCAGTCCATGCAGGGTGAACGAGAGGATCTCTATCAAGTTTTATCCTGTCACCTTCCTTTCCATAAGTGGAACGAGTTTCAAACTCTTGACCGTCTGTCATAACTACGATAATTTTATGATAATTAATTTCTGCCATTGCTAATTTGTAAATCTTTAGTTAATTAACATTCTAGTAAATTCAGTTCATTAGGTCAATCACTATCGTAAAATATTGACAAAAAATAAATAAAGTAGTATATTTAATAAGGAATAAATAATAACTATCATGATTTTTGCTTTCCCCGGTCAGGGCTCTCAGTTTGTAGGAATGGGAAAGAGCTTATGTAGTGAGTTTTCCGTTGCAAGACAAGTATTTAATGAAGTAGATAGCATATTGGGTAGAAAGCTGTCTCATTTAATCTTCAACGGTCCTATTGAAGAATTAACCATTACAGAAAACGCTCAGCCAGCTATAATGGCAGTGTCAATCGCGACGCTACGTGTTATGGAGCATGTGTTTGGCAAATCTCTTTTCACTGATCACAATGTTAAATATGTTTGTGGACATTCAGTTGGCGAATATACAGCGCTGTGTGCTGCAGGGGCATTGACTCTTGAGTCCGCAGTCAAGCTGCTAAAAGTTCGCAGCGAAGCAATGCATGAAGCTTCACTGAAATGTAAAGGCGGAATGGTCGCATTGCTTGGAGCAGAGATAAATGAAGTGGAAGATATATTAAAATCAGTTCAAATTGACGGAATTTGTGAAATTGCAAACGATAATGGCGGTGGGCAGGTAGTGGTAAGTGGTACTGCAGAAGCTCTTGAGATATTACCTGATTTATTCAAAAACTCGAGTGTGAGGAAATTAATTAAATTACAGGTTAGTGGACCTTTTCATTCATCTCTTATGAAACCTGCTGATGAAAAAGTTTTGGAATTTTTGAAGGGTATTAAAATGACTCGCCCTATAGTTCCTTTGATATCAAATGTTACAGCTAAAGAGGAGAGTGATCCCAAAGTTATAAAAACTTTGCTTGCTAAGCAAATTATAAGCAGAGTGAGATGGAGAGAAATGGTTTTACATATGGCGCGTTGTGGTATTAACAAATTCGTTGAAATTGGACCTAATCAAGTTTTATCTAATCTAGTTAAAAGAATTGACCAATCTATCAGTACAAAAAATATAGATAGTATTGGTGATATTGACAGCTTCTTTAATGAATCATTAGTACTAACAGCGAAAAAAAAAGGTGCTTTTCGCTGAGCAGCCGAGAATAACTTGCAACTATCAGTTGCCCAGTATCCATGCGGGCCACGCAACACTAGCGCACATGGATTTCATTGGAATGCGGAGGCATACTGAATATTATGCGCCTCACTTCACCAGTACTCGCTGCTTCCAGCCTGTCTGCTATGACTTTTATGTACCGATAATTATTATACTCACACCCCGGCACTACTGCTTGAAAACATAGTTCGATGAATTTGAGAAAGTTGATTTTATTCATGAGGATTGACTCTTTTAAAGATTTTATGTATTATGAAATTGATGTAGTGAGAATTAAGGTATGACAGCAACGGAAAGAATAAACACTAAGGAAGAGCTTGTAAAAACTCGAAATGGGATGAAAATCCAGACAATTACGCTTCCTGGTAAAAATATAGACCAAAACAATAATCAAAGTGAAAAACATCTGGTATATTCTGTAGCATGGCAGTTGTGCAATAATCCCATAAATTGGGTGTCATAATAACTAAACCCACATTAATTTTGGTGTACGTGACCTTGAAAGATCGTGATTCAATACTTAAATCATTAGGGTAGTAGGCAAATAATGGAGCTCAAAATGCATAACGTACAAGAAACTGAAAATTTAAAATTTGATGCTGAAGTAGGAAAAGTACTGAATATAGTGATTCATTCACTTTATACTAATAAGGACATTTTTCTGCGTGAGTTAATATCAAATGCATCGGATGCATGTGATAAATTGCGCTATGAATCTCAACTAAATCCTAATTTGCTAGATTTGAGTGATGAATTAAAAATCACTATTAGCTCCAATAAAGATAAGAACGAGCTATATATCACTGATAATGGCATCGGAATGAACAGACAAGATTTAATAGATAACCTTGGTACAATTGCAAGCTCTGGTACGCAAAAGTTCTTAGATGCGATTAAAAATAGCAAGGATTCAAGCCAAGCTGTGGAGCTGATTGGGAAGTTTGGTGTTGGTTTTTACTCAAGCTTTATGGTTGCATTGGAAGTGATAGTAGAATCAAGAAAAGCTGGAGAAGAAGAATCTTGGGTCTGGCAATCCAAGGGAGATGGAGAGTATTCGATAAGTAAACTAGATAATCAAATTTCTCGTGGAACTAAAATTACACTCATTATGCATCCTGAAGAGAATGAGTTTTTAGATAAATTTCGTGTTGAAAATATTGTCACTACTTACTCTGATCACATAAACTTTCCTGTTGAATTTATAGACGAAGAAGGAAAAAGTGAAAAGTTAAACAGTAAGGCTGCAATTTGGACTAAGCCAAAAAATGACGTTACTCAAGAGGAGCACAACGATTTTTTCCGCAGTGTTGCTCATGTTGGCGGAGAGCCTTGGATGATATTGCATAATAAAAATGAAGGTGCAATAGAATATACGAATTTGCTTTATGTTCCTTCTATAAAACCTTTTGATTTATTTCATCCAGATAGACGTTGTTCTGTTAAGTTATATGTAAATAAAGTATTTATCACTGAAGATAACGTACAGATCATACCGCAGTATTTACGTTTCCTGAAAGGTATTGTTGATTCACCGGACTTGCCTCTTAATATCAGCAGAGAAACGTTGCAGAATAATCGTGTTGTTGAGCAGATCAGAAAATCCCTCACTAAGCGCGTGATATCAGAGCTTGGTAAAAAGGCAAAGGAGAATTTAGAAGAGTACACAAAATTCTGGACCAATTTTGGTGCAGTTTTAAAGGAAGGTCTTTGCGAAGCTATGCCAACTGATGAGAGAGAAGCGCTGCTCTCAATTTGCAGATTTCATAGCACTGGTGATGAGAAATTAGTCAGCATTGATGACTATATAAGCAGAATGAAGCCTGAGCAGGAGCATATCTATTATCTCACCGGAAATAGCCTCGATTCAGTGAAAAACAGTCCACAACTTGAAGGATTCGTCAGTAAAGGACTAGAAGTGCTCCTATTTGTTGATCCAGTTGATGATTTCTGGACTAGCGTGATTCATGAATACAAAGATCAAAAATTTAAGTCTGTGACCCGCGCTGATGTTGATTTGGAAAAATTCTCTTCAGAAGAAGATAAGAAAGATGAAGAAAATAAATCGAAAGAAGAAAAAACTGAGGAAAATACAGATTCTATAATGCAATATTTCACCAAAGTTCTTGGCAATTCAGTAAAAAGCGTAAAAATCTCCAAAAAATTGACTGATAGTCCCGTATGCCTGGCGGTTGATGAAGGTGCTATGGATCTTCGCATGGAACGTTTTTTGCGTGAACAAAAGCAGCTAAATTACCGCACGCCAAAGGTGCTGGAAATTAACACTAAACATCCTGTAATAAAAAGTATAATGAAATCTCACGCTGAAAATGGTGAAAACCCAACATTAGAAGACATGATTCATTTATTATTTTACCAAGCTTGCATCGTGGAAGGTGAAGAGATGGATGATGTAAGTCTGTTTGCTAAGAGACTGAATAATTTGCTTGGCAAGATTTCTGTTTAATGCTATACTTAGCTTAGCTGCTAGTTAGGAGATAAGATATGGTTAATCAAACTGACTCTTTAGATTCAAGTTGGGTTAATTTGGGCACAGAAGAGAATCAAGAAACAACTAAAGATCGTCGCCATTCTGAAGATTTAGGTAATGAGAGTCAAGAGAAGTCTGAAGGTTTAGATGGCGAAAATCAAGAGATACCAGCTACTCCATGTAGTACATCCCCTGAAGATCTAAGTTTAGAGAATGCAATACTTGCAAACTTTCCTGATGGTTGTGATAGGTCGCTTACCGTAGAATTAAAAGATGAAGTTTCATTTGATATCATTTCTAAAAGTTTAACTTTTGCTGAAATAACAAATATCCTAAATCAAGCTATACAAGAAGATAATTGTGAAGAACTAGACGAGGTTGTACAAAATATTGAAGATTATGAAGGCAGGTCTATTACGCTGGATAATGTAAATTTAAAGAGTTTTTGTGAGCAACAACTTAACTTAGATTTAAATCGGAGTGATCACCAACATATATATTCAAATGTACTATCACAGTATAAATTTGATCAAGAGGAGTTCAAGTATGATTATTCAGTAAAAGAATTGGTACTATTGGCAATTGCAGCTAATGACAAGCTGACAGAACGATATCAGGACATACTTTTTATTAAAGAAAATTTGAGTCTTTTACCTTTACTTATTGGTGGTCAAAAATATATTGAAGCTTTTATAGAAAAATTCCATGGTACCGATGGAGTTTATGGAAGATTAAAAGGTCAAGCTATACAACTTGTCGAACCTAATAAGATTGACTTTTTCTCAGTTATAGCACTAAGAAAAGAGCAAGAATTATTAAATGCAGTTTTTGTCGAACACGTTTTAAGAGATTTTGGACAGGTGTTAAAAACAAGTAAACCTGATCCTTTGTATGGTGTGCTTGAAACAGCGTCTCTGATCAAAAATGAAGAATTCATCACGATAGTGCTAGGTGCATTTGAAAGATATATTAATGAGCCAACTAAAAAAGCCTCAACAGAAGAGTTATTAAAAAAGAGCTTTGCTACCTTGTTAGAAACTGCGATAAGTCAAGAACACATATCTGTCGTTGAATACTTGTGCAAACGATACACTAATAGTGCAGATCATGCCATTTACGATGTATATGAACAAGCATTTGCAGATGATAAAGTTATTACAATACTAAGGCAACAAATCCTGAAAAACATAGGAGCTCGTGGCAGAAAAGAAATTTATGATTTAATTCTGAAAACTGCTTTGGATGCTGGTAATATTGCATTTATCGAGCACTTGTGTGAAAAATGTGCTGAATGCAGCAACGATGTGATTAATTATCTTGATCATAAACTTAAAAATAACGAATTTGATAACACATGCGAATCAACTCTAGTTGCATTATCTAATACTGGAAGTCAAGACATTATAGCCAGTGTTCTGGTTCATGTTCAAGTTTGTCAAAGCATACTCAGTAATAAACAGCAAGTATTCAGGCAAACCATACAAAATATACTGAGAAATGCTATAAAAGAAGCTAATTGTGAAGTTGTTGTACTCTTATGTCAGCATGTTGACCTAAAATTCGCAGCTCTTCAGGCAATATACAAGGAAGAATTTGAGAAAGCTTTACCAGTAGTTGCAGAACAGCTTGAAAAAATAAGTATGGAACTTTCTCCAAGTATGACTCGTAATGAGTGTCAAAAAAATAGAGATACTTTGACAAATCTATATCTAATTAGAAGTTTGTTAGAAAGTAGTGAATTAATCAATACTTCCAGTAAAGCAAATATACAGACACAAGCGAATACACAAGTTAATAAAAGAAGCAGTGATAATGCAGCATCACCTATTGTGAATGTAGAGGATACCTCAGCTATGATAGGCGAAACTGCAACCTCAAGCCAAGCAGTGGATGGAAAAAATAATAGTCAATTAAGTAGTCAAAAATCCAAAAGTACTGACAGTCAACAGCCACAAGAAAATGTGGACAGACGAGAAAATATTATGAATAATAGAGAGGACTCGACAGAGGAGCTCATTAGCAATAGTTTTGAGGAGGGTGAAATGGGTAAAAATAGTGCTAAAAAACGTCAAGAGAGCATAAAACGATCTAAAGAAGAAAAAAAGAAAAATGAACAAGAAAAAGAAGTGCCATTTAGAGAACTATATGTTGGTAAAAATGATGGCTCAAAGGTAATCACTGAAGTTGATAGTAGTAAGAAGAAACAAGCTCCTGTCCAACCTGCTGGATATGTAGAACAAGCAGGTGGTCTAGGTTCTTCGAATGATGATAATCCTTTAGATAATGGCACAAATGGTGAGAAGAATTCTACGTTTAAAACTGATGAACAAGATACAAAACCAGCACCAATACTAGAACCAGTGCCTTCAGTAGCTAACGAAAACTCTGGACAAGTGAATGATGTTCAAAGCGGCGATGAGCAGCCAGATTCACCACCACTTTCACCACAGAGTTCTGCGAGTGGTGATGTTGAAGATACAGAAGCCTCTGCTAATGCAGCAGTAACTATACCTAAAAAAGTAGATAGTCTTGTGAGTGATAAGGATGTTACTGACGGTAGTGATAACGAGTTTGTTAAAGTTTCTCCACCTCCAGAAGATAACACGCATTCTCCTCAATCTATTAGGGTACGAGATAGTTTTGGCTATACTCCATTGAAAGTTGCGCATGAAAGAAATATTACTGTCAAAACAAGAAATGCACAGAATTTGCAATCTGCAGTTTTAAGTAGTCAACAGCTTGCTTCCCTCAATGTCATTGAAATTTTCAACAAGCATGGTAGAGAGGATTTTACTCCGCTTAAGCTTACGGTACAGGAGTTTCTTAACAATGGAATATCGGAAATCCAACTTCCTGCCTCTAATGGTTGCATTACCTTTAATTTGAATGTGATCAACGAAGCAAGTCCAGAAGAATTGCAAAATATAGTAAAAGTACTTACAGATTTGTATAAGAATGGTGCACTTAATGATAGAACTCGCAATGCTATTGGCACTGGGGCACAGGATGATATTGACGGTCATAGGCTTTCAGAGGAAGATCCAATTCCAACACCTACGCCGGCGCCAACGCCGAACCTAACACCGAACCCAATTCCAACACCTACGCCAGAGCCGACACCACAAACAACACCGGCACTGAAGCCAACACTAATACCTTCAGTAGCTAACAACAAATCTGAGCAGGTGAATGATACTCAAACCAATGGCAAGCTGCCTAATAATCCAGGAAATGGAAGTATTACTGCAACACAAAATACGCAAAAGAGTAAGTGGCCTACCATAACTACATGGACGTTAGCAGTAGCTGGAGTACTTGCAGGAGTTGCTACACCGGTTGCATATTTTGCTTTTAGTGTTAGCTTGCTGACAACAGGAATAATAGCAGGTGTTGGAGTTTGTTGTTTAGTTGCTGCTTTAATCATATATTGCTGTAACAGACCTTCAAGTTCATTTAAGGGTAGTAATGTTGAACTTATAGCTGATAAAGAGCTTGCTGCAACAGTAAGTTGAAGAATAAATATTGTAGTTTACCATTTAATAATTTATTATAATTATATTAATTATTAGCGAATGAAAACTTGGTAAACTACGAAGAAATATTCTTGAACAAAATCAAAGATATAAAAGATGAGGGGCGCTACCGTGAGTTTACGAACTTTGCGTCATTGCCAGGTAGGCTCCCCCACATTATGGACTATGAAAGAAATAGGGAAGTAATCGTCTGGTGCAGTAATAACTATTTGGGAATGTCACAGAATGAGAGTGTTATTGCCGCTATTCAAAATTCATCTGTTGGCGCTGGAGGAACAAGAAATATATCTGGTACAACAAAAGAGGTTGTTGAACTGGAAAAATCCTTAGCTTGTTTGCATAAAAAGGAGGCTGCTTTAACTTTTGCTTGTGGCTATCTCGCTAACCAGACAACACTTAGCACTTTATCGTCTGTTATTCCGGGCGTAGTAATTTTTTCAGACGAGAAGAACCATTCTTCGATGATAGAAGGCATAAAATCAGGAAAAAGACCAAAACATATATTTAAACACAATAATGTTGATCATCTAGAGCAGTTACTCAAGTCTATAGACAAAAAGACACCAAAAATCATAGCTCTTGAATCCGTATATTCAATGGATGGTGACATAGCACCGCTTGAAGCGATATGCGACCTGGCAGATCAACATAATGCAATTACCTACTTGGATGAGGTGCACGCAGTTGGCATGTATGGTTCACGTGGTGGCGGAATTGCAGAAAGAGAAGGCCTGATGGATAGAATAACCATTATTCAAGGTACACTATCGAAGGCTTTTGGAGTTATGGGTGGGTATATCGCGTCTTCAAAGAGCTTGGTAGATGTAATAAGAAGTTCCGCTCCAGGATTTATTTTCACCACTGCTATGTCGCCTGTTTTAGCAGCGGCAGCAAAGGCAAGCGTTGAGCACCTAAAATCGAGTAACATTGAAAGGGAAAAGCAAAAGCAAGTCGTTGAAAAAGTAAAAAACTCACTGAGAAATGCAGGAATTAACTTCATTCCAACAGAAACTCATATAATTCCAATAATAATTGGCGACCCAGAGTTATCCAAAAAAGCATCAAAATTATTATTTGATGAGCATAGAATATATGTTCAACATATAAATTACCCGACAGTTCCAAGAGGAACTGAGCGTTTCCGTATTACCCCTACACCTTATCATACAGATGAAATGATAGAACATTTGACAGAATCTCTTGTAAAAGTTTTTGAGAAGTTGTCTATCTCTTTAGCCTGTTTATGCTATAGCTAGTACAGCCCTACGTCATACCGCGATTTATTCGCGGTATCTCAGCATGGATTCCGCTAACAAGTAGCGGAATGACGAGTTTTACGCTTATCAAATTGTAGGTAAACATAAATTACTTTAGCTATAGTTTTATATCTCCAGCAATAATCAATCCGTTGTCTTCTGTTAGCCTTCCACCGCTTTCTTGTAGAAAAAGTCTACCGAGCAAGGTTTTATATTTGTTAACTCCAGAATAAACTGTTCCTCTGTGCCTTCCTGCCGCAAGGTATGCAAAGCCTAAAATTGTTGAACCTATGGAGCGTACATTACTATTGCCAGGCAGCAATTTATTTAACAAATTACCACTTACATCTATTAGACCCCCTTCACGGCTTTTCACCCGCATTTTTATATGACGAGATCTAAAATCCTCAAGAAAAGCACCTTTCTTTTCTTCTGCCCAAAAAGTTTCTCTAAGAGCCGGAGCATCAATTACAGCTGCTACAACTTTGTTTTTATGAATGAGACAGACTGATACTGCAAAATAAACCATGCAACTAGAAAAATTCTCCCTGCCCTCTATAGGCATAATAAACCAGGTATAAGTGTCATCTTTTACTTCTTGATCAGTATCATCTTCGGAAATAAACCCATAGTCTCGTTTGTAGTCGTGCAAGCAATCGTATATGGTTTGCTTGGATTTTGAATAAGTTTTATTGATAAAGTCCGCTGACTTAACACTGGAGATTTGCAATTCATTAAAATCGCGCATAAGCTGCTTGGAAGCACTGCGTACAGAATCAAGCATCACATTGATTCGTGGTGAGGAAATGGACATTTACTCTTTTACTCTTTCGTAATAGCTGTCATCAGTAGTGTGTACTATAATTTTATCCTCTTCTTTTATAAACTGAGGCACGTTAACACGCATTCCGTTTTCTAAAATTGCAGGCTTATAAGAAGCAGTAGCAGTTTGTCCTTTAATAACAGACTCTGTTTCTTTCACAGCAAGTGTAACATAATCAGGCACATGCGCAGAAATTATTTTGTCTTGATAAGTTACTACTTTAATTTTCATATTATCTTGCAAATAAATCTTTTTTTCTCCCAATAAATCCAAATTTATAGTGATTTGCTCATAATTATTTGGATGCATAAGATTTACAATGCTTCCTTCAGTGAAAAGGTAAACATACTCCTCTTCATCTAAAATTGCCCTTCTGATTGTTGCATCAGAGCGAAATCTTTCATAGTGTTTTGCTCCGGTTTTGATGTTTTTCATTTCGGCTTGTATGTATGCACCACCTTTACCAGGTTGAGTATGCATAATACCTACAACCAAAAATAATCCGCCGTTATGTTCCAACACCTGACCTGGTCTGATATCGTTAGCTCTTTCTGCCATAATTACATTTTCAGTTTGATCTTACAATTATAAATAGCTTTATATAAATATCAAAGTCTTTATTAGCCAATAAATTCTGGCATATTTAATACTATATACCTCCCCTTTATATTTACATGTGGAAATATCTCTTTAGTGAAAGACAGCATAATATTCTTTTTTGTACTGATAACCGAAATTTCTAATATATCTCCTGAGCCGAAATTATACACAGATTTTACATAGCCATATAATTCATTACTTTTCAGCCTTACTTCCATATCTACAAGGTCACTTTGGTAAAATTCATCCTCATCATCTAGCTCTGGTAACTTGCTTCTTTCTATATATAGCTTCTTATTCCTCAAAAGCTCTGCTTCATTACGGGAATTTACTCCACTTATTGTAGCTATTACTAAATTATCACCTATGATGGATACTGAGTCTATTTTATAATTCTCATCACCACTTATTAGCTCACCATATAAGGAGATATTTTCAGGTTTTTCGGTAAAAGTTTTTAATTTAACCGCTCCTTTAATTCCGTGAGGAGAGGTAATAATTCCGAGGCATACCAGATTGTCGTTCATATTAATGCAAGTATTTAATCAGAAGATCTCTCAGATAAGTATTGTCTAAGAATCTCAACTCCTTCATCAATCTCTTTTTCAGTAATAATTAGTGGAGGTAAAATTCTCACAACGTTATCTGATGTTACTCCAACAGTCAGTAAGCCGCGGTGACTTAATTCTTCTGCGAACTTTTTATTGTTTGCTTTCACTTTTATTCCAAGCATTAACCCTTTTCCTCTTACTTCTTCTATTATTGGAAATTTACTTGCTAAGTTTTCTAGTTTATTTTTTAAGTATTTACCTCTAATTTCAACATTTTTCAAAAAGCCAGGACTTAGCAATTCTTCAAGCACAACATTGCCTATTGAAGTTGCAAGTGGATTGCCACCAAAAGTGGAACCGTGCATACCAAATGCCATGTATTTAGCAGCCTTTTCAGTTGCAAGACAAACTCCCAGCGGAAAGCCTCCTCCTATTCCTTTTGCAAGGGCACATATATCAGGTTCCACTCCTATATGTTCGTATGCGAATAATTTTCCTGTCCTACCAGCACCGCATTGTACGCAATCAAAAAATAACAATATGTCATTTTCATCACACAGCCTTCTTAGTTCTTTCATAAAGACTTCATTCATTACTTTGATACCACCTTGCCCTTGTATTGGTTCTATTAATATAACGCCTATACCACTTGAAATTGCTTTCTTTACGCTCTCAATATTGGGCTCGATGTTATCACACCAATCAATGTAGGGATTTAGTAATTCAGAAAATTTCTGTTTATCGTTTGTAGCACAAGTTAAAAAGGTTCTTCCATGAAATGCACCATGAAATGTTAAAATTCTGTGACGATTTTTATTGCCTTTTCCATTTTGATAGATCCTAGCAATCTTAAGTCCACATTCTACTGCCTCTGATCCAGAATTTGAGAAAAATACAGTGTCAGCGAAACTGTTGTTTATTAATTTTTCTGCAAAATTATTGGCAGCAGGTATATTATAGGTATTTGATATATGCCATAATTTTTCTCCTTGCAATTTTAGAGCACTAATTAATCGCGAATTGGTGTGACCTAAGCTGCTAACGGCTATTCCAGAGTGAAAATCTACGTAGCGCTTACCGTCAATATCATACAAGTAAATGTCTTTACCATAAGAAAAATTTATGTTAATAGGAGAATAAACTGGCAAAATAGGAGAAATTGTCATAAAATATTATATGCTAAATTTTATTATTAATAACATAAAAGCCGTTGTTTCGCAATGAGTAAGGATATGTATAAGATAGGTAAATTAATGTTTTCTGCACTGGGGAAAAACAAATACACAAAAGTTATCGCATTATTCTCATCAATTTTTATGATTTTATTCAGTGTGATATATTGTAATTATTTACTAAGGAGTAATTTCCTTTCTTCTTACCGTGATTCAAGTGTAAACTTAAAAAGTGTATTAGAAAATGGTATAATAAAAAAATACCATTATTTACTAATAGAAAAGCATCACATTAAATACAAAAATTTTGACTACATAAACCAACTAGTAAAACTACGTGCTGAATTATTACAATCAGTGAGCAAAGTAAAGGATTTCAGCTTAATACTATATGATCAAAACGGCAGAATAATATTCAGTAATTTTAACACTCAAGATTATGATTATGAACAGTTACTTACAAACGATGAAATTGATGAACTATTAAGTAACCAAGAAATATTTTATACTACAGGAAATACATTAACTTCTATTTTTCCTATATTCCATGAAAATAGCGTTAAACCGTCGTTTTTTTTGAAGATTCTTCGAAACTACAATAATTCTTATGTTATAGCATATGGCCTATTTTTAATATTTTTAGGCTTATTATTAATAATTTTAATATTAATAATGTTCTATTTGCACTTTTCTAATACCAAAATGCTGGCCAAGCAACATAAAACTAACATTGAATTACAGCAGATAAAAGAGGCATTAGAGCAAGAAAATGCAAACAAGCTAAAGTTTTTTGCAAGCGTTACACATGAATTACGCACACCTCTTAATGCTATTATTGGATTTGCAGAGTTGATCAAAAATGAAACTTTAGGTTCAATGGATAACTCTCAATACAAGGAGTATGCAGACGATATATATAATGCAGGGACACACTTACTTGCCTTAATTAATGATGTGTTAGATTTTTCAAAAGCTGAATCAAGTAGTTTAACAGTAGAAAAAGTGAAGTTTAACCTGAACAAAATAATAGATTCATGTGTAAATATGCTATTGCCTAAATTAAAAGAAGCCGGGATTAATTTAAAAAAAGAGATGACTAATAAACAATTATTAGTCATTGCAGATCCCAAGAGAATGAAACAAGTTATAATAAATTTATTATCAAACTCAATCAAGTTTACTCCCAAAGATGGTTTAATAAGAATGGTGATAAAAGAAAATATAGAAAAAAACTTATTAACCATTGAGTTTCATGACAATGGAATAGGAATAATGCAGCAGGATATATATAAAGTTATGTCTGTTTTTGGCCAAGCAGATTCGGGATATAGAAACGAAGGTACAGGCATCGGATTACCGCTAAGCAAGAAATTAGTAGAGTTAATGGGTGGAACTTTTGACATTAAAAGTGAAGCGAAACTTGGTACTACGATAACATTGAACTTCTTTTATGAAGAACAAACATGTGAAGATTCGATTGATTTTTAATAGGATCTATTTGATATGGCCTTACATCAGACGAAAACCACACTTTATCAAAAGCGGCAAGCCGAGAAGGCAGTTATCAATAAGCCCCCTATCAAGAATCTTATCTGTGTTAGCTATATATAAAATTTGATACTCTGACTACAATATACTACTATAGATAGAAGCGTTATTAATGGAGCAAGGTATGGAGTTAGTAGTAGGAAATAATGCACCTGATTTTAGTTTACCAACAGATTCTGGTGAAAATTTATCACTGAGTGAATTTTTTGATAAAAAAAATGTAGCTCTTTATTTTTATCCTAAAGACGATACTCCGGGTTGTACGATGGAAGCAAAAGGCTTTAGAGATAAAATAGATGATTTTTCTTCCCTTGACACAGTGATAATTGGTGTATCAAAAGATAGTGTTAAGTGCCACACTAACTTCAAAGCAAAATACTCTCTGCCGTTTTCTTTAGTTTCTGATGAGAATGCTGAAATGTTGGGAAAATATGGTGTTTGGGTAGAGAAAAGTATGTTTGGCAAAAAGTATATGGGAATAGAACGCACTACTTTTTTAATAGATAAAAAAGGTAAAATAGTGAAGATCTGGAAAAATGTAAAAGTTAGTGGACATGTTGATGAGGTTCTGGAAGAAGTAAAGAGAATATAAACTAAAGAATAGGTTAATGGCTACCCATTGCTACATAAAAAAGCTGAAATTACATAATTTTCGTAGCCACTCAAACTTTGAACTGGATTCAGATGATAGCTCAGTTGTAATAACTGGCAAAAATGGTATTGGTAAAACTAATATACTTGAAGCAATCTCGTTGCTTGCTAAAAGCAATGGAATGAAAAAAGCAAAAGCCAGTGAGATACAAAATAGATTCAGTAATGAAGATTGGGTAGTGCACTATGATTTTTTTAATGGAATGGATTTTAATTCAATTGGTATCGCAAAGAGTTTTGATAAGAAATTAATACAAATTGATGGAAAAACGCAATCGAGTTATTCATCTTTGTATAAGATATCCAATGTAATATGGCTGATTCCACAAATGGACTATGTTCTTCTTAATTCTCCAAGTGACAGATTAAAATTTTTAGACCGTATAGTCTCACTGTTTGAGGAAAATTACACTTGCTGCTACATGAAATATAGAAAAGCTAAACATGAGCGAAGTAAACTGTTGAGAGAGAACACCTTGGACGAAAATTGGCTCTCTAGTCTTGAAAACATAATGGCTGTTAATGCAGTTAGTATTTTACGTATGCGATCGTCTGTTTTAAAAATATTACAAGACACAATTGATAACCATTCCAGTGAGCTTTTTCCAAAGGCAAGTTTGAAATTCAGCAGCCAGCTAACTTTGAACGATACTGCAGAATATTTTCAGAATCGTCTAAAGGAAAACAGAGAAAAAGACTCATTGACTGGTAGAGTAACCTTTGGTGTGCATAACGATAATTTTCGGGTTTTTTGTCAAAAAAGAAACGTACCAATAAATCTGTGCTCCACTGGAGAACAAAAGTTATTACTGCTTTCTATTATTTTATCCAGTGTAAAAGCAAGGTGTATTCATTACAATAAGGCACCACTTCTTCTGCTTGACGATATAATGTCTCATCTGGATAAACATTACAGAAAGGCGTTAATAGAGGAAATGTTAAGTATTCAATGTCAAACTTGGATAACTGATGTAAATCAAGATAATTTTAATAACTATCTTTATTCTTTCAAGTTTTTTGAATTATCAAATGAATAGTTACAATGGACCTCTTTCAAAGCTCATACAAACAACTTCCACTAAACCCTTTTCAAAACTTCCTATCTATTGTCTCTCACACTGCTTAGGTCTTGTCGACATTAGACTTCTTTCAAAATTGTTAGAGGGAGTGTAAGATGAAGTATTTGAAAGCATGAAATATAAGGAAATAGAAAAGTTAGAAGGAGAAAAGTTTCGACGTTTAACAGGGGTAAAAAAAGCAACATTTGAGCGAATGGTAGAAATTCTAGAAGTGGAGGATAAAAGAAAAAAAGCTAGAAGTGGAAGAAAAAGTAAACTTTGCATAGAAGACAGGCTACTTATGGCACTGGAATATATAAGAGAATATCGTACATATTTTCATATTGGGCAAAGCTATGGCATGAGTGAAAGTAACAGTTTTAAAATAATAAGATAGGTAGAAGACATATTAATAAAACATCCAGATTTTGCATTACCAGGAAAAAAAGAGCTATTAAAGAGTGATGTAGAATATGAAGTTTTAGTAATAGACGGAACTGAAACGCCAGTAGAGAGACCAAAAAAAAGCAAAAGCCCTTCTACTCTGGAAAGAAAAAAAGGCATACTATAAAAACACAAATAGTAACAGAGAAGAAGAGTAAAAAAGTCATATGCACATCTTTCTCGAATGGTAGAAAACACGATTTTCGGATGTTTAGAGAATCAAAGGTAGCAATATTACCGGACACCAAAATCTTAGCTGATGCCGGCTACAGGGGAATGCAGAAGATACACAAAAATGTTGTATTACCGCACAGGAAAATGAAAAAGAATCCGTTAAGCAAAGAACAAAAAAAAGAGAACAGGGCACTTATGAGCCAAAGGGCAATTGTTGAAAACGTAATTGGCTTATTGAAAAGGTTTAAAATCATCTCGGACAGGTATAGAAACCGACGAAAACGTTTTGGTTTAAGGTTTAATTTGATTGCTGCAATTCACAATTTTGAGCTCCATACATGAATTTTGAAAGAAGTCTAGTGTCAAGCACTGGGATGACAAGAAGAGGGCACTGGGATGACACCCTACTTAACCGTCATACCGCGATTCATTCGCGGTGCCGCTAACAAGCAGCAGGATGACGTGTTGCTTGGGTCAGCTATAGAGCACAGTTTTGGAGTAGGGTCTTCGGTTGCTCTCTGGTAATAAAAAAATATTTGAAGATCTTAGGAGTCAAAGTGCTCAAAGAAAAATTGTGAATGAAGTGAAAATAAATTTATTTACCAAGATAGAGTTGTCTTGGTCTACAGATCTTAGTTTCTTTATCATTTATCATTTCATACCACTGAGTAACCCAACCAGTGGTTCTTGCAAGTGCAAAAATAGGCGTGAACATATTTGAGGGAATATCGATAGCATTCATTATTATACCTGAGTAAAAATCAACATTTGGATATAACTTACGCACGATAAAATATTCATCCTTTAAAGCTATTTCTTCAAGTTTTTTTGCAATTTTGAGCAATTCATTATTTTGTTCTAGTTTACTTAGAACCTCATGACAAGCGTCTTTCAATATACGCGCGCGCGGATCATAATTTTTATAAACACGATGTCCAAATCCCATCAATTTAAATGGATCTTTATCATCTTTAGCTTTTTCGATGAATTTATCTATATCTCCACTTTGCTCTATCTCTTTTAGCATATTTATAACTGCCTCATTAGCTCCACCATGTGCTGGTCCCCAAAGTGTAGCAACCCCTGCAGAGAGGCTTGCAAACAGATTAGAACCAGCCGATCCTACCAGTCTGACAGCCGCCGTAGAAGCATTCTGTTCATGATCAGCATGGAGAGTAAATATTTTATCCAAAGCTTTTGCAAAAAGGGCGCTTTTATCATTATCAACAGCATCGCCAAATATCATCTTTAAGAAATTTTCGCTGTAACTTAATTCATTGTTAGCATTTATGAATTCCTGATTGTTGATATGCCTATAAATCATTGCAACAATTGCAGGAACTTGCGCTATTGCAGAAATTCCAAAGTCTAGATCTTCACCATTGACATTGTTGCCATGCTTTTCATAGTAAGATGCTGACAAACTTGCAAAACATGCAACTAAAATCGACATAGGGTGGGCAGTTTGTGGAAATGCTTTAATTACATTTGTAATTTGCTCTGATACTTTGGATAATTTTTGTATTTTGAGAAGAAATTTTTTGTGTTGCTCTGAACTGGGTAGTTCACTATAGAGTAATAAATAAATCACAGCAGTAAAACTATTATTCTCTGCCAAATCAGCTATATTATGTCCCCTATATTTAAGCACCCCTTCATCTCCATCAATAAATGTAATCGAAGAAGAACATGAAGCTGTGGAAACAAACCCCGGATCGTAAGTGAATAATCCTGTTGTCTTATATAAGTCCTTGATATTTAACACGTTAGGACCTGTTGTTCCGCTTAATACAGGTAGCTCGATTTTTAATCCATTACTTAGTTCTAATAGCACTTTTTTATCCATCACTTAAGCTTAAATTTTATATAGAATATACAAACTGAGGAGTATATATTAATACAGTTAACTTTACATTAACCGTATTAAGCGGTCATCAATGCTTTTACTTTTGCATTTAAGCGACTTATTTTACGTGCAGCGGTATTCCTATGAATAACACCTTTATTCACACACTTGTGTAAATTAGATTCAGCATTCCGAAATGCCAGAACAACATTTTCTTTGTCGCCAGACTTGATTATATCAACCAAATTTCTAATAGCAGTGCGAGTTTTACTTTTCCGCATCTTATTTATTAAAGTGCGCTTTGCTATTACCTTTATCATTTTTTTAGCACTCTTATGATTTGCCATATATTAATACCTAAAATACTGTACTTTTCTTTTAATTATAAAGCTTTTTTGTTAATTTGCAATATCAGTTTTTTCTGTGGTTAATTTACTACTTCTCTCTTCAATAATTTTTTCTAAACTTTGCAAGAATTCATTTTTGTTTAATCCAGGATGTATTGGAGGCAATATTTCTATTACTGCCTTTCCGGGATTCTTTCTCAGAGAAAGTATGCTTTTTGGCCAAAACAAACCAGTGTTTAAAGCAACCGGTAACACAGGAACAGATAATATGCTATATAAAGCAGCAATACCTGGTTGATATTTTATATTTTGGTTTATAGTCGTTCTTGTGCCTTCAGGAAATATTATTATGCCTCTATTTTCTTTTATACGCATTTTTGCTAATTTAATGATATGACGCATAGAACTGATACCATCTGAGCGGTTAATAAAAATCATTCTGAGCGCCATGAGATGCAAACCAATGAATGGAATCCATTTCAATTCACGTTTTAAAATAAAAACCGCTTTTCTAAATAGTAGTATAAAAATAAATGTTTCAAATGGAGATTGGTGTTTGGATGCAATTATAAAAGGTTGCTTAGGAATGTTTTCCATTCCCCTCACTTCATATTTAATGCCACATAATAAACGCAGCATGAATAATACAACTCTCACCGAACAGACGAGAAAAATGGTTATTACACACTCAGGAAAGAGAATTACAGGGAGAGTAATTAAAGTATAGAATACTTCCCATAATATAAGAAAGAAATTAAACAACAAACTTGAAATCACAAACTCACATAAACTTATTTTGAATTTAACTTTACTACAAATTAAAAGCAATAAGTTTAATTATTGATCATCTGAGTAATAGGATGCGAATCAGCTAGTTTGTCCTTTAACTTTTCGTTAGCAATATGAGTATATATTTGTGTTGTAGAAAGGTTAGTATGGCCAAGAATTTTCTGTATCAACACAATATTTGCCCCGCTATCCAGTAGATGGGTAGCAAAAGAATGCCTAATCACGTGTGGAGAGATCTTATTTTCATCAATATTGCATTTTCTTGCCAACTCCTTCATTAATTGACCGACCCTCTGCCTTGTAATTGGTTTATTAGGTTTATCACCTGGGAATAGCCAATCGGATTCCTTTTCTTTAGGGATCAGATTATCACGAACTGATAAATAATTTCTAAGGCTCTGTAATGCTTGTTCATTAAAAAGGATTTGCCTCTCTCTACCACTTTTTCCTTTTATTATTATATAGCATTCTTTGTTATTACTGTTTATTAAATGTGACACTTCACATAACTTCATATTAATTAGTTCAGAAACACGCATTCCAGAAGAGTAAAGGATATCTAAAATCGCACATAGCCTTTTACTGCTTATCTCTTTATTCGATTCGCTTGCTGATTTTCTCACTGTGTCCATTAGCAAAAATATTTCTTTGACACTTAAATACTTAGGCAAAGGACGAGAAACTTTTGGATTCTTTAATTCAGCATCATTAGCCGGCGCTGGATTAAAATCTATTATTCCGTCATTAAATAGACACTTATAGAAATTTTTCATAGCGGATATTTTTCTTGATATAGAGCTACTTTTATATTTTTTTTGCGTACATAGAGATTTCATATAGTCTTTAATATTGGTTTTGTTTGCACCAATCAAGGTAGTGCTGCTTTCCAATAAAAATTCTTCAAACTGATGTAGATCAGAACGATAACTTTCCAAAGTATTTTGTGTAGCGGACCTCTCTGAAGCTAAAGCATCTATGTAATATGTTATGTAAAGATTTTCTTTTTTATTTTGCGACTGTTTATTTTTCATTATCAGCTCCTATATTTATTTCTTTAGCTATAATTTGATTGGAAGTGTTTCCTATGTTTCTTATGAGAAAATATGAGACAAATAAGGCATTTATCAGTAGAGTGAACATCACAAACTTTTGCTTTAACCTTTTTTTTAAATTTAATCTTACTCTTATCATAGTTAAATTATAACGTCAAATCTATAAAAAACACCTTATAAAGTGAGCTCTACTATAATATAAAATACTTCTTAGCTGTATCTATCTATATTTATTATAACATAACATTGATTATGATTCTAACATGGACAGATAGAGATTTCAATTACGTTAGTGTTATGGGTGTTAATAAATTTTTAATATATACCTTTACAAAAGAAGGAATCAAATGGCATCTTTTTTTAATAAAGTGCTAATAAAAGGAACGGTCACATTTGACCCTATAGATTCATTATCTATCTTCTCTATAATTTTGTCAATGCTATAGAAAGAACGTTCTATTCTTGCTAAAATATAATTAATCACTTTTAAATCAATTTTTAACTGTTTATCTGAAAATCGTTTTATTAGCATGATTCTTAATAATTCTTCGCTTGCAGGCAAAATTTTTACGCTGATAGTTGATAATATTCGAGAACTTAAATCTCTTAATTTGAAGTTAAGCTTTTTTGGTGAAATTGAAGAAGTGATTAGCAGCCTCTTGTCGTTTTCTTTCATGTAATTGTAACAATGTAATAACATTGCTTCATCTTTAATGTTTTGTACGTCTTCTAAAATAAAAGCATCGCTATACCTAATCTCGCTTACGAAGTTATTCACATTGATAAAGATTGCATCATTTATTGATTGCCAAATATGAGCAAGATGAGTTTTACCGGAGCTTTTAGGTCCAAAAAGAATCAGACATTTCCAAGATAAATCATTAACTACCGAATTATATACGTGCTTATTTTCATCTAAGATGATGTAATTTTGCCGATTATAATCAGCTTGATTGTTGTTAAATAAATTTAATTGCACGTTGAACCTCTTACGTAACCTCTTTCTGGTAGTAATTTTTGCGCAAAAATTTACTTACGCTCCTCAAATATGTCAGGTATTCTGGGCTCATTTCTCCTCTTACCATAAATTGATTATGCAAAAGGTCTGTTAGCCGTTTTTATAAAGCTCACTTTTAAAATATTTATTGATTGCATATTCTACTGATACATTGAACATTGCTATTATTGGAATAAAAAGTAATATACCTATAAATCCAAAATATGAAGCGCATATAGTAATTCCCAGAATAATTACAGTTGGATGTATATGAACTTTTTTTCCTATTAATAAAGGAACTAATATGTTTGAATCTATTAATTGTCCAACACCAAATAATAGCAAAACAGCAGCACTTTCAAACCATCTACTAAATTGAGTGATAGCGCTCAAAAACCCAATAATGGTATATAATAATGGCCCTACGTAAGGTATGAACGTTAATATTCCTGATAAAATTCCAATAACAATAGAGTGTTCCAATCCGATTATGCTCAGGCTCACAGAGTAAAAGACCATCATGACAATACATACATTTACCTGCCCCTTTAGATAATTAGATATAATGAAATCCACTTTGGAAAAATAATTTGCAACTTTTTCTCTATAAGAAACAGGAATTAATTTATTAGCTTTTTCTATAATTAAAGGCCAATCACGTAATATATAGAAAAACACTACAGGAGTAATCACCATTAATGATACCGTGTTAAAGCTTGAACTTAACACTTGGATTATAAAGTTACTAGCAATATCAAGAGCATTCATGAAATAAGATACATAGTTGCTGTAATTTTCTGCTAGATTTTTAGATAAATGATCAAATAAGCTATCCTCGATTTTTATATTAAGAAATTCTAATACAGAGGGGATTACTTTAAGCTTTAATGAAGGCACTTTACTCACTAAGAAATTTAATATTGAAGTAATTTGAACATATATAATAGGTAAAACAAATGTTATGACTAGTATAAAAGCTATTAATAAAATAAGTATTATAAAAATTACAGAACATGAACGCGGTATTCTATACTTTTCAAACTTAACTACTAGCGGATTAAACAAATATGCAATAACAACAGATATTAAACATGGAAAAATCATAGGACGCATCAGGAATAACATCCCTATTATAAAAAGCAGTATAAAACAAATAGTTATATGACGTTTTTGCATGCTTTTAGCATAGCTAATTTACTGAAAAATATACAGTTTATTGTAAATACTGTCTATTCATTGTTTTATCAATTTTATTAAGTATTAGATCAGTCAAATTTTCACCCAATTCCCAACTAGATAAAACTCCGTTATGTGGATCATCTTCACACCTTTTCGAATTAACAGTCTTGATCAATTTTCCACGTAGCAATACATCATTTTCTATTGCGTGCGCCAATTGTGCAGGCTGTGGTACTAAGTAATCTTCTTTGCTATTAATAACTATTATTGGCATATTCAATTTTCCTTCATCTCGCAACTTTCGTATATCGTTTACTAAATCAAAATCTAGATCTAAAGCCTTTAGCAATTTTTTAAAAATGGATGGGGGCAACATACTTAAAATTTTTGCTTGAGGGATCGGAAAATGCTCTATTGCTGTATGAAAAGAGCTGAAAGTGCTAGTAAAAATAACACCTCTAAGTTTAACGTTTTTGTCTGCAAAGTGCTTCAAAACTGCCGATGCAACTGCTCCTCCAAAGGAATGGCCAAAAAGTATAATGTTTTCAGGCCTCACACCCTTGTCCATTAATTCATTGATTTTTTCTATCGAGGGCTTAAGCAAACTTTGATCTCTATTTATAAAGGGAATAATAATAAGCATTACGGATAAAAAAATGCAAATTAGAGCAGCTAAGCTTACTAAACCAACTGTTCTAGGTGTTATTGGATTCATAAGTAATATTATAACGGGCACTAATACGGATGCTCCGAGAAATAAAAAGCTGGCTATGACACAAGTTATGTAGTTTTGGAATGTAGCCGGATATTTATGTGTATGAGCAATAGCTCTTAGCCCATTTCTGTCACATAAATCCTGTAAGCATTGTTGAGCATTTTTATGATTATCCCCTATTCCATGAAAGAATATAAGGTGTATCTCATTTTCTTTATTACACTTAGTAATATGCATTCTAGCATCGTATTATATCTTATAAGATAATACACTCTTTTTTTAAAACTGTAAATAATTTGTTACTATACACTCACGCTGAAAATGATAAATATGCACACTAACAGACTTAAGAAATACAAAATAGCAGCATTAATAGTTGCAGCGGGAGTAGGCAGTAGATGCAATTCTACGCTTCCTAAGCAATATATAAAACTGGCAGGTAAATCTGTTTTATTTCATACAATTAGAAAATTTTTAGCTAACCAATATATAGATTACATAAGAGTAGCAATTAATAGAGACCATGAAAGTTTCTATGAGAAAGCTATATCACTAATTACAGACACTAAATTACTAAGCCCTGTATACGGAGGAGAAAGTAGGCAAAGTTCAGTCAAATTAGGACTTGAAAGCTTACAAAAAGTTAACCCAGATTTTGTAGTTATACATGATGCTTGTAGGCCTTTTGTGTCAAATGTTCTGATAGATAACTTGGTTGAATCTATGATTAATGATCAATATACAGGAGTAGTTCCAGCAATAGAAGTTGAAGATACTATGTCATTGGTAAGTAATAATTTCATTGAATCTACAATTTCAAGGGAAAAACTTAGAGCCATACAAACTCCTCAAATTTTTAACTTTAAAGAACTATTATCATGTCACCAATCAACCAAAGAATTTACTGATGATTCATCGCTAATGGTAGAGCACAAAAAGCGCGTTGTGATTATTAAAGGTGAAAAAAGCAATTTTAAGTTAACCACAAAAGAGGATATCAATATGGCAAAACTTCTTTTTGAAGAGCCAAAATTTCGTGTCGGCACTGGTTATGACATACACAGATTTATAAAAATTCAAGATAGCACTAAGTGCCTTATAAAGATTTGCGGTGTGAAAATTGAGCACAACATGGCAATAGAAGCACATTCAGATGGTGATGTTGCAATACATGCAATCGTTGATGCAATACTCGGAGCACTGGGATATGGCGACATAGGAGAGCACTTTCCTCCTAGTTCCTCTGAATGGAAAGATTGCAATTCATCTCACTTTCTTGACTTTGCTGCTAAAAAAGCAAAGGAAAAAGGGTACAGCGTGTCTAATTTAGATATTACTATAGTTTGTGAAGAGCCTAAAATATCGCCTTACAAAGTAGAAATGAAGAAATTCATATCAAAAGCATTAGAAATTGATGATGAATTTGTGAATATCAAAGCAACCACTGCAGAAAAATTAGGTTCTATTGGAAGAAATGAAGGAATAGCAGTGCATGCTTCTGTGTTATTGCATACAAACTTTTATTGGAAATAGAAACGAAAAAACTATGCAAGAGGTCTACCACTTTATTAGGTATTTGTGCAGTTATTGGTGTTATCAAGATACTCCCTAATCTTCTTCAAATCCTCCCAGGCTAAACGTTTTTGTGCAGGTTGGCGAAGTAGGTAAGCTGGATGAAATATAGCGGCTGTGGTGATTGAATTGGACAAATATTGGTTAGTGTACGTATGAAATCTACCACGCAAATTCGATATAGTTTTTGTGCTGTCAAGAAGGCTATAACACGCAATTCCCCCGACCAAAATTAGAATTTGCGGTGAAACCAGTGCAACATGCTTCTCAACAAATGGTCTGCACATATCAAGCTCTAGGTCGGTTGGCTTTCTATTGCCAGGTGGGCGCCAAAATACGGTATTGCTTATGTATACCTTAGTGCGATCAAGATTGATTGCATTTAACATTTTATCGAGCAACATTCCACTTGCACCACAAAATGGTATGCCTTGAAGGTCTTCATTTGCCCCTGGAGCTTCACCAACGAGCATAATTTTTGCATTTTGATTACCATCGGAAAAAACAGTATTAGTTGCAGTTTTTTTTATTTCACAACCTTCAAATGACTTCACTGCACTTCTTAATTCATCCACACTACCACATTTACTTGCAAGTTTCCTTGCTTCAATTATCCAGTCACTTGGAAACATGTCTTTTCCATCTTTAGTGTCATTCCAGCGCATATCTGCATCTTTCTTCTTGGTCCCAGTTTGGATAACAGAGGGTTGTACACTCTCTTTGCTCTCCAATTTTTTTTCCTCTTCACCCTCCATTAGTGTGCAATCAACGCCCACTTCATGGTAAAATTTTAATAATTCTAGGTCTTTATTGCTCATAATGCTTTTTAACCTTTTGTGCTTTTTTCATGGCCATATCATACTTTAATTTAGATAAATGTCTAATATATAATATGCCATTTAAGTGATCTAGCTCATGCTGAATACACCTTGCGAGCCAGCCGCAAGCTTTTAGCGTCTGTTCCTCATTATTTAAATCCTTATATTTCACAGTCAAATATTTTGGACGCTTAATTTCATAGCTTTGCTCTGGAATTGAAAGGCACCCTTCTTTGAGAATTACTTGTTCATCGGATAATTCCGTAATTTCAGGGTTAATCATGTAAAATTTGCCAGTCGATTCATACCCTACTGGCTCGTCTTCAGCTCGAGAGAGCTGAATGTCCATAACAAAAACTCTCCTCAGCACCCCAACTTGCACTGCAGCAAGGCCAAGACCTTCTGCATCGTACACAGTTTCGAACATGTCGTTTACTAATTCTTTAATTTTATCGTTTATATCTGTTACTTCACTGGCACGTGTGATTAGTCTTTCATCAGGGGCAATTACAATTGGTAATATGGACATAAAATGGACATAAAAATTATAATTCTATGTTTTGCTTTTCCTTTTGTCCAGAATTTAGTGTATATTAAAATGTTGCTATATCTATAATAGAAATATAAATTATTAAAGAAAGCTACAATTTAAATGAAATTGCGTAATAAGGTTAACTAATGTACTCTGCAGTAATAGCAAAACCAAAGAGAAACGTTTTTGCTGTTTTAGACATAGGTACAACAAAGATTATTTGTCTAATCGTTAAAATAAATGGCAACTTCAGCTATAAAGTAACAGGAACGGGCTATAAGATTGCAGAAGGTGTAAACGGTGGGTCGATAACTAATGTAAAACACGCAAATTACTCCATCTCATCAACTATAGGTTTAGCTGAGCAAGTGTCAGAGGAAACTATAGACCAGATATATGTGAGCATTGCTGGATGTGGCATCTCATCTTTTAATGTACATAATGAAATTATTGCAGCTAATCATGAAATTTCTGACCGGGATATAAAACGTGTAGTTTTTCAGACGTTTGAGAAATATATTGAAGAAAATGTTATCATTCACAATATACCATTGAAATATCACTTAGATGACATGACTGACATAAAAGAAGTTGGTGGATTGTACGGAAAAAGACTATCTGCTGATGTTAATGTTGTTACTGCTTCGCGTCCAGCGCTTACCAATATTGAAAACTGTATTACCAATAATGGTGGATTAAATATGGCAGGTTGTATTGCTTCTGCATATTCTGCAGGTCTTGCGTGTCTCAGTGAAGATGAAAAAGAGCTCGGGACTGCTATTGTTGATATAGGCGGTGGGTGCACTGCAATTGGAATTTTCAAAAGAGGGAAACTTGTGTATGCAAGCAGCGTTCCAATTGGTGGCGTTCATATCACTCGAGATATTGCTTACGGGCTATGCACAAGCATAGAACGTGCAGAGTATATAAAAATACTGTATGGTAGCACTATCGTAACTTCAATAGATGAGAACGAATATATTACAGTCCAAAATAGTGAAAATGATGAACCTACTCAAGTATTCAAATCTGAGCTTATTAACATCATAAGACCAAGAGTTGAAGAAATACTTGAAATGGTAAGAGAGCAATTTCAAGAGCAGAAAGATCCAATTAATAAAGTGGTGATCACAGGTGGAACTAGTCAACTTACAAGCATGAAGGAAATTGCAGGCTATATATTCAATAAACAAGTTCGAATTGGGTCCCCTGAATCTCTCAGTGGCCTTGATGGCGAATATGATAAAAATCCTGTATTTTCTGCTGCTATAGGTTCTATAAAGCTAATAGTTGACACTTTTTATAAAAATAATTCTGGTATTTTAGGTCAGGATGGTAAAATGAGTAAATTGTATAATTGGGTTAAATCAAAAGTTACAGTTTAATTTTACTGAATGAAATTCTTATATCTATCAAAGGAAACATTATGAATAAAAAACATTGTTTCAAAATTAATAAACTTGTTCGTGATCATACAACTGAAATTATACGTTCCCACGGAATTATTGTTTATGAGAGGGTGATGGAAAAAGATGAATACATTGAATGTCTCAAAGATAAACTTTTAGAAGAAGCAAAGGAGGTTATTGCCTCTAAAACCTCAGATGAAAACCTTGAAGAGTTAGCCGATTTACTTGAGGTCATACATGCATTAGGCAAAGAAAGTGGACTATCTGTAGAACAAATTGAAGAAAAGCGTATCTCTAAAAAACAAGAGAGAGGTGGTTTTGAGAATCGTATCTACAATACTTACATTGAGGTGAATTCTAAGAGCATCGATTACTATCACAAAAAATCTTCAGATTATCCTGAGATAGTAGTTGTATAGTTCAGATTATTAAATAGACTTCTTGCTTGACCACCTTTCATACAAATGACTTGACACTAGGATCCATAGAGCTTATTTTCATAATACGTAAAGTTATTACATTTATGTACTTGCAAGTAAGCGTACCAATTACAATAAGACATGGAAAATATGAACATAACTATACACTTACAAGAAGATTTTGAATTTATGCGCAAGGCTGGCAGGCTTGCTGCTGAAACTCTTGATTTCATTGCACCGTACGTAAAGGTAGGGGTGACAACTAATGAGTTAAATGATCTATGTCATGACTTTATAATTAATGCAGGTGCAATTCCAGCACCACTAAACTATAGGGGGTATCCAAAATCGATTTGCACTTCAAAAAATGCAGTTGTGTGCCATGGTGTTCCCGATGATAAACCACTTAAAGATGGAGATATTTTAAATATTGATGTCACGGTGATTTTAAATGGCTGGCATGGTGATACAAGTCGCATGTTTTGGGTTGGCAAGCCATCAATAAAAGCAAAACGCTTGTGTGACGCTACTTATCATGCATTGATGGAAGCAATCAAACAAGTTAAGCCCGGCAATAAGTTAAATGAAATAGGGCTTGCTATAGAGAAATATATTAGAGGTTTTGGATATTCTATCGTACGCAGCTACTGCGGACATGGTATAGGAAAAGTCTTTCATGCTCCACCGAATGTAGTGCATTTCTATGATCAAGATGAAAATCTCGTCTTGAAGGAAGGTATGTTTTTTACAATAGAGCCAATGATTAATGCTGGAAAACATGAGACTCTGCTCAGTAAACTCGATGACTGGACAGTAACAACACGCGATCTTTCACTTTCTGCTCAATTTGAGCATACGATTGGAGTAACAAAAGATGGTGCTGAAATATTCACATTATCACCTAAGAATTGGCATTTCCCACCTTATAATTAGATTTTTTTAAATTCTGCTATACTGCAACTATACTTGGTTTACTTTGGGTGATTGTGAAGAAAGCTCACCCTTAATTTGCGATATAGCAACTAGCCCAATTAAAGCACAGAAAATCATGTAAAAACTAGCTGAAGTCTCTTGTCCTGTAACCTTGATAATTGTTGTGCATATAAATGGTGCAAGGCCGCCAAAAAATCCAGCAGCTATATTTCTTGATAAACCAAATCCACTGTACCGAACCTTTGTTGGAAATAATTCGCACATAAGTGCACTGACAGGACCAAGCGATGGCAGCTATTGGAATTATAAAAGAATGTGTGCCAGCAAGTAATTGCCACTACATAACATTGAAAAAACTGGATAACTCACTATTACAAAAGCTATAAATGCAAACTTCATAACTTTTTCTCTTCCTACCTTATCAGAAAGTATTGCAAACAATATTGTCAATCCTCCGAGCGCAATTTGACTCAGTATTTCCACTATATGATTAAAATGAGTATTTACTGTTAATATTTTATTCGTAAGCGTCAAACAGACGAAATCTGTCAAACCAGGAAGAAACTCCCAATTTAAGTTTTGAGTAATTTCTGATATAACTTTGTGAGAAGCGCTTTTGCAGTTATAACCGACCAAGTCACTGGTGCCTTTAGTGCCCGTTCGTAAGCGTGGTTTTGGGAGGAACGGTCAAATCATTGATGGAGTTTTTGTAGACTACCTCGGTTAGGAGATTGTACTATCAACCGTTCCAAGCTGAAGCGTTTCCCTATTACAAATTATACGAAGGAGTTGCCATGAAAAAAGCAAAAAGTAAATTAGAAATAGTGAATCCTGATGCAGCAGGGATTGATGTTGGTTCATCTGTACATTATGTATGTGTACCTGAAGGAAGAGATGAACAACGTATCCAAAAATTTGGCTGCTTCACTGAAGACCTTCATAATTTAGCACGGTGGTTGAAAAAATGTAAAGTTACAACTGTAGCTATGGAATCAACAGGAGTATACTGGATTCCTTTATTTCAAGTACTCGAATCATATGGGTTTGAAGTAAAACTGGTAAATGCGCGACATGTAAAAAATGTACCTGGAAGAAAGTCAGATGTTCAGGACTGTCAGTGGTTACAACAACTACACAGTTATGGACTACTTCATGGATCATTCAGACCCGATGATCAAATTTGTGTATTGCGTAGTTATGTGCGGCAACGTAAAAGTCTTACTGAAAGTGCATCTACACATGTTCTGCGTATGCAGAAGGCATTAATTCAAATGAATATACAGCTGCATAAAGTTATAAGAGATATTACTGGAGTAACTGGTATGAAAATTATCAAGGCTATAATCGAAGGCGAAAGGGATCCTGAGAAATTGGTTGAATTCAGGGATGCACGAATAAAAAATGATCAGTCTACTATTGCAAAAGCGTTAGCTGGTGACTATAGAGAGGAACACTTATTCACGCTAAAGCAAGAATTTGAACTATATAATATCTATCAAGAAAAAATAGCAGAATGTGATAGAAATATTGAGGCCTATTACAAAACGTTCGAAACAAAACCTGGCGAAAGTAAACAGTTGAGTAAGGAAAAGAATAAGCATAGAAAAAGTAAGCCAAACTTTGCTTTGCACGAGGAACTGCACCGGATAACTGGTATGGATTTTACTAAAGTTCCAGGGCTTGATGTACTAAGTGTACAGACCATAATTTCAGAAACTGGTATAAACCATAGTAAATGGTCAACAGAAAAACACTTCTCATCGTGGTTAGGACTCAGCCCTGCCAATAAAATTACAGGAGAAAAAGTGTTTAGCACAAGAACGCGTAAAGTCATTAATCGTGCTGCGAATGCATTTCGAATGGCTGCTAATTCTGTGGGAAATAGTAAAAGTGCATTAGGTGCATACTACAGGAAATTAAAAAAACGATTAGGAGCGCCAAAAGCAATAACAGCTACTGCAAGAAAGATAGCGTGCATATTTTATAGTATGCTCAAATACGGACAGGAATATGTAGAAAAAGGAATGGAATACTATGAAATACGCTATAAAGATAGAACTGTAAAAAATTTGATCAAAAGAGCAAAGGAACTTGGCTATCTCTTGGTAAAAAAAGATGAGTTAGTTCAAGGAGTTTCTTAGGAGCACATTGAAAAATACCAAATATATATAGAGAGACGCATTTTCAACCAAGTCAATACCTATTGATATTAGAACAGGCTTTTTGTAATTGTTTAATAACTCTTTTAATGGCAATTTAGACGGATTTTTTCGTCTTTTATACTCTGGGCTTTCATCAAGTATATATCTCATATATATGCTGATTAATCCCATTGCTAAACTGAAAATGAAAGGTAATCTCCACCCCCAAGATTCAAAATCAGATACTTTTTTGCATATGAGTACCGCTATCAGGCTTAATATTGAACCAAAAATTGCGCTTAATACTTCAATGCTGCCAAAAAATCCTTTTTTGTTTTTAGGAGCATGTTCTATTAAAAATGGTGCATTTCCTGCTTCTCCTCCAAGGGATATACCCTGCAATAGCCTTAAACAAACTACCAGAATTGATGCTAGTATTCCGATGCTTTGATAACCTGGAACAAAAGCAATTAATACGGTTGATAAAGTCATTAATATAATCGAGAGCAATAAGGCAACTCTTCTGCCATGCTTATCACCAATGTGACCAAATATAGCAGCACCTACTGGTCTCATTAAGAAACCCACTGCAAACACTCCAAAAGCCTTCAATACGCTGATTAGTTGATCATCCGATGGAAAAAACACACCACCTATTATGTTTATTAAGTGGCCAAAAAGCATGTGGTCATACCACAATAAAGTGTTACAAATCAAACTTGAAAATATTACTTTTGTTATTTGCTGCATAATTTTCTATAGTTTGTTTAGTATTTAGTAATATACATTACTTTTTTTTATATAATAGAAAAATTTGAACATCATATTAATAATAGCATCTTATTAAATCTTAATATTTTTATATCATTGACTATATTCAAGTGTTTTTATATTATTGCCTATATACTTCCATATGTTTTAGTGGGAAGTTATTTTTATTTGTATGCACAGAGTCTCTTGATGGAGCACTATGACACACACTCCAGTTTTGTTAAAAGAGATGCTATCACTACTATCACCGCAGGATGATGGTATATATGTGGACGCCACATTTGGAGCTGGAGGGTATAGCAAAGCAATATTGGAGTCAGCTGATTGCAAAGTATATGCAATTGATAGAGATGAAACGGTAACTAAGTTTTATGATGATTTGAGCATTAAATATCCCAGTAGAATAAAACTATTTATTGAAAAATTTAGTAATATAAAAAATGTATTAGGCCTTATAGAGCCCTCTGTTATCTCAAAAACCTCTCCTGTCATCCAATTCTTGTCATCCCAGTGCTCCGACACTGGGATCCAGAAAGAGAAAACGCAGTCATGCGCTGAAACAACACCAAATAGATCTATTAATGTTGTAGATGGAGTCATATTTGACATCGGAGTTTCATCTATGCAGCTTGATAACGGAGATAGAGGGTTCTCATTTTTACATGATGGTCCACTCGATATGAGTATGGATAACTCTTCTTATATAAACGCTTCAACGTTTGTTAACGCTTTACGTGAAGAAGAAATTGCAAATACTATATATAACTACGGAGGCGAACGTCATTCTCGCAAAATCGCAAGAGCAATAGTAAGTGCACGGAAGAAAAAAACTATCAAAACTACATTTGAGCTTGCAGATATTGTACGTTCCGTGGTATTTCGTGGAAAAAGCAAAATTGATCCTGCAACCAGAACATTTCAGGCAATCAGAATATGGGTAAACGATGAGCTGGGAGAACTTGAAAAGGGCATTAAAGCTGCATCTGAGATTTTAAGTGAGAATGGCAAATTAATTGTCGTCACCTTTCATTCCTTAGAAGATCGTATAGTCAAAACTTTTTTTAAAGATTTATGTGCTACTGATTGCAAGACATTCTCTCTTCTAAATAAAAAAGTGATCGAAGCAAGTATAGAAGAAGTAAGTGCAAATCCGCGTTCACGCTCAGCAAAACTAAGAGCTATACAGAGGTTGTCGTGAGAACTTTCTGCATCATCTCAATAGTTATGTTTTTTCTTAGCATTGTAGGACTATTTAAGGTAAAATTACATGTTCAGTCATTAAATAGAGAGCTAATAAAAATAAAAAGTGAAATTAATTTAGTGCAAAGTGATATAAAAGTTTTACAAGCAGAATGGAGCTATTTGAATAATCCAAAAAGGCTTGCAAGTCTTGTAAAGAAATACCTGAAAAATAACTCTTTAATACTGGCTAGCCAGGTTAAAAATCTTGACTCTTTAAATGGCCGCAGCGTGCTAGCACAACTTAAAACCCAGAATTAAATTGGTTATATTAAGCCTTACCTTTTACAGACAAGCACACCGCAATAAAACTTACTTTAGTATGAAATTGCTTGCGTAAGATTTTGGCAGCCTCTTAACATTTTTTGGCATTTCAATTATGTATTTAACGTTGCGTTTTTTTGCGTAGAATACTGCTTTTTCAAGAGAATCAAACTTTAATACAATCTGTTTTTTTGGATCTTTTGAGCCAACCCACCCCATCAAAGGTTCAATGTAGTAAGAACCAGATTCAATTTTTAGGTGCCAGAAATTTGTATTACCTAAACCAGATTGTGTTGCAGTTCTTGTTGGTCTATAAATCCTAAAAACTACTTTATCGTCAATGCCCATAGTTCTTGTTAAATAAGCTTAAATATATATCCAAATAAATCCTTTCACAAACAATTAGTATGAAAGAATGAAGTTTGCAATAAATATTTTTATGTTATATTATTATTAAATTATATTAAAAGGATTAGCTGAATAGGAGTAATCGATGACGCAACAGGAAATAGTAACAATTAATGCAGAGTTACGTGATATAACAAAAACAAAAGCGATGCATTCTCTAAGGAAGAAAGGAAACATCCCTGGAATCATATATGGGAAAGGCCATGATAACGTAAATTTAACATTACCTGCAAAGGAATTCACGAAGCAATATAAATCAGGTTCTCTTTCTGCACATTTGATAGAGCTGAATATTTCGGGCAAAAAGGAATATGCTCTTGTTCGCGATATCCAATTGCATGTAGTAAAGGATACTGTGCAACATGTTGATTTTCAATTTGTTGATAAAGGCAGTGAAATTAAAATAGACATACCTCTATCATTTGTGAATGAAAGTAAAGCCCCAGGGATCAAGTTAGGTGGAGTGCTTAATGTTTTGTGTCGTTCTATTGCTGTTAAATGCTCTCCTGATAAAATACCTCAGGTTATAGAAGTTGATTTATCCGGTAAAATGATTGGCCAGTCTATACATATTAATGATGTAAAATTACCAGAAGGTGTTAAGTTTGTAGCCCATGAAGAAGAAAATTTTACCATTGTTACAATTTCTGCTGCCGATAGTGACGTTGAAGAACCTCAAGCAGAAACAGAGGAATAGTGCACCTGATAGTTGGGCTTGGTAATCCTGGCAGTCAATATGAGCTAACTCATCATAATATCGGCTTCATCACCGTTGATGCAATCTGCAAATATTGGGGTTTTCAGTTGTTCTCTAAAAAAGCCGATTATCTGATAACCTCTGGCATAATTAATGATAATAAAATCATGTTAACAAAGCCTTATTCATTTATGAATAATTCAGGCATCCCTGTTGCAAAAATACGAAACTTTTACAAATTATCGCTAGATAATATCGTTGTCATACACGATGACGCTGATTTGGAACTTGGAAGAATAAAAGTAAAGAAAGGTGGTAGTTCTGCTGGACATAATGGACTTAAATCCATAGATAGTTTTATTGGCAACGATTATTGGCGCTTGAGATTTGGAGTGGGTAGACCTGAAGATCAAAAAAGCTTAGCAGATTATGTGTTATCAAAATTTTCAAATTTTGATAATGTTACTCCCTTAGTAGAAAAAATAGCGAAAAATATACACTTAATGCTGCAAGGAGATAATACAGCTTTTATCAATTCGATTATATAATACTACGAAACACAAAACTAAATTTCACACAATTAAAATAACAGATTTCTTGCATCACCTCCCAAGCTACAACTGTCATTCAGTAGAAACGAAAAAACTTCCTTGACAAACTCCGCCAGCCCCCTTATTATGATAATAAGGGTATTTATGACTCAAAACTTGTTTTTGACCTGCAGGCTCAATGACAAAATTCAGTAAAAAACTCAGAGTATTTATTGGCGGATTACATAAAATTATAGCGGCTGCATGTCTTTTTTATTTTTTCTACATTCAGCCAAATCGTGCTTAAACTAAGCGTCAGCACATTATTACAGCGCCACTTACAGTAATATAGAGTCAAAACTCGCTACTCGGGGCTTCTTTTGCCTTTTTTTTGTTTGGTAAATTTCTTAATATTTATAGCAACATAACTGGGCAGGAAGGTGTCATTCCAGTGCTCCTGTGATGTCATCCCAGTAGCCTCCTATGGTGTCATCAGAGCCCCTATGATGTCATTCCAGCGCGTGACGCTGGAATCCCAAAAAAAGGATAGACTTCTTTCAAAATTGTTAGAGGGAGTGTAAGATGAAGTATTTGAAAGCATGAAATATAAGGAAATAGAAAAGTTAGAAGGAGAAAAGTTTCGACGTTTAACAGGGGTAAAAAAAGCAACATTTGAGCGAATGGTAGAAATTCTAGAAGTGGAGGATAAAAGAAAAAAAGCTAGAAGTGGAAGAAAAAGTAAACTTTGCATAGAAGACAGGCTACTTATGGCACTGGAATATATAAGAGAATATCGTACATATTTTCATATTGGGCAAAGCTATGGCATGAGTGAAAGTAACAGTTTTAAAATAATAAGATAGGTAGAAGACATATTAATAAAACATCCAGATTTTGCATTACCAGGAAAAAAAGAGCTATTAAAGAGTGATGTAGAATATGAAGTTTTAGTAATAGACGGAACTGAAACGCCAGTAGAGAGACCAAAAAAAAGCAAAAGCCCTTCTACTCTGGAAAGAAAAAAAGGCATACTATAAAAACACAAATAGTAACAGAGAAGAAGAGTAAAAAAGTCATATGCACATCTTTCTCGAATGGTAGAAAACACGATTTTCGGATGTTTAGAGAATCAAAGGTAGCAATATTACCGGACACCAAAATCTTAGCTGATGCCGGCTACAGGGGAATGCAGAAGATACACAAAAATGTTGTATTACCGCACAGGAAAATGAAAAAGAATCCGTTAAGCAAAGAACAAAAAAAAGAGAACAGGGCACTTATGAGCCAAAGGGCAATTGTTGAAAACGTAATTGGCTTATTGAAAAGGTTTAAAATCATCTCGGACAGGTATAGAAACCGACGAAAACGTTTTGGTTTAAGGTTTAATTTGATTGCTGCAATTCACAATTTTGAGCTCCATACATGAATTTTGAAAGAAGTCTACTTTATAATGATGTCATCCCAGTGCTTGACACTGGGATCCAGAAAACTTAACTTTAAATAAGGGGCTGCATAATAAAGACTAGATCCCAGTGTCTGGGCACTGGGATGACACCGAAGGGGCTACTGGGATGACACCATCATAAAGTGAACCAGTGTCAGCTACTTGGATGACAAAAAAAGGAGTACTGGGATGACACCATTTGTTGTAAACTTGTAAACTCACTTTTTCTTGATTTTTTGGTTTATCTTGTCTACCTATTTTGCCACTCTGCTGAATGGACACCTTGGTTTTCACTTTTCTTTTAACCTTGCAATGATATTTTCTTTGCCGATAAAAATTAATAGTTTAGCGAGCTCTGGTCCTGTTTCTGTTCCTGTTAAAGCTGAACGCAACTGCGTAAATAGGTTTTTTGCCTTTATATCCACTGTTTGTCGAATAGTTTTGACCCATTCTGACAACGTGTTTTCATTACAATCACCTTGGGGCAATGCATTGAACGCAATTTTTATAAGCTCCTTATCAAGAATCACAGGCTCTATATCGGATTTGCATATTTTCCACCACTTGGCCACCTCAGAAAACCTTTCTATATTGTTCTTTATAAAATACCAAAACTCTGAGGAGTCCACTCCAATTTGATTTAAACGTTCTTGTATAATTTCAAATGGCATTTGTTGCAGCACTTTGCTATTTAGCTTGTATACTTCACTCAAGCTGAATTGTACAGATGCTGAGCTAAATTTTTTAATATCAAATGAGTCAATCAAAGATTGCATACAGGCGCAAGCTTCAATTGGATTGGATGTTCCGAGCTTTACTAAATAACTAACTAGCGCCATCGGTTCAATTTCATCTTCTTTTATAGATTTGATATCTAGCACGCCGGCTCGCTTGGATATCTTGCTATCATCAAAATGTAGCAGAGAAAGGTGAGCAAATGTAGGGATTTTCGCTTTTAATGCTTTAATCATTTGGAGCTGAACTGCGGTATTAGTTACATGATCTTCCCCGCGTACAACATGGGTTACATTAAAGTCAACATCATCAATAACAGAAGGTAACATGTATGTGTAAATTCCATCTTCTCTTTTTACCACAGGGTCACTTATGCTACTGGTTGCAATATTTATTTCACCTTTAACTTCATCATTCCATTTAACAACTTCATTTCTATCCAACTTAAATCTAAAATGTGGTCTTCTTCCTTCTTGCTCATAACTAATTTTCTCTTGCTCAGTTAGAAGTAACGCGCTTCTGTCATATACAGGGGGAAGTCCTTGTTTTAACTGCAATTTTCGTTTAATGTCTAACTCTTCTCTTGTTTCATAGCATGCATAAATATGCCCTTCTTTTATTAACTGCAAAAACACCTCATTGTAACGCTCAAAGCGCTCTGATTGCTTGAAATTTGCATCCCAATTGATACCAATCCATTTCAAATCTTGTATGATATCATTTATATATTTGACATCTGAACGCTGAAGGTCAGTATCATCAAAACGGAGTAAAAATTTTCCATTTTGATTGCGTGTGTACATCCAACAAACCAAGGCAGTTCGTACGTTTCCTACGTGGAGGTAGCCAGTTGGACTTGGAGCGAATCTTGTTAGCATTTAAATAGCAATATTGTTTACTCTAATTTATTTTAATTTTATATAAATATATGGCTAGAGCAAGCGAGATCTGCTAATACAATTGAGCAAGAGAAGAATAAGTATGGCTATAGCATTGTGGCACCTTTGATATTTGATGGATTAAGACCATATGATAAATTCAAGAAAATTCACAGCTTGACGACAAAGGCTAATGTAGCATTATATTGGTATCATGACTAACTTAGAAAAGATGAGAGAAAAACTGCAAGATCAAATAAATTATCATAATGTTTTGTATCACCAAAAAAATAAGCCAGAAATAAGTGATGCTGAATATGATGAACTGAAGAAAAAGTTAGCTGAAATAGAGCCAGAAATTTATGCAACACAAGATAGTGTTGGTGCTCCACCTGATGAGAGGTTTTCTAAGGTGGAACATCAAGAACCTATGCTTTCCCTTGAGAATGCTTATGATGAACAAGGTGTAGAGAAATTTTTGTCTAAAATAAAGAGGTTTTTAATTGAGGACAAAATAGAGATATTATGTGAACCAAAAATTGATGGGTTGTCGTTTTCTGCAATTTATGAGGATGGAAGATTTATTAAAGCTGCAACTCGAGGTGACGGTTTTGTAGGGGAAGATGTCACTCACAATGTTGCAACAATAAAAGGCTTTCCTAAGTTTTTGCAAGGTGTGCAAGGAAGACTAGAAGTAAGAGGTGAAATATACATCGGTAACAGCGACTTTTTAAAGTTAAATGAAAACGATGAATTTGCCAATCCTCGAAATGCAGCCGCTGGTTCTCTAAAGCAATTGGATGCAAACATTACAGCAAGCAGACCTCTTAGATATTTTGCTTATTCTTTGATTGGTGGAGCAGAGAAAAGTCAAAGTGAGGTACTAAATAAGCTTGAGGCACTTGGTTTTTGCGTAAATGAGCATCAGTCCTTAACGAGTAGTTTAGATGGAATGCTGAAGTTCTATAACGAGGTCTATAACTGTCGCTATAACTTGGATTATGATATTGATGGAATAGTCTATAAAGTAAATGATTTGGTACTACAAAATCGTCTAGGGAATACTCATAAAGCACCGCGCTCAGCACTTGCATACAAGTTTTCTGCGGTTTATGCAAAAACAAAGTTAAATAAAATATTTATACAGGTGGGCAGAACAGGGGTTTTAACTCCAGTTGCAGATTTAGTGCCAGTCAATGTTGGTGGGGTGCTAGTTAGTAGAGCAAGTCTGCATAACCAAGATGAGATAAAACGTAAAGACATAAGAGAGGGAGATATTGTAACAATCAAAAGGGCAGGGGATGTAATTCCCCAGATCGTTGAAGTAAGCAGAGATTCTCGTCTTCCAAATACACCTGAATTTGTGTTTCCTGAAGTATGCCCTGAATGTGGTAGTAAAGTACGTCAGGTTGAGGGAGAGGCTGCAGTAAGATGTCCTGAGGAATTTGCCTGTAAAGCTCAAATAATAGAAAAACTAAAGCATTTTGTATCGAAAGATGCATTTGACATTGTTGGCCTTGGTGATAAGCAGATAGAGTTTTTTTACGACCTTGGTCTGATAAAACAAATTCCCGATATTTTTACTTTAGAAGAAAGATTGGATGAATTTAATCTGGAAGAACAGTCTGGTTGGGGCAAGAAATCAATAGCTCATTTATTAAATGCTATACAAAGCAGAAGGGTAATAACTCTAGATAGGTTTATATTTTCTTTAGGTATTAGATTTATTGGCCAAGTTGCAGCAGAATTGCTTGCAGATTATTATGTTTCTTATGATAATTGGTATAATTCGATGATTGAACTGTCATCAGATAATACTGAGCTAGTAGGTATAGACGGCATAGGAAAAAAAGTAGCTGAATCTTTGGAATCATTTTTTTCTAAGGAACATAACATCAAAATGTTAAATGATCTTACTGCTTGTCTTCAAATTCTTTCTGTGAGCTCCAACTCTAGTGACTCTGTTTTAAATAATAAAATTATAGTGTTTACTGGTAAGCTACTTGCTATGAGTAGAGGAGAGGCAAAAGTAAGAGCCAAAACTCTAGGAGCAAAGGTCAGCTCACATCTTTCTGCTAAAACTGACTACCTAATTGCAGGAGAAAAACCAGGATCCAAATATAAAAAGGCAGTGGAATTAGGTGTAGAAATTTTAGATGAAGACCAGTGGCATAAAGTGATAAGTTTGGGAGTGTTCAAATGAAACTTAGATCTCAACGTCTGCATAGCACTCCAAAACAATGGTCATTTTGCTTGGATGTTTGATATAATAATTAAATTGTAAAGAATACTAGCATGAATGAAGTAATAACATTTGGTTGTCGTCTCAATTTTTACGAGAGTGAGTTAATCAAAGAAGCATTAAAAAAAGCAAAGAGAGAAAATGTTGTTGTGGTGCATAGCTGCGCAGTAACAAACGAAGCAGAACGCCAAGTAAAGCAAAAAATACGTAAGATCTATAAAAACGACCCAAGTAAAGAAATTATCGTAGTTGGCTGTGCTGTTCAGTTGGATCCTGAATCGTATAGTGGTATTCCTGGTGTGAGTAAAGTGCTGGGTAATCAAGATAAGTTAAAAGCTGAAAATTACTTACTAAATGACGATAAAATCTTAGTCAGTGATAGCCAAGTAGAACCTGTTCTAATTAATGGATTTGAAGATAAATCAAGGGCATTTATTGAAATTCAAAATGGTTGTAATCATAGCTGCACATTTTGCTCAATTACTGAGGCAAGAGGGGATAATCGATCTGTGCCAATAAACAGTATTATAGAGCAAATTAGGATCTTTGTAGAAAATGGATATCAAGAAGTAGTGTTTACAGGAGTTGATATTACTGACTTTGGTACAGATTTGTTGAGTAAGCCATCACTTGGTTCAATGATTAGGAGAGTTTTAAAAGATATACCAGAGTTGAAGAGACTAAGACTTTCCTCTATCGATGTTGCTGAAGTTGACGACGAATTAATGGATTTAATAGTTAATGAGTTAAGACTTATGCCTCATTTACATTTGAGTCTACAATCTGGTAATAATTTAATACTAAAGAGAATGAAGCGTCGTCACAACAGAGAACAAGTGATAGAATTTTGTCATAAAATGAAGAGCTTGAGGCCTAATATAGCATTTGGCGCTGATATTATTGCTGGATTTCCAACAGAAACTGATGAAATGTTTCAGGATACAGTTGATTTACTGAAAAAAACAAATATAGTTTACCTACATGCTTTTCCATATTCAGAGCGGAAGAATACACCTGCTGCACGAATGCCACAAGTACCAGAGAATGTGCGTAAAGAACGAGTAAAAAATTTAAGAGAAATGAATAGAGAAATGATGAGTAGCTTTTATCAATCTTTGATAGGCACTGAACAAAGTGTTCTGGTTGAGCAAAATAATGTCGGTAGAACAGAAAATTTTGCATTAGTAAAGCTTGAATCAAAAGCTCAGGCCAAGAGTATTGTGAAAGTTAATGTTAAAGGAGTGGAAAATAATTATCTAATTGGAAATATTTTTTCTTAATTTTTGTACATTGAAGAAATATACGATATAGTAATTATACTGTAAATGATAATTGTGAATTCATTTATGATAACTAGAATATCTATTACTTTATTTTTGATTTTCATTTCATGTGTCTATTTTTTTATTACTTATATTAGTAATGATACACACATTGAGCAAGTACAACCCTTAAAATTAGAAACAGACAATAATAAAAGTGTGATACGTTCTGAGGAGGTTACTGCAAAAGAAATACCAATAAAATATCAAGAACTTGAAAGTAGTCCTACTGAACAACCTTCTATTCTCCAAGTAGCTGATCAGAAAAATATGTGGTCACGTATTGCAGATCAAGCTGATAATGAGCAGATTACAAAAGAAAAATCAAAAAAACTTGATTTTTATGTTAGCGCTAACGGTGGTAAGGTATACCATGATAATTCAGAAACATTTGTAAAGGGTATAAAGGCAATAGGAGAAAGATTTATTAGTTTAATCAATGCAGATGATCCTAATAGTTCTTGGATAGAAAATGCAATATCAGGGTTAATAAAAAAGGGATTAGTAGATGAAATTGAGAGTATACGGCAGTTTAACGGTAAAATTAATTTCCAATGGCTTAACAGCATATCTTTAGGTTACTATGCTGGAGAAAATGGCCGAGTTGATTTTGAAACCATGTATTCTAGAGCCAATATTGAAGATAGTAATTCTCCTCCGGTATTTGATAAATCAGCAAGTGTATTTGCGTTTTTGTTAAACTTCTATTATAATCCCAGCATTCAGGGTACACAATTTGCTCCGTACATCGGTCTTGGTATAGGGCCAACAGTTTTTAGATTAAAAAGGATTAGTGGGTCACCCCAAAATTCAATGCCACTTAATCTTCCTTGGTTTGCTTATCAAATAAAACTTGGTGTTAATTATTCAATAATCCCAGAAGTCAAAACCTTTCTCGGCTATCGTTATTTTAGCATTCCGACACCTATTGCAGATGAAATATCTACTCACAATATTGAAATTGGTTTGATATTTAATTTTTAGTAATGATTTAATATATATATAAATTCTTATCTTTTCTATCTAACAAACCAAATGTTGGTACGATTGTTGCTTTTAAAAAAATGACAGTTTCTACTGTTCTAATATTATTCGCTAGCCTTTTTGACTTCTGGTGCAATAAGCTTTGCTTATCTTCTCTATGTTCTATAAGCCCGCCAATTACCATAATTTCACCGCTCTTAATTTTTAACATAGAGTTCATTTCTCTGATTTCAACAATTGGAATGTCGCTATTTAATTTCATTTTACTCTGCTGTGTGACGTACTCTATATCTGGATCTTTAGTGTAGCCGTTAATTCTTGATAAAGTTGGATGTATATCCATGAATATTTCACTAGTATCAATGTTAATGCTTGGGTGGATTATTAGCACAACACCTATTGGGACGCTATTCATCTTGGTAATTAAGGTCTGATTAGAGTTTCTAGTATCTTTTTGTATGTCGGAAGTAAAATAAATATGGTTTTTAGTAAATGAAATCATCGCTTGCTGATTATTTATAGCATGTACTCTAGGGCTTGAAATTACGGTTGAAGTGCCAAATTTGTCTAAATTTTTTACTAAATCCCCTAAATCACTCGCACCAAAGTTCATTGCTAGGTTAATAATGGAGTTATCTTGATTTATTATAGACTTGGTTCCATTGTGTAAATCATTTAAGTTCATGCCGGAAAGGTACTTGTCATCTAACACAACTTCAACTATTTTTGCCTCTATCATTACTTGAGAAGACGCTAACTTCTTAACCTTGTTAATATATTCTTCAACAGCTTTGTGGATATCTTTTCTAGCATTCAAAATAATAACACCAGCTTCTCTGTTGGATGAAAGGAATTCGCCATCATCCACCCCGTTAACATCCATTATTGCATTCAAGCCTTTTTCTAATGAGTTCCATAAGTCACTACTGTATTGAGACTTCATAACATTGTTATAGTCCCTATCAACGTTACTTCCATCACTGTTAGTAATATTGTTACTAATGACGAAACTGCTTTGAGCAGAATGTTGAATATTAATGAAGTCTACGTAATAATTTTGCGCGTATGGCAAGTTCTGCTCAATTCTAATTACACCGTTACTTGTTGAGTAACGCAGTTTGGCGCTATTTGCTATACTCTGAATTACTTCGTTTATATCCTTATCTTTTAGCTTTAAAATAATATTACCTGATATTTTGGGATCTATGTCCAAGTTAACGTCAGAAAGTTTTCCTATCTCAATCAGCAAATCCTTTACTGATACTTCTTCACTAACATTAATAGAAATAAGCTGATTACTGGTTGTAAGATCGGGAAACTCTACTGGTAAAGGTATAATTTCTGGTATTGCCGGTTCATTACTCTCCAAAGAGGTGTTATATTGTTGCAACGAATAATCGTGCTCACCTATATTATGATGATCTTCGTTGTCTATATTAGTGAGATGTTGCTTAGTAGGCAGGTGTGTGCAAGAAATAATGAAGAGGAGTATTAAGCATTTAAAAATAGCCATTAGAACAGCATACAAAATCTATACTAATAGATTTCTATAAAAGTATTAAAAATGTATTTAATCTCATTTTCATCGAGCAGATAATTGTCATATATTGGCTTGACCTACACTGGCTATAGCTAAACTGACTTAGATTTACCGAAGATTTGAAAAACCGTCATCCCGCTACGTGTTAGCGGGATCTAGAGATACCGCGGCGGTATTACTTATTATAGCTATAGTTCTACATGAATTACAAAAGTAACATTTACTAGATCTTAATATTTTAGATCTATATTTTAATAAATAATGAGCTGTAATTAGTATGAATGATCCATTTAAAAGTGAGAACTATAAAAAAAATTTCGACTCCTTGATAGAAGCTATAAGGCTAGGAAATGCAGAGAAACAATATAACCAAACGTTAAGGAATTTATCCCATGCATTAGAAGGTTTTACAGATGAGGCAAAAGGTATAGCTGAGTTTGTTATATATACTGACTTGAACAATTATGTAGAACCGCCATTAGGTCTTTTTAAAACATTAATGAATAGAATTTTGGGAAAAAATTTCCCAACCAAGAACAGTAGTATAAGTAATTTTGTAAATGATGAGTTGTCAAGTTTCACTTTAGAAACAGCAGCTAAGTATACAAGAATTTTAAAAAAAATTGATATCTTAGAACAATTAGAAAAAGAATTAAGAAAAAATAATATTTTAAAAGACCCTTTAAATTTAGAGCAAAGTGAAAAGAGTCAAGGAAAAGATAGATCACACGAAGTGAGTTTGGAAGGTAGAAAGCAAAAGGAAGGTACTTTTGAGCTGCGAAAAGAAGAACAGCCAAAAGAAAAATTAGGTGGTAATCGCATGAGGCAAATAAAGCGGCCAACAACAGCACCTCCGGCTGCTCCAGATTCGAGGAAGGTACGCTTTAAATCAGAAATATCCTCAGGTGGAGAAAGCAAGACAAAGTCTACATCTTCTTTACTAAAAGGAGCTAGTAGTTTTAGCATGCCTGATGCTAAGGAAAATCTTTCTGAGGATTCAGGCTATGAAAGTCCATTGAGTGAATCGTCTGAATATGAAGAAATATCAAATTATCAAAGCAAAATTCCAACAGAAAATTCGCAGAGTTCAAACCCACCTAAAGAAGGGCCAATTTATGCAATAGTTTCTCAAGAACATATAGAAGCAAAAAGAGAACGTAAACGAAAACAACAGTCTAAACCTCTAATATTGCCAAAACCATCAATAGCACCGCCAATACCAGAAAAAATGTTTACCACTGGTCAAGAAGTTAGACAAAAACCGAAAGTGGTAGTCAAAGATAAACCTGCAGTACCGCCAAAGCCTAAAAATCTAGGCCAAAAAGTAAGTATAGAGCTAAAAGTAGTAGCAGCTGAAAGTAAACCTACAGTACCATTAAAATCTGAAAATCGAGGCCATAGGCAATCAGTACAAAAAGCTGCTGGTAAGGCGATACCAAAAGTAGCAGCTAATCGCGAGAGGGGCAGTAAAGTAAAGGCATTAAAAGAAAAAATTGAGCAAAATCAAGCAAAAGAAAATGCAAATGTGCAGCTTGCTGAAAACAAAACCACTCCAGCAGTACAAGCAGATATCAGTGTGAAGAAAAAACAATAGACTTCTTTCAAAATTGTTAGAGGGAGTGTAAGATGAAGTATTTGAAAGCATGAAATATAAGGAAATAGAAAAGTTAGAAGGAGAAAAGTTTCGACGTTTAACAGGGGTAAAAAAAGCAACATTTGAGCGAATGGTAGAAATTCTAGAAGTGGAGGATAAAAGAAAAAAAGCTAGAAGTGGAAGAAAAAGTAAACTTTGCATAGAAGACAGGCTACTTATGGCACTGGAATATATAAGAGAATATCGTACATATTTTCATATTGGGCAAAGCTATGGCATGAGTGAAAGTAACAGTTTTAAAATAATAAGATAGGTAGAAGACATATTAATAAAACATCCAGATTTTGCATTACCAGGAAAAAAAGAGCTATTAAAGAGTGATGTAGAATATGAAGTTTTAGTAATAGACGGAACTGAAACGCCAGTAGAGAGACCAAAAAAAAGCAAAAGCCCTTCTACTCTGGAAAGAAAAAAAGGCATACTATAAAAACACAAATAGTAACAGAGAAGAAGAGTAAAAAAGTCATATGCACATCTTTCTCGAATGGTAGAAAACACGATTTTCGGATGTTTAGAGAATCAAAGGTAGCAATATTACCGGACACCAAAATCTTAGCTGATGCCGGCTACAGGGGAATGCAGAAGATACACAAAAATGTTGTATTACCGCACAGGAAAATGAAAAAGAATCCGTTAAGCAAAGAACAAAAAAAAGAGAACAGGGCACTTATGAGCCAAAGGGCAATTGTTGAAAACGTAATTGGCTTATTGAAAAGGTTTAAAATCATCTCGGACAGGTATAGAAACCGACGAAAACGTTTTGGTTTAAGGTTTAATTTGATTGCTGCAATTCACAATTTTGAGCTCCATACATGAATTTTGAAAGAAGTCTAATGTCGACACTGCCTAGACTTTATACCTTTTATGCTCAAATTCACATAAATCATGAATTATACACGTCTCACACGAAGGTTTTTGTGCCTTGCAAACATATCTACCATGTAAAACTAGCCAATGATGAGCATAAAGTAGGTATTTTTTTGGAACTACATTCAAAAGAGATTGTTCTGTTTTAAACACATCTTTTTCTTTCACAAGTCCAACTCTATTGCTCACCCTAAAAACGTGAGTATCAACTGCCAATGTCGGAATGCCGAGTCCTGAATTTAAGAAGACGTTAGCACTCTTTCTCCCCACTCCAGGCAAGGACACCAAATCATCGAAATCAGTAGGTACTTTGCTGTTGTATCGTTCTACCAATATTTTACTAAGCCCAATTATATTTTTTGCTTTGGAATTATATAAACCAATACTGCTTATGTGTTTTCTCAGCTCGTTTTGCCCAAAGCTCAGCACCTTTTTCGGTTTATCAGCAATGTTAAATAGTTCTTTTGTAATTTTGTTAACACTTACATCAGTTGTCCGTGCTGATAAAACTATCGCGACTAGTAACGTAAAATGATTGGTATAATTTAGTTCTATTTTTGGCGTAGGGTTTGATTGCTGAAATCTTTCAAATATCAGTTCTACTTTTTTTGAATCCATGCATAGAGCTAAAAGTTTATACTATACTGTTTGCTGTGTAAGTTCAATCGCTTAAGGTCTAGATGGCTGTTCAGTGTTAACATCAGATACATTAGATTTACTTCATCGAAACTCCTCTCAGCAAATTCGCTTGCCACCTCTGCAAAACATAACTTCTACCACAACCAACTATTTTGAGCCTATATATTATTTTATTCGTCTTGTCAACAGTAAAAATCAGTTTAACTTTCTCTCTACTTTTCTCCTATGATTGTTGTCAATTAGAAATTTCATATTTTGTAAAATCTTTAAAAACCCAGTCATTTTTAAGAGTATAGAAAATAGTTGTGAGAAACTTCCTGGCAGTTGCAATAATAGCCTTAGCAGAACCACGCTTTTTTTTACATGCTCGTAAAAGCTGTTCAGATAAGCGTACAGCAATCCAAGTGCACTGTACTAAAGAAGTACGACCTATCACGTTTGTTCCAATTGTGCACTGCTGATTGGATTCGAGGTACAACTCCAAAATAAGCTGTGAGCTTTTCTGGATTACTAAAATCATTAATATCACCTATTGTTGCAATAAAAACAGCTGAGAAATTGCACCAATGCCTTTAATGCTGATGAGATTCAGGAAGCTGTTTAGCAAAAGCTATAATTTCCTTTTCAAGTTTTTTGAGACTTTCTCGAATGACTTCCAGATTACTGCTAATCACTTCAATCTCAACCTTTTCCAAGTAACTCCTATCATGTTTACCAAGAGAACGTTCAAATCCAGATTTGGTTGTAAGTACCTCCTTTTTAATCTTTATTCCATGGTAATTAAAAAGGCCATGCATTTTGCTGATTAAAGATACCCGCGATTTTACTAACTGATCTCTTGTTTTAAGAATAGAAGCTAACTGCTGGCATTGTTTGCTTTGCTTCAGGCAGCATATCTTTGCTTAGAAAAAAAGCAATAGCTCTTGCATCGTGCCTATCTGTTTTGTTCACAGAACGAAGAATAACTTCAAATTGCAAGGGAGCAACCACAACAACACGCTTAACGTAAGGTATCATAAAAAAAATAGCTATTACCTGTCGCCTCTAAGGCTATTTCATCTGTTTCTTGAAGATTTCTGATAAAATTATTCAAGTCTTTTAAGCGAAACGTTTGAATATACTCCGGTTTTCCTTCTTGCAAGTAACAAACAGTAAATCTATTAGTATAATGCCTATGTAACGCATAAATTTTCCCTCTTATTGAATACTCCAACATATCAGAGTACCGGTTGGTCCATTCTCCTATACGCGTCACCAAATTTTATGGGCCACACCGGTGGCAGAATCTGGGTAACGAGGTCTTCTTCCTATACTCCTAGAATTCGCAATGTTTAAATCATAATTAAGAACCCCAGTTGTCGCCAATTTTTATTTCTACTTCAAGTGGTATAGAAATTTCTATTGCATTTTCCATTATATTTTTCACAAGTTTTGCTGTTTCTTGCACTCTGCTCTCTTCCACTTCAACAAGCAATTCGTCATGAACTTGGAGGATTATTTTACCTACTTTCAATTGGTCAAAAAGCTGAATCGTCGCACGTTTTATTATATCAGCGGCGGTGCCTTGCAGTGGTGCATTTATTGCTGCCCTTTCTGCAAATTGTCTTACATAAGGAATTGTATTGTTTATGTCTCTTACAAAGCATCTCCTGCCAAACAAAGTTTCTACATAACCATGCAATCTTGCGATAGACACTGCTTTTTCCATATAGACCTTTATTTCTGGGTAACAGGAAAAATAGTAATTAATGTATTCAGCAGCTTCCGCAATGGTAATTCCAAGCCGTTTTGCAAGACCAAATGGGCTAATGCCATATATAATTCCAAAATTAATGGATTTTGCTTTGCGTCTTAATTGCTCATCTATTTCTTGCACTCCAAAAACTTGCCTAGCGGTGATATCGTGAATATCTTGTTCGTTTGCAAAAGCTTCTTTAAATGCTGCAACGTTTGCAACGTGTGCCAGGAGTCTTAACTCTATTTGTGAATAGTCAGCAGAAATTATCTTATGCCCTTTTGGCGCAATAAATGCTTGTCTGATGAGATTTCCCTCTTCGCTTCTGATAGGAATATTCTGTAAATTAGGATTGCTGGAGCTCAGCCTTCCAGTTGCAGTTGCAGTCGTTGAAAAGCTTGTGTGTATTCTACCATCAAGTGGATCAACTTGCTTTATTAATGCATCAGTGTAGGTGCCTTTTAATTTACTTAAATGTCGCCAATTTAGAATTTTACTTGCGATTTCTACCCCTTCTTCTTCGAGTGCCTCTAGAACTTCATAATTGGTGCTATACGATCCAGATTTTTTTGACTTTTTCTTTTTATTAAGCCCCATTTTGTTGAATAAAACATCACTTAATTGTTTTGGCGAAGCAATATTAAATCTTTCTCCTGCCAAATTATATATCTCATCTTCAAGCACGGCAATTACCTGCTGAAATTTATCGGACAGCTCCTGTAATTTTTGTATGTTCAGTAATATCCCATTTTTCTCCATATCAAATATTACTTTCATAAGTGGCTTATCGAAGCGCTCGTAAATTGTGAGCAATTTTTCCTGAAATAACCTTTGCTTTAGCTTTTCATGAATTGCTATTAAAGTTTTTGCCGAGAAAATTTCTGCATTTTCACTCAAATTATGTGCAACTATGTTTGGAATACTGTGATCATGCTTTCCTGTATCCAAGCTATACGACATTATCATCAAATCATCAACTGAATCTAGCATCTTCTCTACTGTAGGGAAGATTTTCCTGATCTCTTTAATGTTATGTATTATTTTAAGCACTCCATTTGAGAGCAAAGTTAAGTTAATTATAATGAGTGCATCTTGTATGCTGTCTTGCTCTATATAAAAAATATTACTTTCGCTATAAGATAGACTTAATACATTGTTTTCAAGGTGGTAATGAATTGCAATTTTGCCTTCATATCTACAATGCTCCAAAAATTTCTCTAACTCTTCACTACTATATTCTATTTTCTCTTTTGTGCTAGACCCATTATAGGAAAAAAGCTTTTCCATTTTACCTATTAAAGAATTGAATTCATACTTCTTTAAAAAGGATAATAGTTTTTCCATATTTGGAGAATGGACTTCATATTTTGCAATATCATGTTGAAGGTCTACTTTTTCGCATAGTGATAAAAGTTCTCTTGAAATTAGTGCTTTTTCCTTATGTTCGGTAAGAATATTACGAATCCTCGTTTGCTCGATGTTATCAATGTTCTCTATAATATTATTCAATGAATCAAATTCATCTAGTAATTTAGCTGCAGTCTTCGGACCTATTCCCGGAACGCCTGGAATGTTATCGGATGCATCACCAGTTAGAGAAAATAAATCAAGAAGCTTGTGTGAGTTTACACCAAATTTTTCTACTATTTGTTTTTCATCTATATATATATTTTTAATGGGGTCGAATATTAAAATATTGTGGTTCAAGAGTTGAAACAAATCTTTATCTGATGAAACGACTACCACTTTAAAGTCTTGGTGGTTGGCATATTTTGCAGCTAGTGTTGCGATTATGTCATCTGCTTCATAACCTTCAATTTCTTCATAGCTGAGGTTAAAAGCTTCTACCGCTTCCCTCAGTATGGTGAACTGTGGAGTTAGATCCTCAGGAGGCGTTACTCTGTTCGCTTTGTACTCAGGATATAAATTGTGCCTAAAATTCTTTTTCCCTGCATCAAATGCTATAGTTAAGTAGTCTGAATGAGCAATGTACTTAAGAACCATATTCAGAAAGCCATATACGCCACCTATTGGCATTCCTGTTGTGGTAATTAAGTGAGGTAGTACATAGTAAGCTCTGAAAAGAAAACCATAGCCATCGATGATTGTGAAAGTTTTTTCTTTCATTGTAGATATTTATGCGTGCTTTTGATGGTCCACTATTTAGCTGCGAAAATCAAGTTTTTGTTTTTGAGTGTTGTAAGAGATTTTGCCGAAAATAGCATTCATGCATGGTTATACCAATTCCCATTAGACTTCTTGCATAACCATATAACATTGGGAATAGAAACGAAAAACTTGCTTGACAAACTCCGCCAGCGCCCTTATCATGACAGTGAAGCTATTTATTTATCTTCTCTGTACAGATTAAATGACAAAAAAACTCACGTATCTGGCGTCTCATGTTTAATTTTTTGCACTATGTGCACTCTATGTCTTTATCAAATTTCTAGGTTTTCAAGCTGAAATACGCTTATAAAGCATTTAAAACATTAAAAAACGCCAACTTAAAAAATGGATAGTGAATAACTAGCTACCTTAGGGTTTCTTTTGCCTTTTTTTCTGTTTAGTAAATTTCCTAACGTTTATAATTTAGATTAGTTGCGGTTTAAAAGCAGCTGAGTCGCGGTTATTAAGCGTTTAGAATAAAAAAACGCCATACTTGAAAGTATAATGTAAGTAATTAGCCAACCACGGGGTTTCTTTTGCCTTTTTTTTCATTTGGTAAATTTCTTAAGTATTTACAGCTAAAAGAGCCCAAAAGAGGTGTCATTCCAGTGCTCCTTTTTTTGTCATCCCAGTGTCAAGCACTGGGATGACACCATTCTTTTTCCTGGATTCCAGTGTCAGCTACTTGCATGACATCATAGGGGCGCTGGCCTGACAACCGTCATCCCGCTACGTGTTAGCGGGATCTGCTGTGGCGGCATAAACTCAAATCATTTCAAATTTCAATCCAAAGAGGTATCATTATGTCAAATAACTTCAATTTTAAAGAATTTTTTCACCATTACGAAGCAAATAGTACGTCAGATGATATACAACGGTACTGTATACTGTGGAAATCAGTAATAGCGCAGGCAACGATTGATGCAACAAGTAACTGTAAAAAAACAGAAAGCTTGGTGGAAAAACGTAAAGCGATTTCTTGGTTGTCAGACTTTAGTCAAGATTTTGTGCACACATGTATATTGGCTGATTGTGATCCGGTATACGTAAAAAACAAAATACAACCAATTTTAAAAAGCCTTACTAGATAAAGCCTTTTCAATGAGGTTTACTCCTTTTACCGAAAAAAATATAATTCAATCTCCTATCTATAGTTGCCTCTATATCTTTGATTAATAGCTGCTTTATTATGTTTATTTTTCGCTTTGCATCTTGAGCTTGACGCTCACTGTTACCACTGTTATTGCTGTAATTATTCTTATTACTATAACTACTGCCACTTGGTTTACTACTGTTACTGAACTCACTACCCTTTTTTCTTCTTGTGATTATGAACATAAGTATCCATATTATCTTTTCCTTTAAAAAGGACTTCCAGCCTGTGCTAAGGAACAACTTATAGAGAAAATGCGGAGTAAGGAATGCTACTAACACTCGAATAGAAATTCCATAACCGAGATCTTCCCTATTTTCATAATACAATTTGCAATATTGAAACAAATGGTAAAACGCATTTTTTAAAGAGCCAAATTCTACAGCATACCAAAAGCCATTGGTGAGAAACATGAGCATAATGCTGGATGTATAAAGATACATTGTGAAGAGAAACAGTTTCACAGTTATATCTTTTAGACTACCTAATATATAATTTAATAATCTTAATCTATAGAAAAGTGATATCATTTTACACCCACTTCAACATGGCTGGGGTGGAAGGATTCGAACCTTCGCGTGGCGGTATCAAAAACCGCTGCCTTACCACTTGGCTACACCCCAATACTATTTACATCAATAACACTATTAGCCCAATTAGTAAAAGATTTATTTGCTTTTTCTATGGGCATCACAGCAATAGCTGGCTGATCATAAGAATGCATTGCTTCAATTTTTTCTACAATTTTATCAACTTGATCATTTTTGCTTTTCATAATTGCTACTACTTCACAACTATTACTAATTTTACCTTCCCATAAATACAGAGAATTCACTTCGGGAAATATATTTACACATACAATTAATTTCTCGTTTAACAATTCTTCAGAAACAGTTTTAGCTTCTTCAAAATTTGAAAAAGTTGTATAAACCAAAACTAAATTATTCATTAGTAGCTACATAAATGCATTGCTATTATACTCTACCGAGATTTATTCATCAAGAGAAAATAGATTGGATTTTTCTGTTATTCCAGCACTCTCTTCTGTCATCCCAGTGCCCAGACATACATCTGTACAAACATTGTGATTTGTAGGTAATTTGCGTAGCAGGCGGTGTCATTCCAGTGTCAGCTACTCGGATGACACCATTTGTTGTAAACTCACTTTTACTCTATGGTCTTGCCGCTATCCTGAACAGACAATGGCGTCAACTTAAGGACACATTTTAGACTTCTTTGTTGAAATAAAACAGCAACAAAAGTGCTATTTATTGCAGCTTTTGGGTAATTTAATGGTAAAAATTTTAGAGAGAAATTTTATACACTATCACCGATATTTTCCCTTAAGTTGACGCCATTGGCTGAACGGATACGGCTGACTAATAAACCCTCTTTTCTGGAGCTATGAAATCAATCTCATCGCTCAGAGTTTTTTCAGCAACTTTCTTGTAATCAATTTTTACATTGATCTGCCCTTTCTTTTCTTCAAGCCACGCTATAGTGTGCTTCATCCAATTTTTGTCATCACGCTCAGGGAAATCTTCACGAGCATGGGCACCTCTACTCTCCTCTCGATTGGCTGCGCATTCCATGGTAATAACCGCCTGTGGGATCATATTAGCAAGCTCCAGTGCTTCAACTAAATCACTGTTCCACATCATACTGCGATCCTCAATTGCAATATCAGGCATCATTTTTGCTACCTTTTTTATAGCTTTTTTACCTTCTTCTAAAACTTCAGCAACACGGAAAACTGATGCGTATTTTTGCATAGTGTTCTGCATTTCACCGCGTATTTTTGCTACTTTTAGCCCACCGGAAGCAAATCGCATTTTATTAAACCTATCTACTATCCAGTCTGTGCAGTCTGAATGCAATTTTTTATGTGGTGTACCGGATTTTAGCTTCTCTTTTGCTCTGAGCGCTGCAGCTCTACCAAAAACCACAAGATCAAGAAGCGAGTTAGAGCCAAGTCGATTTGCACCGTGCACAGAGACACACGCAGCTTCTCCAATTGCAAATAGTCCATCTACCACTTCTTCCTTACCTTGCTTCAGCGTGATCACTTCTCCATAATAATTGGTTGGAATGCCACCCATGTTATAGTGAACAGTCGGAATGACCGGTATTGGATCTTTAGTGACATCAACTCCAGCAAAAGTTCTTGCGGTTTCGCTAATACCCGGCAATCTGAGTTTTATTACTTCCGGATCAAGATGTGCTATAGTTAAATACATGTAATCTTTTTTCGGTCCAACTCCCCTTCCCTCTCTAATTTCAATTGTTATTGCGCGACTTACCACATCACGAGAAGCTAAATCTTTTGCTTTTGGTGCGTAACGTTCCATAAACTTTTCGCCCTGAGAATTAACGAGATATCCCCCTTCGCCACGGCACCCTTCTGTCATCAAGCACCCTGAGCCATATATTCCTGTTGGATGAAATTGTACAAATTCCATATCTTCAAGTGGTAATCCAGCCCTTACTACCATGCCGTTACCATCACCTGTGCAGGTATGCGCACTTGTTGCAGAGAAATAAACACGTCCATATCCACCTGTTGCTAGCACCACCCTATGCGCGCGAAATCTATGTAATGTGCCGTCGCATAGCGACCAAGCAAGAACTCCGCAGCATGTTTCGCTATCCATAATTAAATCAATCACAAAGTATTCAACAAAAAATTCAGCGTTGAATTTAAGACACTGCTGATATAGAGTGTGAAGGATTGCGTGCCCAGTTTTATCTGCTGCCGCACAAGTGCGCTGCGCTGATTTTCCTTTACCAAAGTGAGTTGTCATTCCACCAAAAGAGCGCTGGTATATTTTGCCATCTTCTGTACGAGAAAAAGGTACGCCAAAATTTTCAAGTTCAATAACAGCTTTAGCAGCGTTTTTACACATATATTCTATTGCATCTTGATCACCAAGCCAGTCTGAACCTTTTATTGTGTCATATGCATGCCAGCGCCAATCGTCTTCACCGATATTACCTAAAGCTGCACTAATTCCACCTTGTGCTGCAACTGTATGACTTCGCGTAGGGAAAATTTTAGAAATGCAGGCAACTGAAAAATTAGTTGCAGCCATCCCAAGCGTTGCTCTGAGCCCTGCTCCACCTGCACCTACTACTACCACATCATACTCATGTTCTATGATCTCATACGCTGACTTATCCATATTTGCTTATTTTATCATTACAGGCTTATGATATCACAGAAGTAGAAAAAATCTATACAAGTTTTCTATAGCTATGCCGCCGTGGCGCTGCTTGTTAGCGGGATCTCTTGTTAGCGGCTGAGATACCGCGAATGAATCGCGGTATGACGTAGGACTGCTGTCATTCCGGTGCTCCTTTTTTTGTCATCCCAGTGCTTGACACTGGGATCCAGGAATTTTATTAAGTTGGTAAGCATAAAAGTAGCCGTTTTATGCTAAAATACAACATTTTGATGATTATGGAAATGCTGGATCCCAGTGTCAAGCACTGGGATGACACCATAGGGGCAATGGAATGACATCATGTGGTATACAAATTTCCTCCGAATTACAACGTACGTGCACTCTATATGCACTTAATGCTCTCTTATTAGAATCTCAAGAATCTGCACTATATTTAATGCTGCACCTTTGCGCAGATTATCAGCCACTATCCACATATTTAATCCGTGTTCAACAGTATTGTCTCTTCTAATACGCGATACATATACAGCATTCTCCTGTACAACATCAATTTGAGTGATGTATTCACTGTCTTCACGCCTGTTGTACACTAAAACTCCACTATCTTCGGCTTCACTTAGCACTTCACGAGCTTGTTCTTCAGTGATATGTTGATCAAATTCTACATTTACTGCCATAGCGTGACCGATAAAGACGGGTACCCTTACACAAGTTGCAGTAACTTTTATATCTTCCTCTAAAATTTTTTTTGTCTCCTCTTGCATTTTCCATTCCTCTTCAGTAGAACCATTTTCCATGAATTTCCCTATATGGGGAATGCAATTAAACGCTATTTGCTTAGGGAATATCTCGGGTTTTTTAGCTTCGTTCATAAAGATTTTTTTTGTCTGATTATAAAGTTCATCCATTGCTGCTTTGCCTGCACCAGAAGTTGATTGATAAGTTGAAGCAACGATTCTCTTTATTTTTGCTTTCTGGTGTAATAGATGTAGTACTAGCAGCATCTGTATTGTAGTACAGTTTGGATTGGATATTATGTTGTGGTTTTTATATTCCATAATTTTTTCCTTATTAATTTCTGGAATAATGAGCGGCACACCCTCTTTCATTCTAAAATGGGAAGTGTTATCTATTACGATGCACCCAGCCTTAATTGCAGTCGGTACGTGTTTCTCAGAAACATGAGATCCGGCACAGAAAATGGCTACATTAGTTCCAACGAAGTCATAATCTTCAAGGCATAAAACTGTTAACTCTTTGTCACCAAAACTCACCTTCTTTCCTTCTGATTTTTTCGATGCAAGTGCAATAACAGAATCTATCGCCTCATCTTGAAGCTCAGCAAGCGTGCTTAATATCTCACGCCCTACTCTTCCGGTTGCTCCAATAACAGCAATTTTGTATCTCATATAGATGAACCTCTAATTTCAAAGTTCTATTATATTTTTACTGACAAAATTTACAATTATTTTAATATTTTTACCTTGCAATTAATTGTAATTTATCTATTATTATGCAATATTAGTAATATTACATAATAAAATGAAGGTTAAACCTGCAATGTCTACACCTCAAGAGCCTGAAAAAACCAGTGGATCAAAGGCCCAAAGCGTTCTTTCGAATAAAAGAAAGTCAGCAATAAATTTTGATGATAAAAAGTATGGTGTAAAAACCCCTAAAATAGACCAACAGTCCCCAAATAAAGCTTCAAAGCTAAGAAATTTCTTAAGGTCAACACCAATAATAGGAAGATTTTTAGCAAGGATTTTCACATCTGAAAAAGTAGAAGTCGTCAGTAACCCTATAATGGAAGCATATGAAAAATCGCAAGCAGGTTACTCCAGTAAGATAAAAGATGAGACTAGTATAGATGATGAACATGCAAAAGAAGTAGATAGTAAACTTGAGAAGGGTAATGCTGAACAAGTGGACAACAAGAAAAGTCGTGGTTCATAAATATCAATCATTTAAAAATTATCTCTAGCTATAACATTTGCTATACAGAAACTCTGCGATACCAAAATAAATAAATGGGTATGCCACTTGCAGTGAATAAGCTTGCGATCAGCAAGGTATTCACAGAAGTTTCAAATATTACCCAGCAGCAAAAGGTTGTTGCTATACTGCCAATTAAAAGCTTGTAATAATTTCTCTTCTTTATGATAACCTTTAGAAAAGCAAGACTGCATGCAAGGTAGACAAACAAAAATGAAACTACAGAAAAGTCGATGATTGATGTGATCTGCTTAGCAAAATTGTTGCTTGAAGTAAGAATTAGTAAAATTGAAGTTCCAACTGAGCTGATTGTTATGCCCCAAAAAGGAGAGCCAAGCTTGTTTCTTTTAGCAAAGAACTGTGGCATAAGTTTATCTTCTGCAAGGCCAAGGGCCACTTGTCCACTAGCTAGTACCCAAGCATTTAAACTGCCAACACAAACAATAAAAGCAACAATAGAAATGATCAAATGCCAATTCCCAGGAAACATAATTTTTACTGCGTCAACGTACGGTGCTTTTGAATTAGCTAGATCATTTCCGTTGATCAACCCCATGATTGAAAGGCTATTAATAAAATATATGACAGCAACAAAGATTGTGCCAAGTACTATGGCTCTTGGAATTGTCTTGCTTGGATTTTTAACTGCCCCTGCGGATGCTGTTGCTGATTCAAGTCCAATAAAACACCAGAGAGTGAGTAATGTAGAGCGAGCAAGAATTTGAGACATCGTAAGGCTTGATGTTTCCTCACTTGTAATAAAATTATTTCTATCAAAGAAAAATAGTGCTGCTATGGGTATTGCAAGCAGTGCAGTAATTTTGACAATCATCAATAAAAGCTCAACACATCCAGCAGTAGTGACACCTCTTAAATTTATTAGTGTAATGATCGTAAATAATAGTATTTCTAAAAATAAGCGTATATTTTGAATATCTCCATGAAAAAGCGAAGTAAGATAGCCAATACTTGCAACGATTACTGCTGTCGTGCTAACCCATGAAATCACCCAATATGTCCAACCAACAAAGAAAGCTGCAGCAGGGCCAAAAGCATGCTTTACATAGACGTGAGGGCCACCGATTTCTGGAAATTTTGCGCAGAGTGAGGCAAAAACCAAAGCAAGAGATATAGCACCAAGCCCTGATATTATCCAGCTTATAAGACTATAAGCGCCATATGGAGCAAGGCTAATTGGAAGCATAAAAATTCCAGAGCCAATTTGGCTGCTAATCACTAAGGCAAAAATAGCCCAAAAACCTATTTTGTTTGACACAATAATTTCTATCTGAATAGATTAATAATATGGCTTAAATTGGAAAACTTCAACGAATAAGTAACTTAACTCGTGTATACAAAAGTTAAATGTGACCTTACCCAGAAAAAGTAGAGAGAAAGTTAAGACGTTTTTGTCATGAGAATAAATTGTGCAGGAATGCAATAGTTAATAGTAGAATATCTACGTTGTTTGTTATAAAAGATTTCTATGTATTCAAATATGGCAGTTCTGGTTTATTGAGCGAGAAGTATCAATAAGCAGCTTCCTTTTGAGTGAACTTTTCTGCAACAGAGTTATCGTAACAACATCCCTTATGGCTCATGCTGGAAATGATGTTTTTTGTATTCAATAGAAATTGGTAATTTTGAGAGGTATACTGTGACCCTTGATCGCTATGTAACAGTAGATTTTTATCGGGTTTTCGCTTATTAACAGCCATCAATAAAGAGTCAATAACCAATTTTTATTTATTGAGCTACTCATTAACACCATACGTGAAAATTATTGCTGCCAACAGCCTTCCTTAGTTTTTATATAAGTAAACCCAAACTTTATTTGGCTGATCAGTGGTGAATTTTTGATCCAATATGTTCGGAGCCACAACTCGGTTGCTTATTTGCTGTTTTTTATTTTTGAACCTTCGTCTAAGCTTGGCTTTAATGCCATCTTCTTGCATAACACTTTGTACTGTTTTAATTTTTGCCTAAAGCTTTTAATTCAGCGTGAATTTTAGGGATCTGCATTTAGATGATTTTTTTGAATATCTGCTAGAAGCTCTTCTCTTGCTAGTTCTTTATTACTTGTTTTCTTAGCAACCCATACCACCAGCAGAAAACCCTACATAGTTCCTGTATTTTATAGCAATTTCTATATAAAAGAATACTTTACTCTTTTTGTTTGGCCAGGGCTTTTTTTAAAATGTCTCTTTCTCTTGTTACTCTTGCTAGTTCTTTTTTTAGATCAAATCTTTCTTTGTCATAAGGAGCCTTTGCCTGGAAATGCGTATGCTTCTGACATTTTTCCATCATATTTTCTTACCCATTTACTTAACATACTGCCATCTATACCTAGATCTTTTGCTATTTTTGTACTTCTGTTTCTTTAACCAGCTTCTAATTTAAATTCTGCTGTATATTCTCTTCTATTTATCATATTACACCTCTTTGAAAAAACGTTTTATTTTACTCCAAAAACGTCTTAACTTTCTCTCTACTTTTTCTGGGTAAAGTCAGTCTAACTCCCATATATCCGGAGTAATTCTTGTGCATTAGCCTTTATTAGAGTAGGGCATTTTCTGTCATTTAATAGGGAACGCAATATTTCAGTTGCACCTTTAATGTCGTTATTATGTATCTTTACTACAGCAATAGCTTCTTGGCTTGAATAAGGATACACTGTGCTTGATTCTAAATTATCAATTTTATCTTTATTTATTTTTTCACCGTTGGAGTGAAGTAAGCTCATTACTTCTAAATATTGTGCTAACTCACGCAAAACATTAGGAGCATCTTTATCATCTGCCAAATCATTATAAATAGATGCTGTGTCTGTTGGCATTGAATCTGAGATATGATTGAATGCGCGTTCAAAATTTGTTAAATACTCCCAATTTGAATCTATTTCTTCTAGCAGCGGCTTATTATCTTTTTTTAAGAATAATACTTCGTAAAACTTGTCACCTGCAGTTATAGATTGTTTTGTGTTATCAATGTTGCGCAATAAGTATAGTGTAATGCCAACTAACATTGGCGCAAGTGCAAGCAGAAAGATGTATTTTTTCATGGTAATATTCCAAATAGTTATATATTTATACATTAATGCTTTTGATTTGCAAAAACATATTGACATAGTGATTATATCACATAATAATGTTCTCAAAGTTGTTTGAATAGTTGGAGATTAAAATATTTCTAAAGTAGAAATAAAGACAGCAGTATTAAGCTAAATTATTTTTTGTCGGATTTATCCGATGTACCCTCAACCTTTTATAGGTTGAAGTCTAAATTTGAGAGTTTGATCCTGGCTCAGAATGAACGCTGGCGGCAGGCCTAACACATGCAAGTCGAACGGAGTTATATTGTAGCTTGCTATAGTATAACTTAGTGGCAGACGGGTGAGTAATGTATAGGAATCTACCTAGTAGTACGGAATAATTGTTGGAAACGGCAACTAATACCGTATACGCCCTACGGGGGAAAAATTTATTGCTATTAGATGAGCCTATATTAGATTAGCTAGTTGGTGGAGTAATAGCCTACCAAGGCAATGATCTATAGCTGATCTGAGAGGATGATCAGCCACACTGGAACTGAGATACGGTCCAGACTCCTACGGGAGGCAGCAGTGGGGAATATTGGACAATGGGCGAAAGCCTGATCCAGCCATGCCGCATGAGTGAAGAAGGCCTTTGGGTTGTAAAGCTCTTTTAGTGAGGAAGATAATGACGGTACTCACAGAAGAAGTCCTGGCTAACTCCGTGCCAGCAGCCGCGGTAATACGGAGAGGGCTAGCGTTATTCGGAATCATTGGGCGTAAAGGGCGCGTAGGCGGATTAGTAAGTTAAAAGTGAAATCCCAAGGCTCAACCTTGGAATTGCTTTTAAAACTGCTAGTCTAGAGATTGAAAGAGGATAGAGGAATTCCTAGTGTAGAGGTGAAATTCGTAAATATTAGGAGGAACACCAGTGGCGAAGGCGTCTATCTGGTTCAAATCTGACGCTGAGGCGCGAAGGCGTGGGGAGCAAACAGGATTAGATACCCTGGTAGTCCACGCTGTAAACGATGAATGTTAAATATGGGAAGTTTACTTTCTGTATTACAGCTAACGCGTTAAACATTCCGCCTGGGGACTACGGTCGCAAGATTAAAACTCAAAGGAATTGACGGGGACCCGCACAAGCGGTGGAGCATGTGGTTTAATTCGATGCAACGCGAAAAACCTTACCACTCCTTGACATGGAAATTATACCTATTCGAAGGGATAGGGTCGGTTCGGCCGGGTTTCACACAGGTGTTGCATGGCTGTCGTCAGCTCGTGTCGTGAGATGTTGGGTTAAGTCCCGCAACGAGCGCAACCCTCATCCTTAGTTACCATCAGGTAATGCTGGGGACTTTAAGGAAACTGCCAGTGATAAACTGGAGGAAGGTGGGGATGATGTCAAGTCATCATGGCCCTTATGGAGTGGGCTACACACGTGCTACAATGGTGGCTACAATGGGCTGCAAAGTCGCAAGGCTAAGCCAATCCCTTAAAAGTCATCTCAGTTCGAATTGTACTCTGCAACTCGAGTGCATGAAGTTGGAATCGCTAGTAATCGTGGATCAGCACGCCACGGTGAATACGTTCTCGGGTCTTGTACACACTGCCCGTCACGCCATGGGAATTGGTTTCACTCGAAGCTAACGACCTAACCGCAAGGAGGGAGTTATTTAAAGTGGGATCGGTGACTGGGGTGAAGTCGTAACAAGGTAGCAGTAGGGGAATCTGCAGCTGGATTACCTCCTTAGGCTTTGCACATAACTTACCATTTTTAATGATGGTGTTGTTGTGTGCTATACTGCTGTCTTTACTTCTACTTTATTTTAATTTCCCGATAACGGAATTTTATGAGTGATAGGCCTCTTTCTCCATATTTACAAATATATAAAGTACAAGTTACTAGTTTTTTCTCTATTATGCACAGATTGACTGGTATCTTGCTATTCCTTTTATTAATGATACTTTCTTGGTATTTCATATTACATGTTTATTTTCCTGAGTTACTTATAGTAAGGTACTTAAATGCATTATTATTCACTCCTGTTGCTAAATTAGCTTATGTCTTATGTTTTATAAGTTTTGTATATCATTTTCTTAATGGTATTCGTCATTTATTGTGGGATGCTGGGCTTAATTTAGAAATTACTGGCGTTTCAAGGAGTGCTATACTGCTGACAGTAACGCTACTTCTTTCTACTATGGCTTTTTTATTTATGTTTATATGAGTCAGTCTGGAAATTCAGTACATCATTGGTGGGTTCAGCGTGTTTCTGCAGTGATTTTGCTGCTTCTATTTCCTTGGTTCATCTATTCATTTTCTTGCGCATTTTATACTGATAGCTCTTTGTCTTTTAGTGGGAAATTTATTAATCACCCTTTAGAGCTTTTATTTTTTGTTGTATTGTTGTTTTGCATTTTTTGGCACGCAGTTCTTGGAATGCAGGTAGTGTGTGAAGATTATATACACAGCATACCTTTGAGGATTTTTACAATTACATGCATAAAGTACTTATCAAGCATTACTTATATAACCCTCGCTTTTACAATCTTTATCTTCTACAGGCATATTTTCTTGTAAAATCACCGGTTCTGTGTTAATATATTATTAGTGTACTAGTTTTATTATTGAACTATAGCATTATAGCGATTTTGGTTTAGCAATATGTTAGAGACATTGAAAAAGTGGGGAACGGACCTTACGCTAAAGGTGAAGGATCTATTTACTTCACCTGAATCTCAAGTTTACGTCAAAGATCTTAGAAAGGTAATGATGTATGATGGAAAGAAATGCCAGTATCCAAAAAATTATGATCAAATTGTACAGTCTGCTAAAATCATAGAAAACAGGGATATGCATGGAAATGCTATACTAGATAAAGATAAAAATCCAACCTATAAACTTTTGTATGGTCAAAAAGATGAGAATGGAGAACAACCAAGTTTCAGATTATCTTTAGTTACCAAAAATGAAGATAATGATAGATCTTATTTTACTATCAATTATATAGACAATCAGGGTAAGCAAATTCCGATAGATGAGTTGCATAAGTCATATTTTGAGCCATTAGGCTTTTCGAGAATGGATTTGAAAAAACACGTGCCAATTTTTGAAGCTGAAAAAACTAAGGATCCTCAATATCCGTTTGAATTAACTAACTCTTCTGTGCTAACTAAAGAGGTAAAAAATAAAGAAGGTAAAGTTCAGGAAGTTGTTGATGAAAAAGGAAGAAATGGAGAATTATTATACACTAGTGATTACAAGAAGCTAAGCACCCATTTTTCAGAAATTAGAGATCAGAATGGTAATCTAGAGCTAGATAAAAGTCTTATATCTGTTCCTATTATTTTCGTTGCAAGCTTGGCTAAAGTTTGTACTAAATTGTTGACTTCTCTTCCTGTAAAGTTAGGGGAGCATTTAATAAGCAAACAAAACCCAATTGCAAAGTCTTTTGGCTATCTTTTGTTCACCCCTGCGATGGCAGTGAAGAATTCAGTAAATATGGTAGCTACAATACTTAAGGCTCCAATTTTATTGTTTGTAGCAAATGAGAAAAAATATGGTGATGCTTACTTCACTATGTGGAAACACCAATTGAAAGGATGTTGGGAAGAAGCAAAAAGTGACTTTAATGTTATTAAAGGTGGAGAAAGAGAAGCAGAACAAAAAGAAAAGCGCCCTAATCTCGATACAATTATAGGTACGTGGGATGAGCTTGACGCTAGAAGGCCAGGTATTAAAAAAGGCTTGGAGAAGCCGTCAAATAAAAGTAGTGAAAGTATAGATAAATCTAGAGAACCAGGTGTTGGAAAAAGCTTAAATAATGAAAGCATAGCTGAGTCTAGAAAAAAGGCTATTGCTCAGGAGAAATTGAGCAACCATGCTGATAAAGTACTAAGCAAACGAAATTCATTGCAAGATGAAAGAATTCAATCATCTTCTCGCTAGTTAGCCATTACTCTGCTGAATATCTACTCTCTATCTTAACTATTCCACAACAAAAACTTGCATGCATTTTGCCCTCGGTATAAGATATTAATTATTTAATTAATATCTTAACTAAATGCGTCCTGTAATATTGTGTGGTGGTAGTGGCAGTAGACTTTGGCCTTTATCTAAGCCAAAGCAATTTCAGAAAATATTTAGTCAGAACACTATGTTTCACAACACTTTGTTGAGGCTAAAAAGTGATTATATGCCACCCATAATTACCACGAATATACAGTATGAATCATTAGTGATGAAAGAGTTACATGCGCTACAAGAATATAAAGTGATTTTCGAACCAGTAAAAATTGGAACAGCAGCGGCAATATTAATTGCTGCGCTTCTCTGTAATGAAAACGAAATAATGTTAATTCTGCCTTCAGACCATTTTATAGGTGATTTGGATAGTTTTTATACTTCTGTTGAGAAAGCATCTAAGCTAGCCTCTGAAACTAACTCTATAGTCACTTTTGGGGTTAAGCCTCATGAATTCAATTCTGAATACGGTTATATAAATGCAGTTTATGATCAGAAAGAAAAATATCATATAGTGAAAGATTTCACAGAAAAACCCGTGCATGAATTAGATAATAATCATTATTGGAACTCTGGAATATTTGTGTTTAAAGCAAAACGCTACATAGATGAGATCAAAAAATCTGCCCCGAATCTTTACAATTCATGTTTTAAACATTTCACACCGCAAGAGAGATTTCTATATTTAAAACAACGAGATTTTGCAGGAATTAAAGACATATCCATTGATTACTTGGTGATGGAGAAAGCAAAAAACGTTGCAATGATAGAAGCTAATTTCGATTGGTTGGATGTTGGAACTTGGAATTCAGTTTTAGAATTGAGTGAGAAGTTTAGTAAAGAACCGGTGTCATTTCAGCATGTGATTAGAGAAAAAGAACCAGTTTCAACGACAGAAAGTAATAAAAATTTATTGGGTGGAGCTTGTAAGCAACCAAACAAAAGTCTAATTTCATTTATTCATAAAGTTAAGAAAGTAAAGGCAATAAGAAAAGAAGTTAAACCATGGGGATTTTGTAGTATAATTTTAATGAGCGAAAATTTTCTTGTAAAATATCTTTTTATAAATCCATTAAGCTGCACTTCTAAGCAATTCCATCACTATAGAGATGAATACCATATAGTGCTATCAGAAGTTGGGTATGTTAGTTTAGAAGACAAAGAATATGCTATAGTAAAAGACCATATGATAGAAATCCCAAGGGAAGTTTCCCATAGGATTGAAAATAGAAGCACAAGCTTTCCACTTGAAATAGTTGAATTTCAGATAGGAGAGCATTTATCTGATAATGATATAGTGAGGTTGGATGATGTATATGGAAGATTTTGAAATTCTAATGTTAAGGTCATAACTGTACGAACATTGTGATTTGAGGGCAAATCTCTACCAGGGAAGGGTGTCATCCCAGTGCTTCGACACTGGGATCCAGCTTTCATGCAACCTCATCAAAAACGTTTATTCAGCATAAGATCAGCTGCTTTCTACGCTCACCAAATCAGTTTACTTATTTGCAAGCAAAAATTTCCTGGATGCCAGTGTCAAGCACTGGCATGACACCATTTACTGTATGAATTACCTTAACAAAAACAAATGTTCGTATAGCTGTGTGTTAAGGTATTGAATATATTCTATAAGCCTGCTAAATTTAAGGAAGCAAAAATCTCTAGTTTTTAAATAAAGAAAAGTCTACAATTATACGAAGTTTCAAAAATATAATGTCTAACCTCAAAATATTTTGTAATGTCCATTGCCTTTGAAATTACTATGGCTGCTTGCTATTTGCGAGCGAAAAATGCCAGATTTTGCTCTATAATGACTTTGTTCTCTATTATCGGCATTGCCCTTGGAGTTGCAACACTAATAGTGGTGATGTCTGTGATGAACGGATTCAGAGCAAAGTTGCTTGACTCAATACTTGGCATTGATGGCCATATTAACGTTTATTTTGATAGGAACATAAATTCAGATTACTACGCAGTTTCAAAATCTATTGAGAGAATTCCTGGTATATTAAAAGCTACTCCTATGACCAATGATCAAGTCATTATTGCAGCAAATGGTAAAATTGCAGGTAGCGTAGTGCGAGGTGTGTCAACTAAAGACTTGCTTGATAGTACTGCCGTTACAAATAATGTAATTATAGGTGATGTAACAAAATTTGATGAAGGGATAATAATAGGAGCACGATTGGCAGAAGCTTTGAACATTGACTATGGCGACGAAATTACGTTTATATCATCTGAAGAATTTGATGTATTACTTGGTGAAATGCCGCGAATGAAAAAATATAAAGTTATAGCAATATTTGATATGGGTATGTTTGAGTATGATAATACCTTGATATATATGCCTCTAAAATCAGCACAAGCCTTTTTTAATTATGAAAATAGCATAAAAAATATAGAAGTACTTGTAGACGACGTTACTAGAGCTGATAAGCTGGCAGATGCTATAGAAAAAGAAATAGGAATGGAAGCTGAAAGTTGGCAATCACAGCAAAGCCATTATTTTAGTGCTTTAAAAACTGAAAGAAATGTGATGTTTTTAATTCTTACTTTGATTATAGTTGTAGCAGCGTTTAATATTATCTCAAATTTAATGATGATAGTGCAAGAAAAGAAATCCGCGATTGCAATTATGCGTACATTTGGTGCAACAAGTGGAAGCATTATGCGCATATTTTGTGCTTGTGGTCTATTAATCGGTTTTACGGGAACTTGTCTTGGCTGTATTATAGGTGTCGTTTTTTCTCTCAATATCGAAAGCATTAGAGTGTTTTTAGAAAACATTACTAACGTCAAGCTGTTTGATCCTATGATATACTTTTTTTCAAGTTTACCAATGATATTAGTTCCTCAAGATGTAGTGAACATTTCTGCACTTGCATTATTCTTATCATTTTTAGCGACAATTGCTCCTGCATTACAGGCAGCTGCACAAGATCCTGCAGAGATATTACGTTATGAATGATACTCAGCAAAAGTACATAGGTTGGTTCTTAATTGTATTGTTATTTACCGGTTACATCACAATAAATAACATAATCTTTTTAAAAATAAATCAGCAAGAGAGTGAAAATAATGTGAAAACTTTAATGGAAGGCATGGATGAGCTTAGAATGTTACTTGAAGTTAATCAATCTAGAACGGAAAAAAGGATATTTGACTTAAAGAGAAGTCAGCATACTCAGTGTGAGCAAGGTGATAATAATTCAAGATGTAAGAACCTTGCAAAATTGCTGTTACTTGTGATTAAAACGAAGAATTCGTTATTGCGAGAAGCAAAATTTGATAACCATATAAATTCAATAAAGCCTTTGATATCAGAGCTTGATGATCCAGAGATAGAAAATGCAGTAGATGAATTAGAAAATTTGAAAGAGATAAATACCTTACACGAATTGAAGTTATCTTTTGAAAAAACTATTGATATTATCGATTACAACAAAAGTACATTGTCTAAAAAAATCATTTCAAACTGGATAAAGATAAACGATCGGAATGATCCGTTAAGAGTAAAATTTGCGGAAATTGAGGAGTCAATAAATGATAATGATTGGCAAAGTATAGCTACTACAGTAAAAGATTTAACGCATTCAGAGTTCAAACCATGGCTGAATAAATTGAATGGTCTTATTGTAGCTTCTAAGAATATTTCAACAATATATCATCACTTATTACAATATATCTCATGATTTATTTTATAATTTTCGCTCTTTCGTTTTTATTTGGCATATGGGTCAAGGTAAGTGGTGAAGTAATAAAATTAGAATTAGGCAATTACATTATAAGTATTGATCTATATTTCATTATTTTTACTTGTGTAGTTTTATTATTTTTGTTAATTGCACTTGCACGCTTTTTTTCTTCCATTTCATCAACATTTGCCAACATAAGAAATAGAAGAAGGGATAGGGAAGAATTGCTTCTCTTTGAAGTTTTCTTTAGCATAGACTTAGACAATATAGAGAACGCCCAAAAGGTAGTTAAAAGTCTAAATGAGAAGAGCGATAGGTTATCTTTAATAAAGCTCTTTAACTCAGGTAAGACGGGAAATTACAGCTTTTTCAGTAACGGTTTAACAAACGTTGCAAATAAAAATCGTAACTTAGCTCTACTTCTGGCCAATAAGCTGATCGTTTACCTCAAACAAGAAAAAGTAGTCTTTCAAAAATTTATAGAATATTGCTCTAGTTCAATTAACGATAAAATGCTATCTATTCCCTTTCAAATAGAGCATTGCATATTGAAAGAAGATTGGATTAATGCAATTTTGAGGTTGAAGGAAGCAGTTAAGTTCAATATTTTTCTTCCCTTTGACCATAAAGAAATGTTTGCAGTTTTTTATTGTGCTTTGGCAAAACAATATGAAAGTAAAGGGGATTTTAAAGGGGCTATAAAGTCTTTATTCAGAGCACAAAGTTATTATGCAACCTTTCGGCCCATCAATTATTTAAAGGCAGAATTATATATTAAACTTGGAAAAATCAGAAAAGCTTCTGCAGTGCTAGAAGCAGAGTATACAGTAAATCCTACTCCTCAGTCAGCTAAAATGTACATCAATTTGAATAGTAAAGGTGCTGAAAGACTATACAACTTACGCCCTGATTATTATTTTAGTTACTGTTTACTTGCTCTGTCCTCAATGAGTTCAGGTAAATATGATCTTGCAAGTCAATATTTAGACACTGCTATGAAAAAAGCTAATTACATGTCAATCTACTTTATTGTAATACAGCTCAAGGTTACATTGCAAGAACACGACAAGGTAATTTATTGGCTAAACAAGATGGGCTCAGAAGCTTTGCCTGATCCAGGCTGGAAGTGTAAAAGTTGTAACAGAGAACTAAAGCAATGGGATCATAAATGTTCAAATTGCAATAGTTTTAATTGTGTTTATTATATATTATAAGGCTCCACAAAGTGTGATGATAATAATATATGGAAAATTACCATCAAAGACCTCTATTGAACAATTTTTGGAGTAGATCTCTTAATATAACCCTTATTTCAAAATAATAAACCTGCAAGTTTTTTAGTTAGACTTGGTTCTAATGTCAAAAAAACTTGCTTTTAGACACTAACAATTATATATTTTAATAAATCAGGGTTGTATACAAAATGAAGAGCTTAAAGGAATTATCCTTAAGAATTAAGAATATTAAGTCTGTACAGAAAACCACGAAAATAATGCAAATGGTTTCTGCAGCAAAGTTGTTACAAAGCCAAAAGAAGTTATTAAATTCAAAATTATATGTATCTAAGCTGCATAGCATTATTTCTTCATTAATGCTATCAGTTGATCAAGAATTACTGGCAAAAATTCTAAATGTCAGTAACGACGGTTCTTACCTAGTATTCATTATTGCGTCTGATCGTGGCTTGTGCGGCAACTTTAACTCTTCTATTGTCAAATTTAGTCAAAATAAGTTAATCGCAAATGGCAAAAAAGTAGATATTGTATTTCTTGGTAAAAAAGCTTTTGATGTAGGGAAAAATAGATTTGACTCTAAAAGTATCTTAAAAATTGAAAATAGTAAGGGAATCACGTTAAAGCACGTAGAAGCTTTGGTTGGTGGTATAGATCTAAGTAAATACGATAAAGTTAAAGTTTTTTATAGCAAATTCTATAATACCTTCACACAAAAACCAATGTTGGAAACAATAAAACCATGGAGTAAAGACTCATCCTTGATTGATAACTCTCTGGCTGGTCCAATAACAGATTACGGCTATGAGTATGAACCACAAAATATTGAATTTATTTTAAAATCTTTGGTTCAAGATTACGTTGTAATTGCTCTTTACTCTGCTTTACTTGAAAGTGCAACGAGTGAGAATAGTGCTAGAATGGTTGCTATGGAATCAGCAAACAGAAACACTAAAGAGATGCTGAACAAACTAGCATTGCTTTATAATCGTTCTCGTCAAGCAGCAATTACAACTGATTTAATTGAAGTTATAAGTGGTGCAGAGTCTTTATAAAAATCTAAGGAACAGAAAATGAATATATTAAATATTGCAGCAGATATCACTAAATTAATAAAAAAGCAGAATCAAGATGCGGAAGTTACAATATATGAAACTAATAAGACTTCAGTTTCTCAGCGTCTATCAAAAATTGAGCAGATATCACAATCTAAAAATTGCACTGTAGGAATCAGAGCTATAGCAGGTAAAAACAAAGCTGCGTATATTTCTACAAACGATTTGAATAATCTTAGTGATACGGTAAGCCAAGTGGTAGAAATGGCAAAGAATGCGCCAGAAGATCCTTGCATTAATTTTGCTGTAAATGGTAGTAATTATACCTCTTCTGTAGATTTAAGTATCTCAGATAATAATGTTGTAACCGTTGATAACCTAAAAGAAATTGCTGAAGCTGCAGAAAATTCAGCCCTCGCACATAAGAGTATCACTAATTCTGAAGGAGCCTCTTCTTCATACGCTTTAGTGAATACAGTATTATCAACTGTTTCTGGTTTTATTGGCTCGTTTAGTAAATCAACCTTTGCTAATCAGGTCTCTGTTGTTGCTGGAAGAGAAAGTGAAATGAAGGTTGGTTACGATTATGATATAGCATGTAATTTTAGTGATTTAAAGTTGCCAGAGTTAATAGGAAAAGGAGCAGCAAAAAGAGCAGTTGATCAATTGAATTCACGTACAATTAAAACTGGTAAATTTCCAGTTATTTTTGAAAAAAGAGCAGCAAAGGGGCTAATAAAAAGTTTCGCTTCTGCTATAAATGGCGACAGCATTGTGAGCAACAGTTCTTTCTTGAGGAGTAGTTTAAACGCTCAAATTTTTAATGATAGAATTAGCATTATCGATGATCCGTTATTGCCAAGAGGCATAGCATCAAGACCATTTGACGGAGAAGGGATAATTAGCAAGAAAAATATATTTGTAAAAAACGGAATATTACAAAATTGGATTTTAGACTTATACTCGGCTAAAAAATTAAACTCAGAAACAACCGGAAGTGCAACTCGTGCAAGTAATGCTGCAATTATTCCTGCAGCTAGTAACCTCTACATTGAGAATGGTAATGTATCATTTGAAGAATTAATTCAGGAAGTGAAAAAGGGAGTATATGTAACTGATTTATTTGGTTTTGGTATCAATTTAATCAATGGCGATTACAGCCAAGGCGCTTCCGGATTTTTTATAGAAAATGGAAAAATAACGTATCCAATACATGAGATTACCATTGCTAGCAATTTGAAGGATATGTTTAGCAATTTAGTAGTTGCAGATGATCTAACTTTTTGTGGGCAATTTAATTCACCGACGATTAAAGTTAGCGAAATGACGGTTGCAGGTTCGCTTAACGATTAAAAATTTTATTTGCATCAAGTGCAACAATTGTGTATTATTGTCATGTAATGTTAAGAATAGACTATGGAGTATAAAGGTTTAGTTTCAATAGCTAAGCTTAAAGCATTCTCAATCGTAATTTCAAAGTTTTTCATCACATTAGTAATATTAGTTAATAATTTAGGAGTTGTTTAAATGGAATTTGGTAATGTAAAATGGTTTAATGCCGAAAAAGGCTATGGTTTCATCAAGCCAGAAGGTAAAGGGGGTGACGTTTTTGTACATATTAGCACATTGGAACGTTCAGGAATAAGACCTGAGACACTTAAAGGAGAGAATAAAGAGAAGGGAATAAAAGGAGAAAGGGTGAGTTATGAAGTTAAAGAAGAGCGCGGTAGAAACGGAGAAGATAAAAAATCTGCAATAAACTTAAGATTGGAAGATTAATCTATTATGAAGTCTTTTAATAGGATTAACGTATTGTGAATAATTTTCATGAGATGGGTCTACCAGCTTCGCTTACACAAGCTCTAGATAAAAATAATCTTTTCGTCCCAACTCCGATTCAAATACAAGCGATTCCCTTAGCGCTACAAGGTAAAGATATTCTCGGATCTGCTCAAACGGGAACTGGAAAAACTTTGGCATTTGCTATTCCGTTGGTTGCTAAGTTGCTGAATGAGCCTAACGCTGGTTCAGCTTTAGTCATTGTGCCAACCAGGGAGCTTGCGCATCAGGTAACAAATGAGATAAAAAAACTCTTATTCCAAAATTCTGCACTAAGGGTCGCTTTGTTGATTGGTGGTGAGCCTATTTTTAAGCAGCTAAATCAGCTTCAGAAGAAACCACAAATTGTAATAGGTACTCCTGGTCGTATTATGGACCATATTGAGCGTAAAACTTTGATTACTCGCAATGTTAGCGTTCTTGTGCTTGATGAAACGGATCGTATGTTTGATATGGGCTTTGGAATTCAAATTGAAGGGATCATGAAATATCTGCCAAAAATACGGCAGACTCTTATGTTTTCTGCAACTCTTCCTAGTGATATAGTTAAACTTACTGAGAAGTACCTTAATCGACCAGAACGTATTTCTGTTGATTGTGAGGCTACAACTTCTGTAAAAATTAAGCAAGAAGTTGTTTATGCATCAGAATCAGAAAAATATGGAAAGCTTGTTATACAACTATGTCAGCGCGAAGGATCAATCATTATCTTTGTCAAAACAAAGCAAGGAGCGGATCAGCTAGCTAGCAGATTGCACAAAGATGACTATAGTGCTTTAGCAATCCATGGTGATTTAAGGCAGCACAAGCGCGAAAGGGTCATTAATTCTTTTCGTCGTGGCCGTAATCAAATCATGGTTGCAACAGATGTTGCTTCTCGCGGCCTTGATATTCCCCACATTCAACATGTTATCAATTATGATGCACCACAATCGCAAGCTGACTATATTCATCGTATAGGTAGAACTGCACGTGCTGGAGCTGAAGGGCATGCGCTATCTTTTGTTACACCTCAAGATAAGAGAAGACTGCCTGCACTGGCAGACAAAGAAGGAGAGCCAAATTTTGATTGTAGTGTGCAATTTAAAAAACGTAACAGCAAAAAGGTCTTTAAAAGGCCAAGTACGCTAAAGACTAAATACGGTAGAAAAAAGATCAATGCATTTCAGAAGAAAAGCAGAGTACTAGAAAAAGCGTATTAATATACTTTAACTATTCTTCAAAAACTCCAATAAACTTGCTGCAAAGCGAAGTGATTGGGGGATGGTAGAAAAAATATATAGCTAATCCAAACTGGATTTACCTACAACTTGATAAGCGTAAAACTCGTCATTCCGTTACTTGTTAGCGCCGCGGCGGTTGTAAGGTCACATTTGAAAAATAAAAATTTTTATTTAGTAATTTGTGTATAAAGGATATTATTTTACTGGTAGTAAAATAAATCAGAATGAAGTCTATTTTATTAACGAGGCCTTTATTGGATTCGTTCAATACAAGAAATATATTGAGAAAGTATGGATACAAAGTTTATATAGAACCAGTATTCACAATAAAGTACTTAAATCCTGATATATCTGCGCACGAATTTGACGCTGTAATATCCACAAGTAAAAACAGTGTAAAGGCTTTTAGTCAAATATGCAAAGTGGATGACTTTCCGATTATTACAGTTGGTAATTCAACCATGCAGGCTGCAAAAAATTTGGGATTTTCTGATATAATCTCAGCAGACAGCAACGTTGATGGTCTGATATCATTCATAAAAGCTCACTATTCAAGTGCAATAAAGTTCTTATATATAAGAGGACAAGAAGTATCATGTGACCTAAAAAAGAGATTATCTGAAGAAGATTTTAACGTAAGAGAAGTTGTACTCTATAAAACAATCATTAAAAGGAGTCTAACTAATAGGTGTAAAAATTTACTGTTGGATGGTAAAATTGGTAGTGTTGCTTTTTTTTCCTCACAGACAGCAAGGGTATTTTGTTCATTAGTTCTAAAAAGTGGGCTATCTCATGTGATGAATAATACAGTTGCATATACTATGAGTAAGAACATTGCTGATAGTTTAAAGTTAATCAAATGGAAAAAAATTATAACATCGAGGTTGCCTACTGGGGAGAGTTTAATTGATATAATTAATAAGGATTGTTGATGCTAAAGATTGCAACTTGGAATGTAAACTCCATACGTAAAAGAGTTAACCAACTTTGTAGTTTTATAGTTGATAGTCAGATAGATATAGTTTTGCTGCAAGAGATAAAATGTACGGAAGAGCAATTTCCTTATGCAGAGATAGAAAAGTTAGGATATGAACATGCTATCTATGGACAAGTTGCAAGAAATGGCGTTTGTGTTTTATCTAAATATCCAATACTGGAGAAGTTTAAGATTGATATCGTAGAAGGTTATCAAGAAGCGCGTTATATAGAGTGCATAATAAAGCACAATAATCAGAAGGTAAGGGTAGGAAGTGTATACGTGCCAAATGGTCAAAGCCTGGACTCTCAAGCATTTGAATATAAACTCAAGTTTTTTGATAACCTATATGAAAGGATGAGCACTTTGTTAAAGAATGAAGAGTTAACTATTATAGCTGGCGATTATAATGTTGCACCGGATGAAATTGATGTCTTTGATTCAAACTTATTGAATGGCCAAGTGTGCTTTCATATAAGAGAACGTGAGAAGTTAAGAGCAATCTTGAATCTTGGGTTTAAAGACACGTTTAGAATATCCCACCCAAATTTGCAACAATTCACTTGGTGGCATTATCAAGGCAATTCACTCAGAAATAATCAAGGAATGCGAATAGATTATATGCTGTTATCACCACAAGCTGTAGATAAATTGGAAACATGCTACATAGATGATAGATTGCGTAAGCTAGAAAATCCGTCTGACCATACTCCTGTTGTATGTGCTATAGAATAATATTAGACCTCTTACACAACTCACTTTTGGCAAACCTAGGTCTTACTTGGTTGCTGCTCTATGGTCTCTTCCCTTCGTTTGTTTTCCTTTCCTGCCCAAGATCGATCTTGCTGCTCACTCTTTTCGTTTCCCCTGTTGTTTTCCTGGGAAATTTGCTCAGGAACAGGTTGTTGTTCACTCTTTTCTTTTCCTACCGAAGTAACTTGCTCAGGAACAGGGGTGCCTTTCTCAACTCCTGTAACTGGGGTTTTTAAAATATCATCAATGCCCTCGAGAATTTTTCCATTCAGTTTTGCTCTCTTTTCTGTATCATCTTTATCTTGTGAGCTAGGGTCATACAAAGTACCTTTTTTGTTATTTGAAAAAAGACTTTTGATTGTACTTACTTCAGTCCATACAAGGAGACCACCACTAATTGCTAGTGCAATTGGGCCAGTGCCAAATATTAATGCTGAAAAAGCAAAAAGAGTAATAGGAAGTAAAGATTTACTTAAGAACGTTTTTACCATCTCTTCATCACTGAGCGGTGGTTCATCCTCTTCTTTTTTAACACCTAAAACTTTCCCGAGACCTGGTATTTTTTCTAATAATTCTCTCAAAGGTATTTTACGTTTAGCAGAATCAACAACCCAATCCCAAGCTTCTGTACCACGTATATCAGCTACACATTCAGCTACTTCTTGCTTTATTTTGCCATTCTTTAAATTCTCTTCTCTAGCTAAATTTTCTTTTTTAATTTTTTTAGATACGGAAACTAAAAACTGAAGAAAATTTTCTTCACTTAGTAACTTTATATCTTCTTGATTAATATTCTTGAATATCTCTTCTCTATTCTCAAATACAAAAGCAAAAATTTTCTTTTCATCTTCATTTTGACCCTGTAATTGACCCAACAGTTTCCCTAATGACTTCAGATCACTCTGTAATTTTTGTTTTTCTTGATCTGAAAGTTCTTCTTTCAATTTCTGTTTCTTCTTTTCTATTTCCTGTTTCGTTTGCTTTTCTGGATTTTCTAAAGTATCTAGGAAAGCACGATAGATTACCTGATGTTCCTCTTTTTCAAAAATTTTCTCATCTTCATTAGTCACCTGGGTAGGTAACTTTGGAGGTTTTGAACTTTTTACTTGTGGGCCTGTCATGACTGACCTATTTGCATTTGCTATGTTCTATTCTAACATATTTTTCGTATTAGTTCAAATGATTTATACTCAACATTACATCATGTCTGCTCATAGCCGTTCTGTCTGCACTATTTTCCTTCTGGGGTATTGTTGTAAATCTGTACTGTTTATGGCAATTTCAATATTTTCTGTATTATTTTTATCATACCTTCGGTCATTGGATGACATCTTTTTTCTTGGTACAAATTACTCTTATATCTCAGTATTCGTACAGTTATGGGCTGTGCCTTATGGGTGCAACCTGTGATGTTCTACGAGTTAGGTGACAGGAGGTAATGCAGGAAGTCTAATAACGCAGCAACACAGAACCCCAGGTTAGGCCTGCACCTATTGAAATCAGCAGTGCCAGGTTTCCTAATTTTATTTTTGATTTTTGTATTGCATAATCAAGTGCTAGTGGGATTGATGCCGCTGAGGTATTTGCATGTTGATCAACGGTATTAATCACTTTCTCTATAGGGAAATCTAACTTCTTTACTACTGCTTCAATAATACGAATATTTGCTTGATGGGGAATTAGCCAGTCAATATCAGTAATTTTCAAATTATTGCATTTCAGAGTTTCCTCTATTAAGGCTGTTAACTTATCCACTGCATGTTTAAACACTTCTCTTCCATTCATGCATATTTTTCCAGAATCACCAGTAGAGGATACCCCTCCGTTCGTACATAGTATGTCCACGTTGCCGTCAGAGTATAGGTTAGTTGATATTATACCGCTTCTACCCATTTCTGATTTCATCACCACTGCACCAGCACCATCACCAAAGAGTACACAAGTTGACCTATCTTCCCAATCAACAATCCTAGACATTATTTCAGCACCTATAACCAATGCATATTTAATTCTATTGTTAGATTTTATGAGCGAATCAGCAACTGCAACTGCATATATAAAACCAGAGCATACTGCTTGTACATCAAAAGCAAATGCGTTTTTACATTTTAACTTACTTTGTACAATCGTTGCACAGCTAGGAAAAGTTTTATCAGGAGTTGTTGTAGCAACTATAATCAAGTCAATTTCATCTACTGAAATTTTAGCTTTTTCTATAGCACTTTTTGCTGCATTTACAGCTAGATCTGACGTTAGTTCTCCTTCATCTGCTATATGCCTTTGAACTATTCCTGTTCTCTGCCTTATCCATTCATCGCTCGTCTCAACTATCGATGCAATTTCGTTGTTACTCAACATTTTTCTTGGTAGGTAAGATCCAGTGCTTAATATGAAACTTTTATTCAATATGACTTACCCCGTTAATTATCTTTTGATTTAAATTTTCACTAATTGCATTTACTGCAAATTTTATGGCATGGGCAAAAGAAATAGCATCAGAATTTCCATGACTTTTAATGATGATACCATTCAGCCCTAAAAACATAGCTCCACTTCTAATTTTGGGATTAAAACGCGTTAAAGCTTTATTTAGTTTGGATTTTAACAATATACCAACAAGCATTTTCGCTATCCACGAGTTGAATACTTCCTGCTTTATTAGATTGATAAAGGTACTAGCGGTTGCCTCAGCCGTTTTGAGCATTACATTGCCAACAAAACCATCAGCAACAATCACATCTATATTACCCTCTAAAAATTCACTTGCCTCTATATACCCTTTGAAATTAATGCCTGGAGCGTTTTTAAGCAACTCAAAAGCGCCGCGCACTGAGTCATTACCTTTAACTTCTTCTGTGCCGATATTTAGCAAAGCAACTTCAGGATTGTCAATTTTTAATGCTATTTTTGCAAATATACTACCCATTAACGCAAATTGAAATAATGAGTCGGCATTACAATCGACATTTGCACCAAGGTCAAGCAAAGCAAAGCTTTTTGTCTTAGTTGGACAGATAGAGACAATAGCAGGACGATAAATATTTGGTAATGTTCCTAAAATAAATCTGGAAATTGCCATCAATGCTCCGGTGTTGCCTGAAGACACCACTCCGAAAGCTTTACCTTCTTTCACTGCAACAATTGCAGCTTTCATACTTGAGTCTTTACGATGCCTCAGTGCAAAAGATGGCTTATCATTTGCAAGAACATTGTCAGAACAATGAGTAAATTCAGAATTGTTACTTACTTTTTTATATTTCAAAAGCAAAGGAGATACTTCTTCCTTATCTCCATAAATATGAAAAAAAACTTTAATGCCTGGGTCAACAAGGTTGTCTAAAAAAAAACCAGCACCCTGAATTACGGAAAGAGGCGCAAAATCGCCCCCCATAGCGTCAAGTGCAATAACTATATTATTATTGACCGTAGGTAACATATCATAATAGTCACTCTGCCTGTTGCTTGATGAAAACCCGTTTTCCTTTGTAACTGCCATCAACTGCTACGTTATGAGGCAACATGAATTCCCCAGTTGTTGAACACACCACAATATTCTTAGGCTCAATAGCATGATGAGAACGATGCATATTACGCCTTGACTTTGACTTTTTTCTTTTTGGAACTGCCAAAATTTCCTCCATTCTACTACAAAATACAATACATTAGTAACATGTTTTTTACAGGAAGTAAACAGGGATAGTAAAATAAGTAAGATTTGCTTATGTAATTTAAGTTATAAATCCTTTAGAGAAGATGTCATCCCAGTGCTTGACACTGGGATCCAGCTAAGTTGGTAAGCATAAAAGTAGCCGTTTTATGTTAAAATACAACGTTTTGATGATTATGAAAAAACTGGATTCCAGTGTCAGCTACTTGCATGACACCATTCTTTTTTCCGGATTCCAGCGTCACGCGCTGGAATGACATCATTTGCTATGCAAATTGCTTTTAGAAAGATAAACGTTCGTATAGTTGTGTACGGTATAAGGTAAAGTTACGTTAGCTATTGAACTTAAAACATATCTCAGCTATACTTTGCGATAAAGTTAATAAAAATTTTAATAAAATCAGTAAGACTAACCTCTAGCTAAAATGAATACAAAGTGAGCTTTTTTGATATAAATAGTGTTAGAATAATTGGTAGGTACTTTATCAATTTTTTGTTAAGGCTTGGTAGTGCATTCATATTTTTTATTCAATCTCTATACCACTGCTTCGTGCCACCATATTATTTTAGCAACATAGCAAGACAAATGATAGAGATAGGCTTTTTCTCTCTGCCAATTGTTGGGCTCACTGGAGTTTTTATAGGAGCGGCGATAGTTTTACAAAGTAGCTTGAGTGACCCATTAATTAACCAAGAACAGATAATACCCAAACTTGTTACGATCACTATCATTAAAGAGTTAGGACCAGTTTTGATCAGCTTAATAATGGTAGGAAAGGTTGGATCATCAGTTGCAGCAGAAATTGGTACGATGCGCATCACCGAACAAATAGATGCTCTTACAACTTTGAACATCAACCCTTTCAAATATTTAATTGCACCAAGGATTTTAGCGTCAATCATAGTATTTCCCATACTTACAGTATGTGCAGATCTAATAGGAATATTTGGAGGATATATCACTGCAGTCTTCGAATTTAACCACAATCTAAATATATACATTAAATACACAGCTCAGTTCTTTAATACGTACGATTTTGTAACTGGGCTAGCTAAAGCAACTGCTTTTGGCGCCATAATTTCTGTCTCAAGTTGCTATTACGGTTACCATTGCAAAGAAGGTGCACGAGGAGTAGGTGTTGCTACAACATCAACTGTTGTTTTATCGTCCATACTGATCATTTTAGCAAACTACATGATTACTTTGATACATGCGTAACCCCATAATATCAATATCGAACTTAAGCTTATCTTTTGATGACAGGACAGTACTAAAAGATCTAAATCTTGATATATCAAAAGGGGAATCATTAGTCATACTTGGTGGCTCAGGAAGCGGCAAATCTGTATTAACAAAAACAATTATCGGCTTGCTTGCTCCAGACTCAGGGTCTGTTAAAATAAATAGTAAAAGCAAAAATAAATTTGGGGTTTTATTTCAAAATTCCGCTTTATTTGACTACGTTACAGTGTGGGAAAATATATCTTTTAATTATAAAAAGCGCTTTAATATCAGCAAAAAGGAGGCAAAACAGCTAGCAATCGAGAAATTAAATGATGTTGGACTGGAGGAAAACATAGCAGATATGTTTCCAATAGAGTTGTCAGGTGGAATGAAAAAAAGAGTAGCACTTGCAAGGGCGATTGCACACAACCCAGAAATCATCATATTGGATGAACCAACTTCAGGATTGGACCCAATTATGTCAGATATAGTAAACGAGATAATAATAAAATTATCTAAAGACTTTAACCCTACAATTATCACGATTACACATGATATTCATAGCGCATTTAAAATAGCTGATAAAATAGCAGTATTATATGAAGGGGAGATCATTTCCCATGGAACTGTTCAGGAAATACAAAATACTAATAACGAATATATAAAAAAATTCATTCATTATATATAGCTAAAGATATATACACTATTGCTAACAGTCATATTTTTAAGTTTTAACTTTGTAAAAGGTAGTGGACATTGGAATTCAGATTTTTTTCAAACTGGATCCTATATAAGATAACAGAATTGTTTGTATTAGCTATATTCAAAAGCTCTATTGATATTTTGCAATATTTGTGATAAAATAATAACTTAAGGTTGAGAATAAAAACTTATGAGTGAAGCTCAAGGTCCAAACATTGCAGAATGGCAAGCGCAGCAGCAACACCAAGAGGCTGCTGGTGAAAAAAGTGGTTTTGGTCTTGGTCATAGTGACTCTGTTTCAACAGTTGTCGATGGAATGAAATGGTTGTTCAACTTTCATGAAGGAGCAATTGCTGCTTATAGTAACGTGTTTGAAGGTTTAGTGAGTGGTAGTAGTCTAGTAACATTGTTTGGAAAGTCAGGTAATATGTTTGGCATAAAATTTCTTGAAGGCCTTGCAGAATATTTTTCAGGTGGAGGTGGGGAAGATATGCCATCAGAAGGAATGGATATGGCTCATGGTGATGATGGACATCACTCAGATGATTACCCTCATGCCAATAACGAAATAGCTCATAATGCTGATGGTTTGCAAGACATGCATGATGCAGGTGATCACCATGGTCAATCTTTTTCACCTGGTCCTTCACCATCTGTTGGCGATGACCACGGACATGAACTTGGTTAAACACTTAAAAACTATTGAATAGTTGGGTTCGCAAGAAAAGTTGCTATTGTTATGAGTTTGTCTTAGTGAAAAAGGTTTCAGTTTTAGGGTCAACAGGAAGTGTTGGAAAAAAGACTGTAGATTTGCTCTCAAAGAGAAAAGAAGAATACCAAGTGGAAGCACTAAGTGCCCATTCGAACTTTGCTCTACTGGCACACCAAGCAAAACTGCTAAATGCAAAATATGTTGCTATCTCCGATGAAAGGCTTTACAAAGATTTGAAAGAAAGTTTACTTGGTACAGATGTAAAAATAGCAATTGGTGCTACAAATGTTGCTGCTATACCTGTTGATCTCTCAGTTGTTGCAATAGTTGGCATTGCAGGCCTTGGGCCAGTTATGGAAGTTATAGAAAGCGGTACCAAAGTCATTGCATTGGCAAACAAAGAAAGCATTGTTTGCGGTGGAAAGTTATTACTCAAAAAAGCTAAAGAAAAAAATGTACAAATAATCCCTATTGACTCTGAGCACAACGCAATTTTTCAAATTTTGCAAAATGACGACAAATGCGTAGAAAAGATCATACTTACTGCTTCTGGTGGACCATTCTTAAATTATAGCCTTGAGCAATTAAGAAATGTTATGGTAGATAAGGCGCTTAGTCACCCCACTTGGAATATGGGAAAGAAAATCTCGGTTGATAGCGCAACAATGATGAATAAGGCACTAGAGATAATAGAAGCACATAACTTGTTTAACATCAGCCCGGATAAAATTGAAGCAATAGTGCATCCTGAGTCAATAGTACATGGAATCGTAGTTTATAAGGATGGTTTCAACTTTGCTGTGCTTGCAGAGACTGACATGGCAATTCCTATTTCATATGCTCTATCTTGGCCGGAAAGATCAGCTTTAAATTATAAACTAGACCTAACAAAGCAAGGAAAATTGACCTTTCAAGAGCCAGACCATAAGCATTTCCCTGTGCTAAAGCTTAGCATGGAAGTGTTAAACTCTTCTACTCCACAAGCAAATAGTATTGTGCTCAATGCTGCAAATGAAATAGCTGTTAATGAATTTTTGAAGTCACGAATCGGCTTTTTGGAAATAGTAGAGGTAGTGGAATCAACAATGGAAAGTTTTGGTAGTTATACCGATATTAATTCACTATCTGATATAATAAATATTGATTGTGAAAGTCGTATTATTGCTCACAAAATTGTTGAAAGTAAAGTTGTTGCGTATAGCTAGAGTAATGTAACCAGACTGCATTCTGTGATTTTTTTTTTAGCAAAACACGATACACAATCGTCATTCCGCTACTAGTTAGCGGAATCTATGCCGAGATACCGCGAATGAATCGCGGTATGACGGTTCTCGGTGGTATAGTAATTCGTCATCCCGCTGCTTGTTAGCGGGATCTAGAGATACCGCGGCGGTATGACGGTTCGCGGCGGCATAGCTATAGCTATCTTCAAAAATATGGTTGAATAATTGTGTGTATAATTATTAATATTTTTAAGCACTTTGGCTATGGCTTTATCTAAGTTTCTCGACCCTAAGCTGGACTTGACCTTCAAAAAAATATTTGGCACTGAAAAAAATAAGAATATTCTCATACATTTTTTGAATGATATTTTAGGATTTACCGAGATAAATACTATACAAGAAGTGGAATTCCTCAGTACTATAATGGATCCTGAAATTGCATCTGATAAGCAAAGTATAGTTGATGTTCTTTGCAGGGATTCTAGTGGGGCCAGGTATGTGATTGCAATGCAGCTTACTCGCGATAAAGGCTTCGAAAAACGAGCTCAACTGTATGCTGCTAAGGCTTACTCAAGACAATTAGATAAATCTGGTAAGTACATTGATTTAAAGAAGGTTTTCTTTATTGCTATCTCTAATTGTAATTTATTTCCTGATAAGCTTGATTATATATCCAGCCACACTATAAGAGATGAGAAAACCAATGAGCATGACTTAAAAGATTTTCAATTTGTATTTATTGAACTACCTAAATTTCCTAAGAATAAGGAAGAACAGCTAGAAAGCATAGTGGATCGTTGGTTATTTTTCTTCAAATATGCAGATGAAACTACGGAAGAAGACTTAAGGAAAATAGCAGAAAAAGCACCAATAATAAAGTTAGCCTACGATGAATTAGACAGGTTTAGCTGGAATGAAAAAGATTTAGTAGCTTACGAAGAAAGAATAATGGATCTACGCAAAGAAGAAGCCATTAGACTTCTTTCAAAATTGTTAGAGGGAGTGTAAGATGAAGTATTTGAAAGCATGAAATATAAGGAAATAGAAAAGTTAGAAGGAGAAAAGTTTCGACGTTTAACAGGGGTAAAAAAAGCAACATTTGAGCGAATGGTAGAAATTCTAGAAGTGGAGGATAAAAGAAAAAAAGCTAGAAGTGGAAGAAAAAGTAAACTTTGCATAGAAGACAGGCTACTTATGGCACTGGAATATATAAGAGAATATCGTACATATTTTCATATTGGGCAAAGCTATGGCATGAGTGAAAGTAACAGTTTTAAAATAATAAGATAGGTAGAAGACATATTAATAAAACATCCAGATTTTGCATTACCAGGAAAAAAAGAGCTATTAAAGAGTGATGTAGAATATGAAGTTTTAGTAATAGACGGAACTGAAACGCCAGTAGAGAGACCAAAAAAAAGCAAAAGCCCTTCTACTCTGGAAAGAAAAAAAGGCATACTATAAAAACACAAATAGTAACAGAGAAGAAGAGTAAAAAAGTCATATGCACATCTTTCTCGAATGGTAGAAAACACGATTTTCGGATGTTTAGAGAATCAAAGGTAGCAATATTACCGGACACCAAAATCTTAGCTGATGCCGGCTACAGGGGAATGCAGAAGATACACAAAAATGTTGTATTACCGCACAGGAAAATGAAAAAGAATCCGTTAAGCAAAGAACAAAAAAAAGAGAACAGGGCACTTATGAGCCAAAGGGCAATTGTTGAAAACGTAATTGGCTTATTGAAAAGGTTTAAAATCATCTCGGACAGGTATAGAAACCGACGAAAACGTTTTGGTTTAAGGTTTAATTTGATTGCTGCAATTCACAATTTTGAGCTCCATACATGAATTTTGAAAGAAGTCTATTCTTGAATACAGACTTGACCTTGCTACTGAAAAAGGCATCAAAATTGGTAAAGAGGAAGGGAAAATTGAAGGGAAAATTGAAGTCGCAAAAGCAATGCTGGCTAATAATGTTGATATCAACACTATTGTCAAGTTTACTGGCCTTTCTATTAGTGAGATTGAAGAATTAAGTGTGAACGGTACAGAGTAATTTCAAAGTGCATTTGCAGTTGGAACGGATACATTTAATGAGAGTCCCATTTCACGGTGTTCAAATCTACTCCTTCTTGTACCATCTCCCAAAGTGGGCTCATTTCTCTCAGTCGGCCAACATTTTTAGCAACAAGATCTGCTGCATACAAAACTTCTTCTTTAGTTGTAAATCGGCCTAGGCCAAATCTAATTGATGAATGCTCAAGGTCATGGCCATTATTTAGCGACCGTACTACATAGGAAGGCTCAAGAGACGCAGACGTGCACGCAGAACCAGAACTTACTGCTAAATCCTTGATTGCCATGATGAGAGACTCACCCTCAACATAGGGAAAGCTCAAGTTTAGGTTGCCAGGAATTCTATTTTCATAATCACCATTTAAAACGATATCAGGAAACGCTTCTTTTATCTTGTTATACAAAATATCCCTTAATTCTTCCACTCTAGTTGTTTCTTTTTTCATTTCTTCTCTAGCAATACGTGCCGCTTCACCAAAACCAACTGCAAGAGGTGTTGGAACTGTTCCAGAACGCATGCCTCTTTCCTGTCCACCACCACTAATTAGTGGTATCAGCCTAACACGAGGATTCTTTCTACGTACATATAATGCACCTATTCCCATAGGTCCATAAATTTTGTGGCTAGAGAGACTCATGAGATCAATGCACATCTCATTAACATCAATTGGAACTTTTCCAAAGCTTTGAGCTGCATCTGTATGGAAGAATATATTATGCTTTCTGCATATTTTACCAATCTCCTTTACAGGCTGAATTACTCCGATTTCATTATTTACCATCATCACTGAAACCAGGATTGTTTTATCAGTAATTGCTTCCTCAAGCTTTGATAAATCTATAATTCCGTTTTGCTTAACAGGCAAATATGTAACTTTAAAGCCTTCATTTTCCAGATGCCGACAAGAATCCAGAACACACTTATGCTCCGTGCAGACAGTTATTATATGATTTCCTTTATTTTTATAAAAGTGAGCAACACCCTTGATTGCCGTATTATTTGACTCAGTTGCACCTGAGGTAAAGATAATTTCTTTGCTATCTGCGTTCACCAGATCAGCGATATGTTTCCTTGCTTTTTCCACTGCTTCTTCAGCAGTCCAACCAAATGAATGGCTGCGAGAGTGTGCATTACTGAACTCACCAAAGTAAGGTATCATCACCTCTAAAACACGGGGATCTACTTTAGTAGTAGATTGATAATCAAGAAATATTGGTAATTTTATTTTAGCATCATGTATTTTTTTACTTTCAACATTCATAAAGCTACCACAGAGACAAAATTTACAACTATTTAATAGCACTAAAACTTAATTTTTTCAAGATATAATCTTGCATCAAGTACAAAAGTGTCATCCAAGTAGCTAACACTGGAATTCAGGAAAAAGAATGGTGTCACCCAAGTAGCTGACTACTTGGATCTGGTAGGCTCAAATCACAATGCCCGTAAAGCTGCGACCCTAGAGGTACTGTTTCTCACCCACTGCAAATATTGCACGGTACTATCCACTTGGTCGTCGTGGCGCGTTTCTGGGAACATTAAAATTTCATACTCAAAATCATTCAGCCATACTGCTTGGTGCGGCAGAAAAACCTTGCCAGACTCTATAGTCGGAACAATTTGATAAAATCGAGTGAGTTTGTCATCATGTGGCATTATTTCGATAATTGGTAAATCACTATTTGCTTTTAGCTCTTGCACCAATTGCTGACCACTTGTTTTTGCTTCGATTAAAATTGCGTGTGGTGTCCATCTTGCTGCTAAGGACAAAACTTGCTCTTTAAGCTTTGGATACTCAAGCTTTGCGCGATATACATCAAGTAAATAGAATTTATTGCCCACTTTTGTCCAGGTGGTGCAGACGCTAAAGTTGCTCATGCTGCTTGTTGAAACTGCAGTGTCCCAGCTCTGAGTGACATATGAGAGACTATCAGGAAAATTTCTATAGCGCTTCAACCACTCTCGTTTAATTATACCACTTGAAAGTGGCAGAGGGTTCTGTTGATATTGTGCAGCAAAAGCGTAACTCCCAAGTTCAACCTTTATCATCTCAACTTCTTCTTTTCCTCCATCGAGGGGATATAGCAACTGACCTTCTTCTCTTGAGTATAATATTACGGGTGGTGTCATTCTAGCACTTGATGCTGTAATCCAGCTTTTGTACTCATTTGTAGTTACTCGGGTGACAGGAACAAGAAAAGGAGGCGCTGGCTTTTTGATTGAATAGATAATCTCCTTATTTTCAGATATCATCGGTAAACAAGTATGGTTCCATATGTTTTTCGGTTTGGAGAGAAGGTGCCCGGTTAAATCTTCTTGATGTAGCCTATGCATCACAAGAACAATTACTCCTTTTTTTCTATTGTTGAGCCTGGCTACTAAAGTCTGGTCAAACCAGTTTGTAGCACGCTTTCTAAACGTTTCACTCAAAGCTTGGGTGGGACTCAGTGGATCATCCACGATGATGAAATCACCACCTTCACCTGTTAACGTCCCTCCAACGGACGTTGCGATTCTAAATCCTCTCTGCACTGTTTGAAATTTGTATTTGGTATTCTGATCTTTGGATAGTTCTATCTCTGGAAATAGCGCTCTATACCAACTAGACTGCATCACGCACCTGGTGTCGAGCGAGTGCTTTTCGCTGAGCCGCTGAGAATAACTTGCAACTATTATTCTCGCAGTTGGTTGGTTTCCCAGTATCCATGCAGGCCACGCAACACTCACGCACAGGGACTTCATTGAACGCGGAGGCATATTGAATATTATTCGTTTCACTTCACCAGCGCTCGCCGCTTCCAGCCTATCTGCTATGACTTTTATGTACCGATAATTATTATACTCACATCCCGGCACTACCGTTTGAAAGCATAACTCAATGAATTTTAGAAAGTTCATGATATAATGTTGAAACCAACGCGTGACGCTGGGATGACAAAAAAAGGAGCACTGGAATGACACCTTCCTGCCCAGTTCATGTTGCTATAAATATTAAGGAATTTACCAAACGAAAAAAAAGGCAAAAGAAACCCTAGGGTAGCTAGTTATTCACTATCCATTTTTAAATCGGCGTTTTTTGATGTTTTAAATGCTTTATAAGCGCATTTCAGCTTATATTAGGTAAAAACCTAGAATTTTATAAAGACATAAGGTGCACATAGTGCAAAAAATTAAACATGGGACGCCAGATACGTGAGTTTTTTTGTCATTTAATCTGTACAGAGAAGATAAATAAATAGCTTCAGTTTCATGATAAGAGGGCTGGCGGAGTTTGTCAAGTAAGTTTTACATTTAATTCTAGTTTCGTTTTATGCCAGTTTCACACGCTGGAATGACACCCTTTTGGATGGAAATCAGTGCTAATTGTTCTGCCGCAATTTTGCTCTATCACACTTGCCACATTTAATATTCCAGCTTCGTCGTAATAATTTCCAATTACTTGCAAGGCAAGTGGTAAACCCTCATTGGAGAGCCCAACGGGAACAGAAATAGCAGGCAATCCTGCCAGACTTGCTGGCACAGTAAACACATCATTGATGCACATAATTAGCGGATCTGGCTTTTCATTTAAGCCAAAAGCTTCTGTTGGAGCAGATGGCACAAGTATGTAATCTATTTTTTCAAACGCTTTTATAAAATCATTTCTGATTAATGCCCTGATACACTGTGCTTTTTCGCAATATTCATTGTAATGACCTGAGGAAAGCGCATAAGCACCAATTAAAATTCTTCTTTTCACCTCTTTACCGAAACCTTCTGCTCTTGTTAGTGAATACATTTCTTCAAGGGTATCAGCATCAACCCTGAACCCATAACGCACACCGTCATAACGAGCAAGATTGGACGAAGTTTCAGCAGAACAAATTAAATAATAGACTGGTATTGCATATTTAGTATGTGGCAGAGTAACGTCAACAACTTCAGCGCCATTTTCTTTTAAATAGGAAGCAACTTTCTCCCAATTATGGACTATTTCCTCTGAAATTCCATCCATCCTATATTCTTTTGGTATACCAATACGCTTACCCTTGACATCGCCATTTATAAAGCTAGAAAATTTAGGCACTGGCTTTTCGCTTGATATTGAATCTTTTGTATCATAGCCACAAATTGCTTCCAGCATTAATGCTGAATCAGAGACAGAACGAGTAATGACTCCTGCTTGATCTAGAGAACTCGCAAATGCAATCATACCAAAACGCGAGCATCTTCCATAAGTTGGCTTTATTCCAACTACTCCACAATAAGCTGCTGGTTGGCGTACAGATCCACCGGTGTCACTCCCTAGTGCTCCAGCGCATAAAAATCCAGCCACCGATGCTGCAGATCCACCAGATGATCCACCAGGAACAACTTTTTCCCCATCACTTTTTCTAATCCACACATTTTCAACAGGGCCAAAATAGCTGTTTGTGTTCGCAGAACCCATAGCAAATTCATCCATATTAAGCTTACCGAGCATGGCTGCTCCACTTTTTAAAAGCAAGTCAGATACTGTAGATTCATAAGTCGGAACGAAATTTTCCAGCATTCTTGAGCATGCTGTTGTTTTTATTCCTTTTGTACAGAATAGATCTTTGATGCCAACTGGTATACCCATGAGCGGCGAGATTAAATCATCCTTTTGCCTAGAGAAATGTTCATCTGCAGCTTTAGCAGCTTTCATTGCTATCTCTGGGGTTTTTGTTATAAATGCATTTAATTTCTCATTTTCAACCGCACTAATGTGCGCCTTTACAAGTTCAACGGCAGAAAAACTCTTTTTTTTGAGCCCGTCATGCATTTGTGTAATACTTAACTTTCTTAGTTCATTCATCAATATTTAATTTTTAGCAAGACGTTAATTATAACATAGTACGATAAAAAATCCATACATTTATAGTTACAGCTAGAAATGAGATAATATTGCTGTATATGAGGCAAAACTGCATATAGCTTTCAAAATATAACATTCGTACATTTTGCTAAGTTTATGTGTCTTCTAAATTTAAATATCAACATCATGCACATTAAGTGCATTGCTATTAATAAAATCACGGCGTGGTTCAACTATATCACCCATTAATATTGAAAATATGGAATCAGCTTCTTCACAATCTTTTATTTCAACCTTTAATAAAGTTCTAGCCTCAGGATTTAACGTAGTATCCCATAGCTGATCAGCATTCATTTCACCAAGACCTTTAAATCTCTGCAGAGTTAAACCTTTTTTACCATAGTCCATTATTATTTTTGCAAGCGTACTTGGAGAAGTGATTCTTATTTCAGTTTCTTGTGACTTTAAAAATGAATCACCATTAAATAAATTACTTATACCATCAAGCAAACTTAATATGTTTTGCATATCTTTGCCTTCAAGCATACTAAGTGCAAATATATATTTGTCTGCCAATCCTTGAAATAATTTAGAGATGTGAATTTCTTTTTCTTCATCCTTTATTTCTACTTCCCAAGTATATTCACTGTACATTAATTTTAAATACTTTAATATCTCATCAGCCGATGATAGAGCATTCTTTTTGCTTAAAATTAGCAATGACTCTAAGAGATTTTGTGGTATTTCTCTATCATAATTTTTGCTAATATTAGAAATGCTAACGCATTTATTCAAAATAAGGCGCAAGTCGTTAAATTCTGTAGTTGTACCACTTAGTGTTAATCTTTTAACTGCTGAGTTTATTATATACTCTTCAAAAGTTTCGTCATCTTTAATATAAGTGTCTTTAGCATTTTTTGTAACTTTATAGAGGGGTGGCTGTGCTATGTATAAGTAGCCTTTTTCAATAACTTCACGCATGTGTCTAAAAAAGAAAGTTAGAATCAAAGTTCTTATATGTGAACCATCAACATCTGCATCTGTCATGATGATAATTTTATGATATCTAGCTTTTTCAATATCGAAGTGTTCACTACCTATTCCAGCACCAATTGCAGTAATTAAAGAGCCTATTTCTGCAGATGAAAAAATACGATCTAAACTTACACGTTCTACGTTTAGAATTTTTCCTCTTAAGGCAAGCACTGCTTGTGTTTTACGATTACGCCCCTGCTTTGCAGTACCACCTGCTGAATTACCCTCTACTATAAATAATTCCGATAACTCAGGAGCTTTTTCCTGACAATCAGCAAGCTTTCCTGGCAGAGTTGCAATATCAATATTGTTTTTGCTTTTAACTAACTCTCGTGCTTTTCTTGCGGCTTCTCTTCCTTTTGCTGACCTAATTGCTCTTTCTACTATGCTTGCCGCCAATTTGGGATCAGTTTCAAGGATTGTGCTCAATTTATCAGAAACTATACTTTCTACAACTGCACGTGCTTCAGAACTAACTAGTTTATCTTTTGTTTGTGAAGAAAACTTAGGGTCAGGCATCTTGAGAGATAAAACACAAGTTAAACCTTCTCTAACGTCCTCTCCAGTTAAATTTACTTTTGCTTTCTTTAAAAACCCTTCATTAGTTGCATAGGTATTGATACATCTAGTTAGTGCAGATCTAAATCCTGCCAAATGCGTACCACCATCTCGTTGCCGTATATTATTAGTGAAACACAACATATTCTCATAGTAGGAATCATTCCATTCCATCGATATTTCCAAGCTGATGCCAAGATCTTCTGCATCTCCTTTCATACTGGCAATTTTAGTTACATGTGTCTTATTCTTATCTAAATACTGCACAAAATTTGCTGTACCAAAATTGTCTTTAGATTGATTGCTCTGATTGAAATGAGATTCTGTATATGGTTCATTGCGCAAATCACGTAAAGTAATGTCGATATTTGAATTTAAAAATGCTAATTCTCTTATACGACTTTCAAGCGTTGAGTAACTGAAATTAATGCCATTAAAAGTCTCTGTTGATGGCATGAACGTGACTTTAGTTCCTCTTTTGTTTGTATTTTCGTTGACTACCTTTAAAGGTTCAATAGACTCACCATCTTCAAAACGCATAAAGTGTTCTTTCTTATTGCGCCAAATAATTAATTCCAACCAGCTTGATAATGCATTCACAACTGAGATTCCAACACCATGTAATCCCCCAGAAACTTTATAGGTATTATTGTCAAATTTACCACCAGCATGGAGTTGAGTCATTATTACTTCTGCTGCTGATATTCCTTCTTCTTCATGAATGTCAGTTGGAATGCCACGACCATTATCAGTTACAGATACTGAACCATCTTTATTTATGCTAACTTCAATTTTATCACAATATCCAGCTAAAGATTCATCTATTGCGTTATCAACAACCTCATATACCATGTGGTGCAAGCCAGATCCATCATCAGTGTCACCAATGTACATACCTGGACGTTTCCTTACAGCATCAAGACCCCTTAAGATTTTTATTGCATCGGCATTATAACTATTTTCCATTAGATTGCTTTATTTATACACGTTAATTGATGTTACATTCAGATATACTAGTTAGCAACATTTTTAAACTGATAACCCATGTTAAAAGCACAATTTTACGAGTATCCGTTCAGCCAATGGCGTCAACTTAAGGAAAAATATCAGCGATAGTGTATAAAATTTCTCTCTAAAACTTTTACCATTAAATTATCCAGAAGCCGCAGGAAACAGCACTTTTGTTTCTATTTTATTTCAACAAAGAAGTTTAAAATGTGTCCTTTTTAGGTGAAACATGCAAAAAGGAAAAATTTATTCTACAAATTAAAAATATAATATACTCGAAAGCTTTTCAGAGAATCCATTGTGTTGGAAAAAACAGTTTTACACGAACAAGAAAACTTCCTTTTTCGACAGTATTTTCTATGATTTTAAAGTTAGTTAAAAAAAGTTTGGGAATAGAATGTGAACTTATGGAGCCATTGACATGTAAAACTCCACCCTCAAAGCAAGCTTTTTCTAAAGCAAGGTATAAGATTTGCCATACAGGCTTTCAAGAATTATTAGAGCTAAGCATCCAAACAGCCTATCAGGATGAACCTGAGTATGGAACTTGGAGAGGCTATAGACTTATTGCAGCAGATGGTTCTGGTATGAGATTACCCAGCTCTGAGGAAATTGTATCCGAGTTTGGCCGCTTTAAACCAAATGGAACAACAGGCACAATGCCACCATTGGCAATTTGTTTGTTGATTTGTGTACTTCGCTGATTTGTAGTGCTCGTCTTGCGGCTTGGAATATAGGTGAACAAACGTTGGCGGAAGAGCAATTACCCGAAGTTATCACTCAAATGCGTTCATTAAATCAAAAGAAATTATTATTTATCTATGATCGTGGTTATCCTTCAGTAAAATTCATTCAGCAGCATTATGATTTGGAAGTAGATTTTATTTTTCGCTTGCAAAAAAGAAATTATAGCAAGCTATGGGAACGAATTGCATCTGGAGAATTAGATTTCGATTTTATATTAGAAAATGAAAAGCTAAAAAATAAAATGAAAGGACAGAAAGTAAGAGTTATAGTGCTGACATTAGCCAACGGAGAAACAGAGGTATTGATTACTTCACTTTTTGACCGAGTAAAATTTACTTTGGAAGATATCAGCAAAGCTTATGTGTTAAGGTGGCATATAGAGGAGTGCTATAAACGACTCAAAATAGGTGCAGAATTAGAGAATTTTTCTGGCGTAAATTTAGAGGCTGTATTACAAGAATTTTGGGCAAACTTAGTCATGTGTAATATATTAGACTTCTTTCAAAATTCATGTATGGAGCTCAAAATTGTGAATTGCAGCAATCAAATTAAACCTTAAACCAAAACGTTTTCGTCGGTTTCTATACCTGTCCGAGATGATTTTAAACCTTTTCAATAAGCCAATTACGTTTTCAACAATTGCCCTTTGGCTCATAAGTGCCCTGTTCTCTTTTTTTTGTTCTTTGCTTAACGGATTCTTTTTCATTTTCCTGTGCGGTAATACAACATTTTTGTGTATCTTCTGCATTCCCCTGTAGCCGGCATCAGCTAAGATTTTGGTGTCCGGTAATATTGCTACCTTTGATTCTCTAAACATCCGAAAATCGTGTTTTCTACCATTCGAGAAAGATGTGCATATGACTTTTTTACTCTTCTTCTCTGTTACTATTTGTGTTTTTATAGTATGCCTTTTTTTCTTTCCAGAGTAGAAGGGCTTTTGCTTTTTTTTGGTCTCTCTACTGGCGTTTCAGTTCCGTCTATTACTAAAACTTCATATTCTACATCACTCTTTAATAGCTCTTTTTTTCCTGGTAATGCAAAATCTGGATGTTTTATTAATATGTCTTCTACCCATCTTATTATTTTAAAACTGTTACTTTCACTCATGCCATAGCTTTGCCCAATATGAAAATATGTACGATATTCTCTTATATATTCCAGTGCCATAAGTAGCCTGTCTTCTATGCAAAGTTTACTTTTTCTTCCACTTCTAGCTTTTTTTCTTTTATCCTCCACTTCTAGAATTTCTACCATTCACTCAAATGTTGCTTTTTTTACCCCTGTTAAACGTCGAAACTTTTCTCCTTCTAACTTTTCTATTTCCTTATATTTCATGCTTTCAAATACTTCATCTTACACTCCCTCTAACAATTTTGAAAGAAGTCTAGTGTAAAAGAAAGCGGAGAAGACTTTGAATCAGTAAGCAGAATAGTCGAAGACGAATATAGAATAATAGATGACATAGAAGTCAAAATTAAGCCTAAATCTTTTGAGAGCAATAAAGAAAAGAATGCGTCGGTTGGTTATGTTCATAAAGTTCTAGACAAACTAGTCGAAGATTTAAACGACAACTTTGTTTCTGACTTGGATTACCAATTGAGGCTTAATGCAAACTATGTTCAGAATAAATTGAGTAAGGATTTATATGATTTGGACAAGGTAGTTATGGGTACTAATCAGAATTATGAAATTTTGGAAAAAAACTTTAATAATCTAAGAGAAGAAGTTGAAAAATTAAAAACAGGAACGGTTAGTGATGACAACATAGACGAATGGGAAGCACCAACTCACTCTGATATATTGTAGTAGTTAGGAAAGTCACAGCTTACTATAGCTAAAGTAACTTAAGTTTATCGACGATTTGATAAACCGTCATCCCGCTGCTTGTTAGCGGGATCTAGAGATACCGCGGCGGTATGACGTAGGGTTGCACTAGCTAAGCAGGCTGTTGCTTTCTCCACATACTATTTAGGTATAGCCGGGGTTAGGGAGTTTATTTTAAAACTCTCGGCATATAGTTCTCATCATGTTTTGCAAACACTGTATCTGCAAGAAAGGTACTATTATCAAACATTTTACCTTGCACAACAACACCACTTTTTTCTGAAAACATTGGTGGAAGTATTCCCTGATATTTCACCATAACGCTCTTATAAAAGTCTGTCATTTGGAAAATCACTTCACTTTCGTTGCGTATCACGCTATTTTCAACAACCATTCCACCAACACGGATTGGCTTTTGACTATTTGGTAAAACTATTGCCTCACTTACTGTATAGAAAAATGAGATATTTTCTTTGAGCGTTGTTAAAATAAAAAAGACTATGCAGCTTAAAAAGCAGAAAATTCCTGAAGTTATAAGTAATCGCTTATGTTTCTTCTTCATTATTATCTTTCAGGCTTTCTAGAATTTTTTTACTTTTGATATAGCAAGAAATGGTAAAAATCAGTTCTCCGGTAATCAACGTAAAACTAATAAGGTAAGCAAAAATTACATATGTGTTCATAATGTATTACCAATAAATAATTCACCTGCATCAAAATAAATTAAGCTTTCATCCTTTTGCTGCAACACCAATTTACCACTTTCATCTATATCAGCAAAAATTCCTTCATACAATTTGTCAGCTAACTTTACACTGATTTGCTCATTCATTTTGAATGCTTTTTTTAACCACATTTCTCTTATAGCATAAAACCCATCAAATAGCCATTGCTTTCTTAGTTTATTAAAATTTATTATTAATTTCTTTAATAGATCTATGTTAGATACAGACTCACCGTAATTGCTAATGCACGTTGTTCCTGGAAGTGGTGCATGACTGACATTAATTCCAATTCCTATAATGAGCCAATTCGAATTGGATCTTTTTTCAAGCAATATTCCACTTATTTTCTTGCCATCAATAAGGGCATCATTTGGCCACTTATACTGGAGATTTAGACCATTTATAAATGACAGTATAGTATTTCCAACAGCAAGAGCAGTAACAAAAGTCAATTCTGTTAATTTGCTAACATCCGCAATTTTATTCACCAAACCCTTCTCTGTCATCCCAATGCCCTCTGATGTCATCCCAGTGCTTGACATTGGGATCCATTCTTCTTTTTTTCTAGATTCCAGCGTCACGCGCTGGAATGACACCGAAAGCTGGCTTTCATTCAGATAATCGTTAAAGAGGTTTATTACCAAACTTGCATAAAAATTACCCTCTGGAGAAATCCAACTTTTTCCGGTACGCCCTCTACCCTCTGTTTGTTTGTCGGCAATAATAACGGTTTCATTTGATATTCCTTTATCAATTAAATCCAACGCTTCTCTATTAGTGCTTGAAACTTCTTTGTAATGATGAATATGAAAACCCTCAGGGATCATCTTGTCAGCTCTTTAGTTCAATGAGTGAGTAAAGATCTTCTACATACAAGAAAAGAACGAGGTTGATCAGTGAAGCCACTGAAGTGATAATGAATAGACCCTTAGAATAAGCAACCTTATTACCACTAGCTTTATCAAAATACATAACTTTCATGATATTTAAATAATAGTAGCATGATATCACACTCGCTATTACAAGGATCAAAGACAGGCTGATAAAGCCAGAATTTATTAAACTTTTGAATATAAAAAATTTAGCGATAAAACCTGCAAGTGGAGGTATTCCCGACATCGAGAGTAACAGCACAGAAAGATGAAATGCTACAATTGGGCGTTTCTTCCCTATACCAGATAAATTTGCAATATCACAATCGTCATCGTCAATTTGTACGAGATATGAGAATAGCCCTATGCTTGTGATGATATATATCACCAGATACATTAAGGCACTATCTGTTCCTGCTTGTGTAAAAATAGAAAGTGAAGCAAATATAAAACCAATGTGACCAATTGAACTGTAAGCAAGCAGCCTTTTTAAGTTTTGCTGACGCAAGGCCCCAAAAGCTGAGATAAGCACAGACAATGCTGAAACGTATAAGAAAATAGGCTGAACATAACTTTTTACATTTACTAACTCTTCATTCATCAATCGAATTAAAAATGTTACAAGTGCAGCTTTTGGGGCCGTAGAAAAAAACGCAGTTACTATGGTAGGTGCCCCTTGATAGACATCTGGAGCCCACATATGAAAAGGAGCAATAGCAAGCTTGAAACACAAACCAATTAGGACAAAGACTAACCCAAAAACTATTCCATAAGTTATCTGATGGCTTTGCAAGAATGAACCGAGCTCAGAGAAATTGACTTGTCCTGTATATCCATAAAGCAATGACATACCATACAGCATAATGCAGGAAGATAATGCACTGAGTGTAAAATATTTCACTCCTGCTTCACATGAATAAATCGAATCTTTATTAAAGCTCGCAAGAACATATAAAGATATGCTCATCAACTCAAAAGCTAAGTAAAAAGAAATCAGACTATTTGCTGAAACTAAAGTTATCATGCCAAATAGCGCAAAAAGAATCAGTATTGAAAATTCATATTTATAGTCATATTTTGATAAATTCAGCATCAAAAGTATTAAAATTCCTGTGCTGAGAATTAACCCTTGGGCTGACCTAATGTATAAATTGAGTTTTAACAACGAATTAAAGAGAAAAATTTCATTGTTTTCTGCCGAAAGAATTAAAATAATCAAAGTTATCACTGTGCAGCCAAGTGCTAATAAGTTGATAGTTCGGCGGTTAAATATAATTCCAAGCAGTAGCAACACTAACGAGGAGATAATAGAGAACGTTTCCGGCAATATCTGTATATAATTCATAGCGCATCATATTTGACTAACAAATTTGCCATACATGGCTTCAAATAATTCAGTGCAAGGGTTGGGTAGAATCCAAGCAAAATAACAAACACTGCAAGCAGAATTAAGACAGAAAATTCTATGCTATCCAAGCGGTTATTTAATAATTTAGAATAGCTAACCCCCCATATTATTTGCTTACATAAATTCAGCATATAAACTGCGCTTAAAATAGTGCCAAGTGCGATAAATCCTGTAAAAAACCCTATGCTTTTAAACATCCCAACCATAGCCAAAAACTCACCTGCGAACCCAGATGTTCCAGGTAGCCCTATTGAAGCCATTGAAAACAAAATGAACATAAAACCAAATTTTGGCATCGTATTTACTATGCCAAAATACTTTGCAATCTCCAAAGTTCCAGTTCGAGTATATAGCATTCCAACACATAAAAATAAAGCAGCAGAAATAAGGCCATGACTAATCATTTGAAATATAGCGCCGAGTACTCCTTCCTCACAAAATGAAAAGAGGCCAGCAGTAACGATCCCCATATGTGCTATTGAAGAATAAGCTATTAACTTCTTTATATCATCTTGAGCAAACGCAACTAGAGAAGCATATATCACAGCAATAATGCTCAGCACAACAACGAAATTTGAAAAATACAAACTTGCCTGAGGAAGCATTGGAATAGAAAACCTTAAAAATCCATATCCCCCCATTTTAATAAGCAAGCCAGCTAAAATCACAGATCCAGAAGTTGGTGATTGCACATGTGCATCAGGAAGCCAAGTGTGAAATGGAAACATCGGTACTTTTATTGCAAAAGAAATAAAAAATGCAATCCACAGCAATGACTGCACTTTAAGATCAAGGCTTGGCACTAATGTAGCTAATTCTTGTATATTAAACGTCCCAAAAATGCTATAGATGTACACCAATCCAAGTAGAAATAATAATGAGCCAGTTAATGTATAAAGAAACAACTTAAACGTTGCATATACCCTGTGTTTTCCTCCCCAAATGCCAATAATAAAGAACATTGGTATTAAAACAGCTTCAAAAAACACATAAAAGCTTATAGCATTCAGTGAAACGAAAAAACCGACTACAACACTCTCAAGCAGTAGAAATAATGCCATATAGGCTTTTAGGGTCGTATAACTCATTTTGCAGTTGTAGAGTATACAAATTACAAACAAGAAAGTTGTAAGCAGAAGGAAAAGCAACGATATACCATCTATCCCTATTCCAACATTTCTAATTGGGTAGCTGACAAACTGAAAGTCCGCATCGTTATAATCAAATTCTATACAAGCTACAATGCTAAGCAAAAATGGAAGTACAGCAAAAAATAGGGCAAGGAATCTTAAGTGTATAGATTGATGATTAATCCTGATTAAGGATAAAATCAATGCTCCTATCAGTGGAAGCAAGAATATACTAAGTAACAACACCTTCTATTTAATTCCAATAATATATAAAGCACCGATTATTAGAGTAACAAACATAATAAATGCATAATCAAATATATAACCAGTTTGCAACTTTATAGAACTTTTTGAACATTCATTAACCAACCTTACAACACCATTTGGCCCAAATGAATCAATAGCCTTAACATCAAACTTCCATAAAAGCCTAGACATAAACCTTATCGGTGCAATGATAACAAACTCATACACCTCATCAAAGTACCATTTATTCTGCAAAAACTTAAGTAAAAATTTACTCTTAATTTGCCTAATTACTTGATATTGGTAAATTAGGTACGCAAGTGCTATTCCACTTAGGCTCGCCAAGGTTGGTAGTAATTTTATAAAGAAATTATGAACTCCATGCTCATCAATCACCATTAAACTTGATTTCCAAAACGCATTACTAGTTATGTTCAAAATATTTGCTCCCCACACTCCAGAAAATACCGATCCAAAAGCAAGTATCAGTAATGGTATAAGCATAATCTTTGGTGCCTCATGTATATTAATTTTACTTTGTTTTTGGCTGTGGAACACAAGAAGCAATAACCTCCAAGAGTAAAACGCTGTGAAGAATGCAACAACTAAGCTTATTACAAAAGCAAAGCTATCCGTGCTATAAGCATGTTCAATTATCAAATCCTTTGAGTAAAAACCTGCAAATGGAAATATTCCAGAAAGCGCAAGAGACCCAATCCACATGAGAGCGTAAGTGCAAGGGATTTTCTTCCAGCAATTTCCCATTTTCTGAATGTTTTGCTCATGATGCATTGCATGAATCACATTGCCAGCACCAAGAAATAGTAGAGCTTTAAAAAAAGCGTGTGTCATTAAATGAAAAATAGCAACGTTGTAAGCAGAAAGGCCACATGCCATGAACATATAACCAAGTTGACTGCACGTTGAATAAGCAATTATTTTTTTTATATCATTCTGAGTAATCGCAACGGTGGCTGCAAAAAAAGCAGTAAGTGCCCCAACAATAACTATTAACTCCCTTGCAACGCTTGATAATTCAAACAGTGGAGAACATTTTGCTATTAAAAATATACCTGCTGTTACCATAGTTGCTGCATGAATAAGTGCAGAAACGGGGGTTGGCCCTTCCATTGCATCTGGCAGCCAAACATGTAAGCCAAGTTGAGCAGATTTACCCATACAGCCAATAAAAAGTAATATACATATTATATGAATAGTTTTGAATTCACAGCAGAATGCTTTAATGTTCTGAGTGCCAAGAAAATCAGCGGCACCAAATACCTCAGCAAATTCCAAAGAGTGAAATGTATAATAAATAAGAAAAATTCCAATTAATAGTGCAAAGTCTCCTACCCTATTTACAACAAAAGCTTTAATTGCTGCGTTATTGGCAGAATATTTTTGAAACCAAAATCCTATGAGTAAATAAGAACATAGGCCAACCCCTTCCCAGCCAAAAAAAAGCTGCACGAAATTATCGCTCACAACCAGCACAATCATGCAAAACGTAAATAGCGATAGGTAAGAAAAGAACCTCGACTTCCCCTTATCATGCTCCATATAACCGATAGAATAGAGATGTACTACCAGTGAAACGGTGGTAATAACAATAAGCATTAAGGATGAGAGAGCATCCACACTAATTGCCCAATTTACTTTTAATACACTTAATGAAAATAGAGGAAATAAAACTAAATGATAGTTTTCAGAGAAGGTGAGAAAAACATACCAAGATAAAACTGCAGATATTCCAATCCCTGCCGTTGTAACTAACTGACTTTTTCTAAAAAGTGCTGCAAATAGTGAACCAAAAAGTGGCAAAAATACTATTAATTTCAGTATATCCATCATTCTTTCATTAAATTTGCTTGTTCAACGTCTATATTGCCACGGCTTCTATAATATACAACCAATATTGCAAGCCCAACTCCTGACTCTGCTGCCGCAACAGTCAACACAAACATCACAAAAATTTGCCCAACTATATCATTCATAAAGGCAGAAAAAGCAACTAGATTGATGTTAATCGCCAGCAATAATATTTCTATTGATAACAGTATGTTGATTATGCTCTTACGGTTGATGAAAATACCGCATACTCCAATAGTGAACAAAATAGCAGCAACTATCAGAAAATGATTTAATCCTATTTCCATTCCACTCCTTTTCCAAATTTAGCCTTAACCAATTTTACAGATGAAGATTGTGTCAATTGCTTTAATACATTCTGTTTTTTAACTCCTTTTTTCTTGTCCTGCAAAGTAAGAGCAATTGCACCGACAATTGCAACAAGCAGCAGAATACCAGAAAGATGAAAAGCGTACATGTAGTCGGTATACAGCAAATTACCAATAGCTTTCACATTATTGGTATTATAGTTTATAACATTGCTTATATTCGGTGCTGAGCTGCGGATTACAAAGCTGATGACTAGAAAAAACACAACACACAACATAGCACCAAGAGTGCAATGCTTTGCAAAACCCTGGCGCAACCTTATGTAGTCAATATCGAGCATCATAACTACAAAGAGGAACAACACCGCAACCGCACCGATGTATACTATCAGCACCATCATAGCAATGAATTCAGCTCCAAGGAGAATGAAAAGAACTGCAGAGTTAACGAAGGTGAAAATTAAAAATAATACTGCATGCACAGGATTTCTTACGCTAATTACGCATACAGCAGATAAAATGCTGAGAATTGCAAAAAAATAAAAGAAAAAAGGCATTGATACTTTAACTGCAACAATAGTTACTAATTTAAAGCAACTATCGTTGTAAAGTCAATATTAAATGCCTACCTTATGGATGAACTTGCGATTGTGATGTTAAACACTCAGGGGTAAGGACATTCTTAATTGCAGTACACATACTCATATCAGGATCATTTTGCTTCTCTTCACTGACTTTTTCACAAAATTTTCCAATACCATAACCCACCAGTGCACCAACAACAGTGGCTGCAATAAATACTGCAACAGCAACAACAGGAGTTAAAGCAGCAGCTCCTGCAAGATATGCTATAGCTGCTCCAATAATTGCACCACCACTTAAAGCACAATAAGTTTTATAGATACTTGCCTTGATCTTCACTTCTGTTTGTGGATTTGGCACTCCCTTCTGCTGTTTTACATCAGGTGCAGACTGTACTCCCTGTTCCTTTTTATTAGTGTCACCTTGGTTTTGATTGTTGGCTTTATTAATTAATCTGCCACCACTTAAATCGGTACTCGCTGATAAATCCCTTTTATTCCGCACGTCAAGTTTTGAAGCTTCTTCTATCCGTTCAAGTTTTCTTGCAAGTACACGTCTAACCATCTCCGTATCATCTGAATTACCACATTTCTCCAAAACCTTCGAAATATATTCTATACGGCTCCCAATAGATTTTATATACCCTCTTAATATGTCTATCTTACCTTCATTGACATATTTTTCAATAGTATCAGGGTCAAGGTTATCAAGTATTAGCAGATAGCGGATTTGTGCTTCATTAATTGCTTTAATAAATCGCTCAGAAGGTTTCCCTACACATTCAATATACTTATCTATGATATCGGTATTTTCTTTAGATAACTCTGCAACACCTCGTCCTGATTCATATCCTTTTAATTTGTATTTGTCTCTACAACACAACATGTCCACAACAGCACTTTCCAATCCTTTAAGCGATATTTTTCCTTGGTCATCAGAGTTAGTAGGCATATTTTCTCCTATTTACTATACTTAACATACAATAACTTTAACTAATATTTTCACAATTATCAAATTTAGGCGTCCATTTTTCTTAAAGTTCAAAGTACACAACAAAAACTTTACAGAGTGCAAGTAGTAAAATTCTTGACAATTTTAATTTATTAACGTATAATATATGTATGTTAGTAATTAATGGCGGCTTAAAATGTACAACATATTTGGTTATTTTCAAAGTAATAACACTTGTAATACACAAAGTGGTAAATTAAATAGAGAAAGTTATCAATACACCACAAGAGACTATATGACAATTTACTTTAATAACACACTAGCAAGTTTCAGTAGATCATTGAGAGAATTTAAAGAAAAAGCGTATGGATTTGTGTATGATATCGGAACTTGGTTGAAAGAAACATATGAAAATCTCACTGAACGACCTGCAACGCATAATCGCTATACCCCAAAAGAAAAACCCCTTGTTGAAGTTGAAGAAATAGAAATGAAGGAACTAAACCGTACATATAAGTCATTCCAAACTCCACTTATCCACCTAACAAGCAGAAGTTCTGGTGCCAATACCTCAAATCAAGTTGTTGTTACTCGACATACACCTGAAACTACTAAAACAAAATAGATGTAAAACCTACGTTTAAATATGTAGTACTTGAGTGAAGCATTCTTTAACTGTTCTATTCAATAAAACCTTTACAATATTTCAATCATAGGTTTAACTTTACGAAGTTATAATCTATAGGGCTACGATGAACGATTATCTCTCACTGCTAAATCCAGAACAACAATCAGCTGTAACTAACATAGATGGACCAGTTTTGATACTGGCAGGAGCCGGAACGGGAAAAACAAGAACGATTACTTCAAGAATAGCGCACATAATTAGGAACGGTCACGCTTATTCTGATGAGATATTAGCAGTTACATTTACAAATAAAGCAGCAAATGAGATGGTATCAAGGGTACTTGAGCTAACGGGCACAAACATACCATGGCTTGGCACTTTCCATGCAATTGCAGCAAAAATTTTGCGCCTGCATGCAGAAATTGTGGGCTTAAACCCCAATTTTACAATCATTGGTGTGGATGACCAATTACAGGTAATAAAAAACATCATGAATGAAATAAGCCCTGATTACCTATCAGAAAAATGTAAGACCATTATGAATATTATTCAGCAATGGAAAGAGAAGTGCTTATTGCCATCTGAAGTGGAAGATATTCAATCATTTAGGCCAGTATATGTAACTGCACTCAAGGTCTATCACCAGTATCAGGAAAGGTTGAAATTCCTTAATTCTGTCGATTTTGGTGACTTATTGCTATATAACATACAGCTCTTTAATCAAAAGACCGAAGTTCTGTCCTACTACCAAAACAAGTTTAAATATGTCATGGTAGATGAATATCAAGATACAAATGCGATACAATATCTTTGGCTAAAATACCTTGCAAAAGAGCACTCAAATATTTGCTGTGTAGGAGATGATGACCAGTCGATATATAGTTGGCGTGGTGCAGAAGTTGAAAATATTTTGAAGTTTTCTGATGATTTTAAAAATGCAAAAACCGTTAAACTAGAGTGTAACTACAGGTCAACATCCCACATACTTGCAACTGCGTCATATGTTATCAATCACAATAAGACTCGCTTAGAAAAAAAATTGTGGACAACAAACATTGAAGGGGAAAAGGTAAATCTAATAAAATTATGGGATGGGAAAGCTGAAGCAAGGTTCATAAGCGAACAGATATTAAAGCTCAATAAATACAGATTTAGTGACATTGCAGTGCTGGTAAGGGCCACTTTTCAAACTAGAGTTCTGGAAGAGTATTTTATAAAATATTCAATTCCCTACAAGATTATAAGTGGCGTAAAATTCTACGAACGTCAGGAAGTCAGGGATATAATTGCATATTTAAGACTTGTTACAAACAATAACGATGACTTAGCTTTCGAAAGGATAGTAAATCGGCCAAAAAGAAGCATAGGAGCTACAACTCTAAAGAAAATATACACGACTGCTCAGGATAACAAAATTTCTTTTTTTGAGGCAGCAAAAATATTAGTTAATAGTAATCAGGTAACCGAAAGAATTAAACTCTCACTCAACGATTTTTTAAATAAAATTAAAGCTTGGGAAGAAATAGTAAGCGTAAAACCGCTGCATGAATTCGTTAAAATCGTAGCAAACCAATCAGGGTATATTGAAATGCTTGAAAATGATGAGGTAACAGGCTTAGCACGAATAGAAAATGTCAAGGAGCTCATCTCATCTTTAAAAAATTTCGATAATGCCACAACTTTCTTGGAGCATATAAGTCTGGTGATGGAAGTGGATAATATGAATAACGATGACACCGTATATGTTATGACTCTTCATGCAGCCAAAGGACTTGAATTCCCGTGCGTATTTCTACCTGGTTGGGAAGAGGGATTATTTCCTCATCAAAGATCTTTTGATGACAAAAGTGGTAAAGCTTTAGAAGAAGAAAGGAGACTCGCATATGTTGGCATAACCAGAGCCAAAGAAAGGTTAATCATTTCATGTGCAGATAGGAGAGAAATCAATAATCAGTGGCAACCAATGCGCACTTCTCGGTTCATTAAAGAATTGCCAAGAGAAAATGTTGAGGTAATTAAGAGTAACGCCTACTGTTGAAGCTATACTGCAGATAAACATATCTTACAAATCTGAATTACTTCAACTATATGTGTAACCAGACTGCATTCTGTGATTTTTAGCAAAACATGATCTTTCATTTGAGCTTTCTTCAATTTAAAATAAATACAGAAACTAGCTATCTTCAAAAATATGGTTGAATAATTGTGTGTATAATTATTAATATTTTCAAGCATTTTTGCCATCAAAATTTCTCGATCCTCGCAATGATTTGTGTTTCAAAAAAATCTTTGGAACGGAAAAAAATAAGAATATCCTGATCCACTTTTTGAACGATATTTTAGGGTTTACTGAGATAAATGCAATACAAGAAGTTGAGTTTCTTAGCACTATTATGGACCCCGAAGTTGCCTCTGATAAACAAAGTATTGTTGATGTTCTCTGCAAGGATTCTCATGGAAATAGATATATAGCAGAAATGCAGCTCGCTAGAGACAAGGGCTTCGAAAAACGCGCTCAATTATATGCCGCTAAAGCCTACTCAAGACAATTAGATAAATCTGGCAACTACATTGATTTAAAGAAAGTCTTCTTTATTGCTATATCAAATTGTAACTTACTTCCTGAAGAAGTTGATTATATTTCTACTCACAATATACGTGATATAAAAACTAACGGCCATTACTTAAAAGATTTTCAGTTTGTCTTTATTGAGTTGCCTAAATTCGCAAAAAATAAAGTAGAGCAGTTAGAAAGTATAGTAGAAAGGTGGTGCTTCTTTTTTAAATACGCAGAAGAAACAACAGAAGAGGACTTAAAAGAGATAGCAGAAAAAGCGCCAATAATAAAGCTAGCATATGATGAATTAGACAAGTTTCGTTGGAACGAAAAAGATTTAGTAGCTTACGAAGAAAGAATAATGGATCTACGCAAAGAAGAAGCTATTCTTGAATACAAACTTGATCTTGCTGAAGAGAAAGGTAAAAAAATTGGTAAAGAGGAAGGGAAAATTGAAGTTGCAAAAGCAATGCTGGCTAGTAATGTTAATGTCAACACTATTGTCAAGTTTACTGGCCTTTCTATTAGTGAGATTGAAGAATTAAGTGGAAATCTGTGAACGGCTACCTATATGTTTTTGCTGGCAAAAATTCTCTAATGGTCTTAAATAAAACTTTCAGTGAGTGATTGTCAGACATGTTGTGCTCTGCTGATTTCATCAAGTATACTTCAACATCGGTTGACTTAATTTTTTCAGCTAAATTCAATGAAGTTTGATAAGGAACATCTTTATCATTAATGCTATGCAATAAGCGCACAGGACAGTTTATATCTATTGTCTCTTTGTTTAAAAGAAGGTTCTTTCTGCCATCTTCGATCAAATTTTTAGTTATTTTGTATGTACAATGCTCTGAAGTAAAATCTATTGCACCTTTAGAATCTAGTTCTTCCTTTTGCTTGCCTGACAATTGCTTGAATATCAAATCTTCAGTGAAATCAGGAGCAGACGGTGTGCCGTAGAGACACAAAGAATGTTCAAGTAAGAGCAAACTAAGTGCAAAAGCTGCACAGTAGATGAGGGTAGGTCCCTCGGAGCCGGTTTACAAGAGCAGGCTTCAAACAACCATAAGCTGCTTTGGTAAAGAGCCAAGGTAGTGAGCGTTATGGAAAAGGCATAATTATATGTCATGTAAGGAATAGAGAGATGAACGAAAGTGAACCACTGATGAAGTGTCGAAACCTTTTAAATGACGTCAAAACCAGGGGGTCGTTTGTAACCTGGGATAAATCTATCGGGAGCTTGTTTACTGGATAGATGGCGTCCGGCATAAAGGTGGCATGAATCTATTTCAGGCTATTGTGTGGAACTACGGGAACCTGTCGTTTCGATGATAAGGGAGAAATCCAAGGAGCTAAACTCTAAGGATGAGAGTACCGATGCGAAAAACAGGGGCGGATCAGCTCGTAGTAGTGAAGAAGTTTCTGTAATGGAAATGGAGCGAAGGAGCTGAGTTATTCAGTTTTAATTATGTATCAACCGAAAGGGAGGAGTTAATGAATAAAACAAAGTCTTTTGATATACCAAAGCAACTTATTTGTAGGGCTTATAAACAAGTATCGAAAAATAAAGGTGCGGCTGGTGTGGATGAGGTTTCGATAACAAAGTTTGAAGAAAATCTAAAAGATAATCTGTACAAACTATGGAATAGGATGTCATCCGGAAGTTATTTTCCAGAGCCGGTAAAAGCTGTTGCGATACCAAAAGATACAGGAGGGCAAAGAATTTTATGTGTTCCTTCAGTATTCGACAGGATAGGGCAAACGGCTGCTGCTATGTATCTAGAGCCGCTGGTAGAACCAAAATTTCATGAGGATTCATATGGTTATAGACCAAATAAGTCTGCACTGGATGCGGTAGATACAGCTCGTAAAAGATGCTGGAGGTACGATTGGACGATAGATCTTGATATATCTGGATTTTTCGACAATTTGGACCACGGCTTGGCATTGCAAGCTATCAAAAAGCACACAGACTGCAAATGGGTCATACTGTATGTTGAGAGGTGGATGAAAGCCCCCATTCAGCAAGCAGATGGCAGTAAGGTAGTTAGGGATAAAGGAGTTCCGCAAGGAGGTTCAGTTAGCCCAATCATCTCTAATATATTCATGCATCATGTGTTTGATATATGGATGAAAAAGAACTACCCGACAGTACCATTTGAGAGGTATGTGGATGATGCGATAGTGCACTGCAGAACAGAGAAACAGGCAGAGTTTGTGAAAGTAATGATCGAAGAAAGATTGGCTGAGTATAAGTTGAAATTGCATCCTGAAAAGACACAGATAGTGTACTGTAAGGATGACAATAGGAGTGGTGAATTTCCTAAACAAAGTTTTAATTTTCTGGGTTACACATTCAGACCCAGGTTAGCAAGAAATAAAATAGGGAAGTATTTTGTTTCATTTCTTCCAGCAATTAGCAACAAGGCCAAGAAAAAGATTACTACAACCATAAGGTCATGGAAAATGCTACGAAATACGCATATAACATTAGAGGAGATATCAGGAAAAGTAAATCCAATAGTCAGAGGCTGGTATCAGTACTATGGCAAATTTTACAGAACTGAAGTATACAAATCTCTAAAGAATATAGAGCGGCATCTAGAAAAGTGGGTGAAAAGGAAATATAAGAGACTCAGGAGTCACGGAAGACTAGCAAGACAATTTCTAGGAAAGGTGAGAAAGAGGTCTCCGGATATTTTCTATCACTGGACACTAGGGTTAGGCCAAAAGGCTGAATAATGGAAGCTGTATAAATCGAGAGGTTTACGTACAGTTTTGCGAGAGACTGGTGGGGAAGTTCCACTGGTCTACTCTCCGTTTGCCTGGTCCTAATGGTCCAAAAGGTGATACTGGACCAGAAGGCCCAGATGGACCAAAAGGTGATAAAGGAGATACTGGATTACCAGGAATGCCTGGAATAAAAGGTGATCAAGGTATACAAGGTCCTCAAGGTTTTAATGGTACACGAGGGTATAAAGGTTCTCAGGGTCTAAAAGGGGATATAGGTACTCCAGGGCCACAAGGCTTTAATGGCACGCAAGGTCTAGTGGGTCCGAAAGGTGATCAAGGAGGTAGAGGTGATGTTGGATTGCCAGGAGCAAAGGGAGATACAGGTTCTCAAGGTCTAGTAGGTTCAAAAGGTGATCAAGGTCCACAAGGTATACAAGGTCAACAAGGCTTTAATGGCACGCAAGGGGAGAAAGGTGATGTTGGATTACCAGGAATGCCTGGAATAAAAGGTGATCAAGGTATACAAGGTCCTCAAGGTTTTAATGGTACACGAGGGTATAAAGGTTCTCAGGGTCTAAAAGGGGATATAGGTACTCCAGGGCCACAAGGCTTTAATGGCACGCAAGGGGAGAAAGGTGATGTTGGATTACCAGGAATGCCTGGAATAAAAGGTGATCAAGGTATACAAGGAGAGAAAGGTGATAAGGGAGATTTAGGTCCAGTAGGTCTTAAAGGAGTAGATGGTGCTCCAGGTACAGATGGAGCGCTAGGTGTGTCTGGTGAGAAAGGTCAAGCTGGTACAAAAGGCGATATGGGTGATAAAGGAGATACCGGAGCGCCGGGTACGGCTGGATTAAAAGGTGACAAAGGAGTAGATGGATTACCAGGGATGCCTGGAATAAAAGGTGATCTTGGTCTCAAGGGAGATAGAGGTGAAATTGGAGCACCAGGAATGGATGGATTGCCAGGTCCACAAGGCTTCAATGGCACGCAAGGAGAAAAAGGTGCTCAAGGTCCAGTAGGTCCAAAAGGTCCAAAGGGAGAAGATGGAATAGGTGCTGCGGTGGCTGATCAGTTTCTTAGCGAAATAAATAAAACAAAAATTGAAGTTCAGAATGCTAAAAAGGCAGCAGAAGATGCTAAAAGTGCTTCTGAAAATTTCGCCAAAGAAGCTGAAGGTTTTAAAGAAGAGGCTGACAATTTTGCTGATAAAGCATTTCGATCAGAACAAAATACTCAAGCACTTTATAGTAAGGTAAAGGATATATTTTGTAAAACAAAACCTACAGATCAAGTTTGTACTGTGCATAGAAAGAAGAGGGAAATTGAAAAATTAAATAATCCACCAGTAACAAGTGGAGCAAGTAGGCCAACTTCATTTATATCTCAAGTAATAAATTTCTTTTATCCTTCTGTAAAACAAGATGAATATAAAATAGAGAATAAAATACAAGAGCTTAATCAAGTGGCAAAAATAATAGATGCAGCAGATATTGTTATGAGATTTGAAAAAGTATTAGAAGAAACAGCTTCAAAATGCGGCATTCCAAAGAAAAGCCTAAATTTTGATCCAGTAAAACTACAGTCAACCATTCTAGATAGGTCATTATTTAATGATGAAAGTCGTAATGAGCTGTTAAAACTCTTATATTTATCTGCAAAAAAATCATGTCCAAATTACAAACAAACTGATAGATTTTTGACTACTTTCAAAGATCGTATGGAAAGAACATTAGAAAACAATGAGCAACAAAAGGGTTTTGTTAATATTGAGAAAACAGCAACAGATAACGAGCAGCCAAGGAGTTTTATAAGCGATGTTACTCCTCCAAGTAGTTTCAAGGCGATTGATCTGAAGGCTGTTAATTGTTTAAGGTAATAGTATGGGAAATACATTTAGAATAGATAATAAAGATCCGCTCTATAAGAAGCTGATTAAACTTTCTACTGCATATTACAGATTAGAGTTTAATAACAACAAGTATACTATTCGTTCACACATTGGTACGGTTGAGTTGGGTGATACTATTAGTGATTTAAAGTTACAGAAGCTGGGTGATGAAATAGTTTTATATAAGGGAAGATCACCTCTGAAAGTGAAAAATAAAGATGGTAAAGAAGAGAATCTTATTATAGAGCAAGAAGATATCATAAGTGCAAACAGGGACAATATTATAGAAAAGCTTAGATCAAAACCAATAGAGATTTCGCTTTACCACATAGAAGATGGTCCATATTTTGGTATAGCATTACCCACTTCTAGACACAGTAAAACGACTGGAGTACTAAACTTCCTCGATTTTAATGATGAAGATGATCCAGTACTACAACAGATCAAGGAAGAAAAAGGTGGACTTTATTTTACAATAGAAGATGACAATATCTATATATCAGACAAAGATGGAAAGTGTCTTCCAGTGTGTAAAGATGGCAGCTGCTATAAGTATCAATACACAAAAGATGAATGTGATGTATTAACAATAAGCGATGTATCAACAATAATATATAGCTTAAAGCAGAAATTTACTTTGCGAAAAGGGGAAGAATTATCGCCTGATATCTATGAAGCAAATATTGCTTTGAATGATAAGACCATAGCTACTTTACCAAAAATAGGTTATTACATGCTCAATGATCAATTGGTCATGCGTAATCACGTGACACAAGAGAAGGTAGTTATCCCAAGGGATTTTCACTATTTAAAAGTTGTGAAATTTAATAATGATGATTATAAATTAACGTTTTGTAATTTTTTAGGTAATGAATTCTTTGAATACAAAAAATACGATCCACAGTATTCGAACGTTTTAGATGAATATAAATTCATCAGTTTAAGTTGTATGAAAAAAAAATATAACCCAAATCTTGGTGAGTTACTTAGCCATCGGCCATCTTTTTTTATTACAGAAGAATCTACTGAACCAGGCTCTCAAGATCACTATTTAGTTGCCATATTCGAATTAAAAAATGGTAAGAAAGACGGAAAAATGGCTACATTAATTGATGAATTTGGCTATTTTGATAAAAACGGCCAGTTTCAACATCGCGATTACCATAAAAAAACGGAATATGATACTTATGATTCTTCTGAGATTAGTCTAAAAGAAATATATACATGGACAGATGAAAAGAGCGAATTTTGTTTTGCGGAAAATGACAATATAACTCTTCATACTATTCCAGGGTTATTTTAACCATACTACAGGTAGAAAAAAGTCAAATAATATTTGTGAGCGGTTGGTATAATACTTAGTCAATTTAGATGATCTTAGCTACAAAAGTATTTTTTACCTCATTTGTTTTTGGATTTATTCTTTTTCCCTATTTTATAAAGCTTCTAAAAAAAATAAGCAAAGATGGGCAACCAATTAGATCATGTGGACCAGAAAGTCATTTAATAACAAAAAAGAATGTACCACCTATGGGCGGAATAATAATACTGATTTCTTCTTTATTACCAATTTTACTCTGGGCTCAGTTAACACCAGAAATTTTGCTGCTGATATTGATAACTCTATTTTTTGCTCTACTTGGATTTATTGATGATTATTTAAAATTGAAGACAAATCACTATCGAGGTTTAAGTGCAAAAACCAAAATACTTATTCAGTTTATTGTTGCTCTGGTTGGTGTGTTTATACTTAAGCTATACTCTGCTGAAGGTTTTACAAAAACGTCCCTATTTAAAGGAGTAATAATAGATTTTGGCTATCTATATGTTCCGTTTGCTGCGTTTGTAATTGTCGGCTCTTCTAATGCTGTGAATCTCACAGATGGTTTGGATGGCCTTGCTGCAACTCAAGTTATCACTTCCTTTGCTTTTTTGGGGCTAATTGCATATATAACTCAGGCAGATATGAATATTACTTTATTCTGCATTGCATTTATAGGAGCTATTCTAAGTTTCTTGTGGTTTAACACACATCCAGCAAAAATATTTATGGGTGATGTTGGTAGCTTGTCGGTAGGTGCGGCTTTAGGGTTAACTAGTGTCCTAATTAAAAGAGAAATGCTTTTTGCCATTATTGGAATAATCTTTGTAATAGAGACTCTATCTGTTATTATTCAGATATCATATTTTAAATATACAAAGTTTAAATATGGAGAAGGAAAAAGAGTTTTTCTTATGGCACCAATACATCATCACTTTGAGAAGAAGGGATGGTCAGAAAATGCAATCGTTATGAAATTTTGGATAATTTCTATTATCTGTTCAGTTTTTACTATAACTTTCTTATTATAAAAACCTATGAAATACCCAGACTTTACATTAGAAAATAAATTATCAGGAGTGATAGCAGGAGTGGATGAAGTTGGAAGAGGTCCGCTAGCTGGTCCAGTAATATCCGCAGCCGTAGTGTTTATTGATAGAAATACAATTATTGATGGAATCAACGACTCGAAAAAGTTGACTCCTCAATGTAGGCAAGTCCTATATGAAAAAATAACATCCGTTGCAAAATTTGGTATAGGAATGGCAAGCGTAGAAGAAATAAATTCATACAATATCTTGCAAGCAACAAAACTTTCAATGAAACGTGCGTTGATAGATTTGGACCTAGAATTAGATTATGTGCTAGTTGATGGTAATCAACCACCTGAAGTAAAATGGCAAGTGAAATCCATAGTAAATGGTGATAATTTGAGTACATCAATTGCAGCAGCTTCAATCGTTGCAAAAGTTACGAGAGATCGGCTTATGCAAGAATTGCACAATAAGCATCCTGAATATAATTGGTATAAAAATAAAGGATATGGGACAAAAGAGCACCTTAACGCTATTGGCCTTTATGGAATTACAGAACATCATAGAAAAAACTTTGCACCCATATCTCGGGCATTATAGCCTTTACCCTTTTTTGAAAGGCATGTTTTCATTAAATAGGCAAACTGTACTTGATCCATTCCTTAAGGTAAACACTGAACTCACCCTTTCGATTATCAGGTAGTCGTCAACTGTACGGAAGTTTACTAAAGACTCATACCCTGCAGAATCAACCATAAAAACTGCTGGGAAATCAGAGTTTATTTTATTGAACTTTAGATATGTAAATTTTCCGTCATCAAAAACTTTAATTGGTATTATTGACTGACTGCCTTTAACGTGCGAGATGGAATAATTAAAATTTAAGCCTTTCTTTACAACTTCAATATCGTTTATATCAGGAATAATGGTATGACTAGCTTGTTCGAAGATATCACCGTTATTTGTTGTGTAAATCTCATCACTGCTAAATAGTGGATAAAGAAACCTTACTTCATATGCTAATTTTGGATCATCTAGTCCAGTTGCTTCTTCAGCATGAAGTTCAAAGTAATAAACTCTTTTATTGGTAATTATAGTTGCATTAGTATCGGCAATATCATCTATAGGCTTAATAAACAATCTGTTACCTTGAGGAAGAAGTTGCCAACCAGTTGAATCACCCATTGAAAGATTTTGTATTATCTCCCCTGGTTCAAACAATATACTGGACTGATAACCATAAAAACCCGTATACTTATGTATGGCTTGTGGGTTATAATTTATCACCTTTATGTGATTATCTCCAGCTATTGAACGTGGCTCCTGTTTTGCAAGTGCATCACTACCACAGAGGAACAACAGTACGGCAAACAGTAAACCAATCATAATATCAAAATAAATTAATCTTCATTTTATCATTGATAGACATGCACTGCAACTGTTAAGGCACTTTCTATACTATAAACCCCAAAGCAAGCGGTAGAAAAGGCAAGAAATAAGGCAAACTCCTTAAATACTTTAGAACTACAGGAGGCTTCACCTAAACGGATATACTTGGAATCCTGCCATTTTCACTTCGTAAACATACCAATAATTTTGTCCATTATTCCACCCATATTTGCTTCAGCTTGAGTATGCTCTATTTTACCACCGTGCAAGATTAGTTTAGCATCTGACCCAGGTGATATATTAACAAATTTACTGCCAACAACTCCACTGCTAGTGATCAGAGCTGAACTATCAATTGGCAATTTTATGTCTCTGCTTATACACATGTCGATTCGTGCTACGTAGGTAGCTTTGTCAAGTGATACACCAGTTATGCTTCCAACGTCCACACCAGAGATCTTGACACTATCACCAACTCCTATACCGTTAGCGTTAGCAAAAAGACCATATATTTTATTGCAATCCTTATAGTTTTTCTTTATGTAAGATAGCTTATCAATAGCAAAGAAAATCAGAAAAATAGTAAAAATTAATACAAATAATCCAGCGGTTATTTCAAGTATATTTGACCTTCGCATCTTTAGTTATCAGGACTCCAGCTTTTATAATAATTTTTCACTTTTTGGTTTGGATAGTATGCATCTTTTGTACCCGTTAAATTAGGAGTATGTTTTACTTTTCTTTTTTTATTATTAACTGGTACTACATTATCAGTATAGTGAAGCCATATATGCCATTCCGGAGGCACTGTTGTAGGCTCAGAGACACTGCTATACATAACCCACCTTTTTCCTTTACTTGATTCATAGTAAGAATTTCCATTTTCATCTCTTCCTACAAATTTATCTTCTCTTCGTAATAGGCGTTTTATTGCGTTACAAATTTTAGATAACATAAGGGTATTAAAACAAAAAGTATTATATATACTAATACTTTAACGATATATTAACAACAATTTAATGCAATTACCAATTTTACAAGTTATTATCCCAATAATTGCATCAATGTTTTGCTTTCTTGCCAAGAAACACAAGGTATCTTGGTTTATTTCTTTTATTGCAACAACAATCACTCTTATCATTTCATCAATACTACTCATTAAAACATATAAAGGCGAAATTATAACTTATCACCTTGGGGATTGGGCTCCCCCGTACGGTATAGAGTTAAGAATCGACGTGTTGAACTCCTTGATTCTAACTTTGGTGAATTTTATAGCGCTGATTAGCGTGCTTTATAGCTTTTATATTAACGAAAAAGAAATTAGCAAAAACAAAATCACTGGTTTTTACTCTCTATTTCTACTGTGCTTAAGCGGACTGCTCGGGATTCTAGTAACAAACGACATATTTAACCTTTACGTTTTCTTGGAAATTTCATCTCTTTCTTCTTATGTATTAGTTTCAATGGGAAGGGATAAAAAAGCCTTGGTTGCAGCATTTGAATATCTAATTAGTGGAACAATAGGCGCAACATTTTATTTATTTGGCATCGGGCTCTTGTATTCAATGACTGGAACACTCAATATGTCTGACATGGCTGAAAGAATAGTTCCATTATACGATAACAACATCATAAAACTTGGCACATTGTTCATTTTTGTTGGTCTCTCAATTAAAATGGCACTGTTTCCATTAAGCAGGTGGCTGGTTAATGCATATAGTGAAGCGCCAAGTTTCATCAGCATATTCTTTTCAGGCACAGTAACTAAAGTGATGATATATGTTTTCATCAGAATCTTTTATACCATTTTCCAACAAAATTTTTTCTTGTTTAAGCCGCTGTTGGACAATGTGATAATTATCCTCGCACTTTGCGCTATTGTATTTGGGTCGATATTTGCAATAACCGCAAAAGACATAAAAAGACTGTTTGCTCACTCTAGTATTAGCCAAATTGGTTATATAATTTTAGCACTGAGTTTTAACTCAAAAACAGGTGTATTTGCAGCAATTCTTCACATAGTAAACCACAGCATAATAAAAACATCTTTATTCATGGCTGCAGGATGTATTTCTTACAAATTTGATACAACAAAAATAGAGAATTTATCGGGACTCAAGAAATCAATGCCTTATACAGCACTTGCGTTCACTCTACTCAGTTTAGCATTAATCGGTGTGCCTTTAACAAATGGCTTTGTAAGCAAGTGGTATATAATGAAAGCAATTATCGAATCTCATGCGTGGATTTCCCTTGTAATATTTGCTGCTGGCTCTTTCCTTGCATTGATATATATGTGGAAGATGGTAGAGAAAATGTATTTTGAAGATGATGCAACGTCACGCACTGGAATGACACCGGACAAAATTAATGATGTGCCATTTCCTATGCTTTTCTGTCTATTATTTATGGCAGCTTTAACAGTAGTAACTGGAATATATAGCACTCCAATTCGGTTAGTAGTTGAGAAGTTGGTTTTTTGATTTTTATCTTTGTTTCATATTTTACTATACTTTAAGGTTATAAGTGTGGATAGGCTGAAGAAGATTCATTGGTTGTTAGTCATTAACGTGATAGCGCTGTTTTGCGTTGGCATTGTTGTTCAATACTCTTCTGCTGGAGGAAAGTGGGTGCCATTTGCGATTCACCAACTGGTCATATTCTCCTTCTTTTTCCTACTTGCTATAGCTATGTCATTCATAGAGCTAGATTTTTATTTGAAGCACGCCTACTTTTTTTATGTAGCAGCAGTGATTTCGCTATTAGTAGTGAATTTTTTTGGCTCACACATAATGGGTGCAACAAGGTGGATAAGAATTGGATCAATTAGTTTGCAACCATCAGAATTTGCAAAAGTAGGCTTAATACTTGCGCTTGCTCGCTATTTTGATAAGCAGAGTGTATATAAAATGATGGAATTTAAAAGATTGCTTAAGGCACTTATAATTATTTTCTTACCCGTGTTCTTGGTGTTAAAGCAACCTAATTTAGGCACAGCTGTGATAATGTTATTTATAGGGATATCAATTATATTCACAGCAATAATAAAAAGATCTCATTTAGTAATATGTGGAATGCTTGGCATTTTTACAGTACCGGCTATTTGGTCTTTTTTACGTCCTTATCACAAGCAAAGGATATTGTCGTTTTTGGATTCATCAGTGGATCCACTTGGGATAGGTTATAATGCGCAGCAATCTCAGATAGCTATTGGTTCAGGAGGTTTGCTTGGTAAGGGCTTTGTTAACGGAAGTCAAACTCAACTTGGATTTTTGCCGGAAAAGCGTACAGATTTTGCTTTTGCAGTGCTGAGTGAGGAGTGGGGATTTTTAGGTAGCATGGCTTTAATTTTACTCTATACTACATTGCTTGCTATAATGCTCTCTATTGCTTATAGGTCAAAAAATTATTTTTCTAAGTCGGTATCTATCGGTATTTTCGCCTTTTTTAGTGCTCATTTCTTTATAAATATCGGAATGACAATGGGCCTCTTACCTGTGATAGGTGACCCATTGCCATTTCTGTCCTATGGAGGAAGTACAACTGCTGCAAGTTTGATATGTATAGGGCTATTGCTGGCAATAAAAGCAGATGAACAACAAAATGCTTGTATTTTACCTATGCTAAAGTAGAATTAAACTTTACTTAATAGTTTTTATGCTAGATGAAATACGTGAGGAATGTGGGGTATTTGGCATAAGCTGCAACCAAAGTGCTGCTTTTAACTCTATACTTGCTCTCCACGCTTTGCAGCATAGAGGTCAAGAGTCTTTTGGCGTAGCAACCAGTAACAACGATAAGCTGCACTCTTATCACTTTCAAGGTCAAGTGAGCAGCGTATTTGATGATATAGATGAAATAAAGAAATCCTTACCTGGGGATTGTGCAATAGGTCATGTTCGATACTCAACAAGTGGTAGTAAATTTGGAGTGCAGCCCATGTTTGGCAAAAGTAGCAAATTTGGGGATTTCGCCATAGCACATAATGGTAATTTAATTAATATTTCTCCAATACGCGAACAATTAATTAAACAAGAGTGCGTTTTTCAGTCAGATATTGATACAGAAGTAGTAGTGCATCTGACAGCAAGCGGTGAAAAAGATAGCTTCTTAGAGGGTTTTATATATGCATTAAAGCAAATACAAGGTGCTTATTCTTTTGTGGCAATCAATCAAGAAGTAGTTATTGGAGTACGTGATCCATCTGGAATCAGGCCTCTTGTTTTAGGGAAGTTAAACGGTTCTTATGTTCTTGCATCTGAAACTTGTGCTCTTGATATAGTAAATGCAGAGTTTGTTAGAGAAATAGAACCAGGTGAGTTAGTCACCATTGATCGAAATGGTAATCTAGCTTCAGCATTTCCTTTCCCACAGCAAAAATCAAGTTTTTGTATTTTTGAATACGTTTATTTTTCAAGACCAGACAGCATAATGGAGAATAGGTCCATATATGATATAAGAAAAGAAATAGGAAGAATACTTGCAGAAGAGAGCCCACCAAAAAACAATGTAGATATGGTTGTACCAATACCTGATTCTGGAATACCTGCAGCTATTGGATATGCAAAGCATTCAGGATTACCTATGGAACTGGGAATAATTCGTAATCATTACATAGGAAGAACTTTTATACAACCAACCGCTGAAGTACGTAAAGTTAGAATAAAATTAAAATTCAATGCTAATAAGCACACTTTGAAAGGTAAAAACATAATTTTAATAGATGATAGTATAGTGCGTGGTAGTACGTTAACAAATATAATAGTTATGTTAAAGGATGCAGGAGTAAAAGAAATTCACCTCAAAATTTCAAGCCCACCAATTAAGCATTCTTGTTTTTATGGAATAGATACGCCAGAGTGCAAAGATTTAATTGCTGCAAATAAATCTGTAGAGGAAATTAAGGAAGTTATAGGAGTAGATAGCCTAGCCTTCTTGAGTATTGATGGACTATATCAGGCTGTTAAAGGAGGGGTGCGTAACAATGCTACACCACAATATTGTGATGCTTGTTTCACTGGTGATTATCCAATTGGCAAATAGTCTACGCAAGGTCTTAAGTTTAGAAAATCTTAAACCGCCAAAATTTCTCTTGGCCTTTACTAATTCCGATTCTTGGAGTGCAAACATAATCTGGTTTGAGGTGAGATTCATAAACACAAAATTCGTGGCTTATAGTAAGGTCCTGCTTGTTATGTTCTTTTGTAATGTTTAATCTTTTGCACAATATTCCTGGTCCGCCTAAGTTTGCTTCAAGCGGTTCAATGAGCTTTAATCCTCGTATTAACACTGCTGCTGGGAATCCTTCTGCTTCTGTTACAATATTTAGACAATAGTACATCCCATATATAAAATATACGTACGAAAACCCCGGCATACCAAACATTACTGAGGTTCGATTAGTATAGCCTCTTGCCGCATGACAAGCTGGGTCATTCATTCCTATATAGGCTTCAACTTCGGTTATTACTCCACTAAAGTTAGAAAATTTGAGGACTTTTCCCAATAACTCTCCAGCTACAGTTAAGGTCGGCCGCTCGTAGAAATTTCTTGGCAGTATTACATTGCTCATTATAAAAGTATAAGTTACTTACAAATGCAAGCAACTTATACTGAATTTTCACTACTTTACCTATTTTGAAGCAGCAGGAGCTTGATGCTTTTGTGATGCGCCGCTCAAGTCTTCTACATTTGTTGAATGCTGCTCCAAAAATTTTACTTCTTCAGAGCTTTGTTGTAATTGTGTTTGTGGCAATTGTGGTGCTAATGCTTCATGTAAAAACTTTGGTTCACGTCTCTTGCCTACTTTTACTTCTTTGTTTGCACGTAACTGTTCTTCAGTAACACCGTTGCTTTCAAGGAGCCTTACACCATTCTTATCGTCAATATTAATTTTAATTTTACATTCTTTTCCATCAACATACCACTTTAAAGTCATTTCATATAATCCACTAATTATCTCATAAACTCTTTCCCCTTTATCATTAATATAGCAACATGCCCCTCTCTTTTTTTCCTGATTAGAATGACAAAATGTAATTGTTTTTACATTGTACTTTTTACATATATTACCACTCAGAAGTTTAGCTATATCTACTCCTTCTTTACTAACATTCAACACAACTCTCACGGAAGGGTAAACAACATTCTCTTCCCTTTTGCCTTCTTTTATCATTATGGACCCTATGGTATTATTTTTCATACCTTCAGATATCTCTAATTTAATTTGGTCAGCAATTTTGCCTACAATCTCTTTGCCGTGATACTGAGATTCTCCTTTCTTCGGAGAAAAAGGTTTTTGGTTTGTGGTATTGGTAGAAGGGTTGTTCTGTAATGCAAAGAACTTATTCCATTCTTCATCGCTTTCTAACTCGACATATTTACGCTTATTCTTGTCTGGTGTTGATTTAGGTATATCCTGAGTGCTCAAATCGCTAGGAAGTCCTTTTGTTTTATCAGAATTACCGCTCTCCTTTGCTTTATTACTTAGAAGGGTAAGATGCTCTTCTGGCTTTTTCTTATCCGGTTTTAAAGTTGTATCATCAGAAGGAAGTCCCTCCACCATAGGCACATAAGGAGTTTTAACTTTATCCTCATTGTGGAAAAATAGAATAGTTTTTAGGAATTCTTTAACCTTACCTAACATATATCCTCCATTATTATTAACACACAAATGTCAACATACAAGCATTGTATCAATTAGTCAATAGACTTCTTTCAAAATTGTTAGAGGGAGTGTAAGATGAAGTATTTGAAAGCATGAAATATAAGGAAATAGAAAAGTTAGAAGGAGAAAAGTTTCGACGTTTAACAGGGGTAAAAAAAGCAACATTTGAGCGAATGGTAGAAATTCTAGAAGTGGAGGATAAAAGAAAAAAAGCTAGAAGTGGAAGAAAAAGTAAACTTTGCATAGAAGACAGGCTACTTATGGCACTGGAATATATAAGAGAATATCGTACATATTTTCATATTGGGCAAAGCTATGGCATGAGTGAAAGTAACAGTTTTAAAATAATAAGATAGGTAGAAGACATATTAATAAAACATCCAGATTTTGCATTACCAGAAAAAAAAGAGCTATTAAAGAGTGATGTAGAATATGAAGTTTTAGTAATAGACGGAACTGAAACGCCAGTAGAGAGACCAAAAAAAAGCAAAAGCCCTTCTACTCTGGAAAGAAAAAAAGGCATACTATAAAAACACAAATAGTAACAGAGAAGAAGAGTAAAAAAGTCATATGCACATCTTTCTCGAATGGTAGAAAACACGATTTTCGGATGTTTAGAGAATCAAAGGTAGCAATATTACCGGACACCAAAATCTTAGCTGATGCCGGCTACAGGGGAATGCAGAAGATACACAAAAATGTTGTATTACCGCACAGGAAAATGAAAAAGAATCCGTTAAGCAAAGAACAAAAAAAAGAGAACAGGGCACTTATGAGCCAAAGGGCAATTGTTGAAAACGTAATTGGCTTATTGAAAAGGTTTAAAATCATCTCGGACAGGTATAGAAACCGACGAAAACGTTTTGGTTTAAGGTTTAATTTGATTGCTGCAATTCACAATTTTGAGCTCCATACATGAATTTTGAAAGAAGTCTAATGACAAGGTGTTGCAAGATAAACATCATATTCACACGAAATACTTGACTTCACTTGTACTAAGAAGCATTTTATATATGTTGTGTGCCCGTAGCTCAGCTGGATAGAGCAACAGCCTTCTAAGCTGTGGGTCGTAGGTTCGAATCCCACCGGGCACACTCTTTTATCAATACTTTCTATAAATCTTTAAGTACTCTGGTACCACATTTTCAATTGCTAATGGTCGAACCTTCATTGTTTCAAGGTCAGCTGACCTTTCGATTGAACTATTCATCATAACTTTCACCTGATCTTGAGTAAGCACAGGGTTCGTATCTCCGGTTATTGGTTTTAGCAGCATAGAAATAATTTTATTTTCTAAAAAGAAAGCTATTAACTTTGCCATTGGAAAAGATACATTGATCAACAAGCACTTTCTGTTAGTAACATTCAGAATAAACTTCAATAAGCTTTTGAAAGAGTAAACCTTTGGTCCGCCCATGTTATAAATTTTCTTGTCTTGCTTATTAAAACTGATAATACGATATACCACTTCAGCTAAGTCTGTTACACATATGGGCTGAAATTTAGTCGTTCCATTGCCAATTAGTGGTAAGAAAGGAAGAATAGTTGCTAATCTTGCAAATTTATTAAAGAAGTTATCTTCCTTACCAAATACAAGGCTTGGCCTAATTATTATTGCTTCTTGAAATGCTGAAGTTACAGCTTTTTCACCTTCCAATTTACTTTGAGCATATTTTGACAACTTGCTATTTTCTATTCCCATAGCAGAAAAATGTATCATCATAGGTACATTTTTCATTTTTGCAGCTTTTGCTATCCTTTCAGCTATTTTAACGTGAACAGCGTAAAAATCGTGCTTTTTTGCTTCATATAATATTCCCACTAAGTTTATGGCTACATCACATTCTTCCATACCCTCCAGAACTGATTTTTCATCAAAAAAATCGCCTTTAAATATTGATATTTGTCCCAAATTGCCACACAATTTTAAACAAGCAGCTTTTTCCTGATTACGAGTGAATATCTTTATTAAATATCCTTCTGCTGCCAAGCGTCTTACGATGTGTTTCCCTATAAACCCCGTTCCACCAAAAATAATTACACGTTTTGTCACAATTAAAGTTCCCAATAATTTGTTGCTGTAAATTAATACAATGATTTTACTTAATACTCTATTATGAATTCTTGTACAATAAGGTCCATTTTCATTCCTCGTGAGCCTTTAACTAGAATTGCGTCATTATTCTGAATAATGTCAGCTAAATTACTTTTCAATTGATTAGAATCATTAAAATGTGCGCCTCTCATATTATCTGGCAAAAGCTCATGCAATTCTAACATAAATTTACCAACTGTATAAACTTTATCTATATTATTTCCTGTGATAATCTTAACCAAATCTGTATGAAACTCTATGCTTTCATCACCAAGTTCCAACATATCACCAAGCAAAGCTACTTTTCTCTGATTAGAATATGTACTCAAAGTTTTTATTGCAGTTTTCATCGAAGCAGGGCTGGCGTTATAGGAGTCATCAATTAAATGTATATATTTTCTATTATATTTGACCTTATGAATATTGCCTCTACCTTTCGCTACACTAAAATTCTTAAGTGCAAGTGGTAATTTTGATAAATCAAGTCCGAGGCTTTGCACAACCGCTGCAACAGCTAATGCAGAGTATGCAAAATGCTCACCTTGTACACGTAAATTACAGTTTATAGTTTGATTATCACTCAGCCTGATTTTTAAACTTAATCTATTAGCAACTCGGTTTGATGTCATTCCAGCGCGTGACGCTGGAATCCAGTCTTTATTATACAACCGTCTGATATGCTCATTTGCAATTAAATTTTCTGGATCCAAGTAGTCAAGCACTGGGATGACAGAGGAGGGTGTTGGAACGACAGAAGATAGTGCTGAAATGACAGAAGATTCATCGTTTCTTATTAAGTTTAGTAAACAAACTTCAGCATTTTTATCTTTACCGAAGCTTATTACATTTCTATTGGCGCGTGATGAGAGATAATCATAATACTTATTATCTCTGCTTAAAACCAAAGTACCGTTATTTTTCATACCATACAGAATTTCTAACTTCGCTTGTGCAACGTCAAATAGTGATGAAAAATTTTCAGTATGTGCAGGTTCGATGTTGGTAATAACTGCAATATTCGGATTACTAATCTTTGATAATTTTTTTATTTCACCAGCTTTATTCATTCCCATTTCAAGAATTAAGTACTGGCAGTTTTTTGGAGCTTTTAGAATTGTCAAAGGCAATCCTATATTATTATTTAAGTTACCTTCGTTTGCATGGGACACTCCATATTGCGATAAAACAGTGTGCAGCATATCCTTTGTAGTGGTTTTTCCGACACTGCCTGTAACTGCAATAACTTTAGCGTCAATAAGAACATTTCTAATGTAGTATGATGCCATATCGTGCAAAGCTTTCAGGGTATCTTGTACAATAATGAGAGGGAAATTTTTATATTTACCCTCACTTACTATTGCAGCGACAGCCCCTTTTAAAAACGCTTCATGCAAAAAATTATGGCCATCAAAATTCCTTCCCTTGAGTGCAATAAATAAATCACCTTTTTTTATGCTTCTTGTGTCCGTTGAAATATTTGAGCTATGTATCCAATTACAACCATTTACGTCTCTTCCGCCAGTTGCATCAATGATATTATTTGTGCTCCATTTAAACATAATTTAGAGAGTATTCCTTATAATAAATTGAACAATAAAAGTAGCGAAAATACTACATGTTTTAGACAATGTACAAATAATGGTTGCAATCCCTATAATTCTATCTTATAATGGATATAGAAGTTTAAATTTTTTCGTCTATAATTAAAATGTATTTAGTTGTAGAAAGTACCTTGGAGGTATATATGTTCACAGGAAAAAATGAAAAATCTACTTCTATACTAGCTAAAGTTGGTAATGCAGCTTCGGGAGTAGGAAGTTTTCTGGGTAGAGGTGTAAAAGTTCTAGTCAAGGGTGCAGTATACCCTATATGGCCAAAGAATTGGTTTAAGTCCTGGGATGAAATGCGGCACGACATAAAAAATGGCGGGCGTTCTATTATTGGCAACCCACTTGAAGAATATGACCCACCCATAGAAACCACACAAGCTAGTGAGGATCTTGGCGTACAAATAACAGAGCAAAAGAAAGGGACAGGAAAGGTAAGTTTTTTAGCATCAAGGACTTTGACAGGAGATATACCTTATTTGAGCCCAGAGCAATTAAATACAATAAAAAAAGATTTATCGAATGTAACTATTTTTAGAGGAGAAAACAAAATTGTAATTGAAATTAACGTTGAGGAAATAGCTAACACTATTAAAACTAATCCTGATAATAAAGGCAAGAGCGAGAAAGAAATAAAAGAGCTTGTTCTTAAAGGAATTGCTAATAAAGTTGACGAAGACCTTAAAAATCTAGCAAAAATTACTGGCGGAGAATTTAAAGTTCACACAGACTTAAAATTGCTAAATGGTATTGCAGAAAAATTGTATAAGGAATATGATAATCAAAAGAAGCCATCAAACGAAGTTGTGAAGTCTGATGTTGGTCAGCCTTCAGAAACTCTGGCTTTATCTGCTAGTAAGGCATTGGAAGCTGCTGAAACACTTGCAGGTAGTAGTAGAGGAGAGTTATTAAAGGAAACTGCAAATTGGCAGAATAAAGTTGAGCAGGGTTCTGAAAATATAAGGAATAGGAGGTAAAGTTATGAGTTATAAGGGGAGTATTATGAATGAAGTTAAAATAGAGGAAAGACATCATAGTTTAACTGTTCCTGGGGATATGTATCACTTACAACCAGGAGTTACTGCTGGAAAAGGGGTAAGTGGAATAGAAACCTTTTCGAAGGAACGGCAGAACATGGTAAAAGCAAGGGAACTTGTAAGCTCTTTAAATCTTGAAGATGCTTCTGGTGAAACGATAAAACCACTATCTACACCTAATGTAGAAAAAAACGAAGGAAGAGGGAAAGGTCGCTCTTAAAATATGAGCAATGAAGTTTATGATAGCAATAACATCTTTGCTCAAATATTAAGAGATGAGTTACCTTGTGAGAAGGTACATGAAAATGAAAATGTACTAGCTTTTCGCGATAAGTACCCTGATGCACCAGTTCACATTTTAGCCATACCCAAAAATCAATATGTTTCATACGATGATTTTATTCTAAAAGCTTCTGAAGAGGAGATAATAAGTTTTTTCAAAACTGTAAGAGAGATAGCACATAAATATAATCTAGAAAAAACAGGGTATAGGTTAGTCACTAACTACGGTGAAAATGGAGAGCAGGTTGTATCACATTTTCACGTGCATATTTTAGGTGGTAAAAAGTTAGGAAAGCATGTAAATTCATAGTGTTATATGTTTTGTTAAATGAGCGAATATTTAACCATAGTAATCTTTATCTGCGTATCAATTATAGTATCTTTTGTTTTAGGTATATTGCCTATGTTTCTTGCAGTGAGTAAGCCAGATAGTGAAAAACTTTCCACATATGAGTGTGGCTTCAACCCACTATCCAGTGCAAGAAAAAATTTTGACATTAAATTTTACCTAGTTTCAATATTATTTATAATATTTGACTTAGAAATTGCTTTTCTTTTTCCTTGGGCTGTTTCTTTATCTAAGATAAGCTATGGTGGATTTTGGTCTATGATGGTATTCCTTGCAATACTCACTATAGGCTTTATCTATGAATGGTGTAAAGGTGCATTAGAGTGGGAGTAGTTTATGACAAATCAAATTCTATCTAATGATGACTGGGGTCGTTATAAAAAAGAAGGGTTTCTTGTCACTAAATTTGGTGATTTAACAGATTATGTAATGAATTGGGCAAGATCTGGCTCATTGTGGCCAATGACATTTGGTCTTGCATGTTGCGCAGTTGAGATGATGCATACCGCATCTAGCCGTTATGATCTTGATAGATATGGTATAATGTTCCGTGCAAGCCCACGTCAATCAGATGTGATGATTGTTGCTGGCACACTAACTAATAAAATGGCAGCAGCATTGCGCAAGGTTTATGATCAAATGGCAGACCCGAAGTATGTTATTTCCATGGGAAGTTGTGCAAATGGTGGTGGTTATTACCATTACTCTTATTCAGTAGTCCGAGGCTGTGATAGAATTGTGCCGGTTGACGTGTATGTCCCTGGATGTCCACCAACTGCTGAGGCGTTGCTATATGGAATGCTATGCCTACAAAACAAAATAAAACGAACTCAGAATATAAAGCATGGATAAAACTGCAAAGCATATACAAAAAAAGACCAAGTGCGAGTGCATTCAAAAAGATGATGGCATTATTATAATATATTCAACTTTAGATGAAATTGAAAAGCACCTATCCTTTCTACGTGATGATGAAAAGTGTAGGTTTGAATTGTTAGTTGATATTTTTGGAGTTGACTATCCAAATAGAGAGAAGCGTTTCGAGCTAATATACAATCTGCTCAGCATTGTGCATAATATTAGAGTACACATAAAGCTTCAGTTATGTGAAAGCGACATGCCTCCAAGTGTAGCGAAGATATTTAGTACGGCTTTGTGGTTTGAGCGTGAAGTGTTTGATATGTATGGAATAGAGTTTTCTGATCACCCTGATTTGCGTAGGATTCTAACAGACTATGGATTCAAAGGTCATCCAATGTTAAAAGATTTCCCTCTCACTGGTTATGAGGAAGTAAGATATGATATAGAGACAAAAAAGGTTGTATATAATCCTATAGATTTACCGCAAGATTTTCGTATGTTTGACAGCCTATCGCCTTGGGAAGGTAAAAAGTGATAAGAATTTTGCCTATGCCTGAAAAATATATTCTCATGCTTTTTTTCCTGTCATCCCAGTGCGTGACACTGGGATCCAAGTATAGACATATTTGCAAATTATACAATGGGCAACGGATACTAGGAACATATATCAAAAACAATGTCCACGATGAAAATAAGGTGGATCCCAGTGTCACGCACTGGGATGACAATGGTGGGGCCACTTGGATTACAAGCGAAAGTAGTAACCAAATTGCTTTTGAAGACACAGCAGCAGGTTTTACTATAAGACATAGAGGGTAATTAAAATTGAATACAAGAGGTATATAATGACAGTACAAAGAAAAAAAATATCTTTAATCGGTGCAGGAAATATCGGTGGAACTCTTGCCCATATGATTGCACTAAGGGAGCTCGGCAATGTTGTTTTACTTGATATTAGTGATGGAATACCACAAGGTAAAGCACTCGACATAGCAGAATCATCTTCCATTGATGGGTTTGATGTTAACTTAGTTGGTATAAATAAGTATGAAGACATAAAAGACTCTGATGCAATCATCATAACAGCAGGCATTGCTAGAAAACCTGGAATGAGCAGGGATGACCTCCTGCAAACCAATGCTAAAGTAATGAAGGAGGTTGGCGAAAATATTAAAAAATATTCTCCAAACGCGTTTGTAATAGTGGTTACCAACCCTCTGGATGCCATGGTTTCAGTGGTGCATAAATTTTCAAACCTTTCAGCTAATATGGTTGTTGGAATGGCAGGAGTGCTTGATTCTGCCCGTTTTCGTTATTTTCTTGCAAGTGAACTAAATATTTCAGTTAAAGATGTGTCTGCTTTTGTGCTCGGTGGACATGGCGACACTATGGTACCACTCATTCACTGTGCCTCTGTTGCTGGCATTCCACTTACCCAAATTATCGATATGGGTCTCATTACGCAGAAAAAAGTCGATGAAATAGTTGAACGCACTCGCAATGGCGGTAAAGAAATAGTTGATCTGCTTAAGTCTGGATCTGCATACTACGCTCCTGCATCTTCAGCTATATGCATGTTAGAGTCATATTTAAAAGATAAAAGGCGTATATTACCATGTGCTGCTTACCTTAATGGTGAATATGGTGTAAAAGATTTGTTTATTGGTGTTCCTGTAATTATTGGAAAAAACGGAATTGAAAAGATCCTAGAAGTTAAAATGAATGATAGTGAACGAGAAATGTTCGATAAATCTGTGAATGCAGTAAAAGAGCTAGTGAAGTCTTTAAGCTTATAAGTAAATTAGTGGTTTTATAGAGGCTTAAGTTGTATCTGTTCAGGCAATGGCGTCAACTTAAGAGCCTCCATTAGCAAACTCTCCTAAAGACATGATGGCGTTTGGGCTTATCTACCTTATCGCGGCTGTCCTGGTCGGATTTTAACTTTAGCGCGTATACTTGCTCTATCAAAAAGGGCTTGAAAGTTTTTTGGCGAACAATTTCCAATAAGTACCTGATAGAGTTTCTGCCTCATTACACCAAATAAAACTGAAAAATTTAAACGATACTCAGCAATTTGATCTGGATTCCAAGGCCCTTGTGCATCACACATATGAAGCGACAATATATTACACATGACTAAGTTTGCCCAAAATTCTTGTAATACAGCCTCTAAATTTACGCCAGAAAAATTCTCTAATTCTGCACCTATTTTGAGTCGTTTATAGCACTCCTCTATATGCCACCTTAACACATAAGCTTTGCTGATATCTTCCAAAGTAAATTTTACTCGGTCAAAAAGTGAAGTAATCAATACCTCTGTTTCTCCGTTGGCTAATGTCAGCACTATAACTCTTACTTTCTGTCCTTTCATTTTATTTTTTAGCTTTTCATTTTCTAATATAAAATCGAAATCTAATTCTCCAGATGCAATTCGTTCCCATAGCTTGCTATAATTTCTTTTTTGCAAGCGAAAAATAAAATCTACTTCCAAATCATAATGCTGCTGAATGAATTTTACTGAAGGATAACCACGATCATAGATAAATAATAATTTCTTTTGATTTAATGAACGCATTTGAGTGATAACTTCGGGTAATTGCTCTTCCGCCAACGTTTGTTCACCTATATTCCAAGCCGCAAGACGAGCACTACAAATCAGCGAAGTACACAAATCAACAAACAAATTGCCAATGGTGGCATTGTGCCTGTTGTTCCATTTGGTTTAAAGCGGCCAAACTCGGATACAATTTCCTCAGAGCTGGGTAATCTCATACCAGAACCATCTGCTGCAATAAGTCTATAGCCTCTCCAAGTTCCATACTCAGGTTCATCCTGATAGGCTGTTTGGATGCTTAGCTCTAATAATTCTTGAAAGCCTGTATGGCAAATCTTATACCTTGCTTTAGAAAAAGCTTGCTTTGAGGGTGGAGTTTTACATGTCAATGGCTCCATAAGTTCACATTCTATTCCCAAACTTTTTTTAACTAACTTTAAAATCATAGAAAATACTGTCGAAAAAGGAAGTTTTCTTGTTCGTGTAAAACTGTTTTTTCCAACACAATGGATTCTCTGAAAAGCTTTCGAGTATATTATATTTTTAATTTGTAGAATAAATTTTTCCTTTTTGCATGTTTCACCTAAAAAGGACACATTTTAAACTTCTTTGTTGAAATAAAATAGAAACAAAAGTGCTGTTTCCTGCGGCTTCTGGATAATTTAATGGTAAAAGTTTTAGAGAGAAATTTTATACACTATCGCTGATATTTTTCCTTAAGTTGACGCCAATAGACTTCTTTCAAAATTCATGTATGGAGCTCAAAATTGTGAATTGCAGCAATCAAATTAAACCTTAAACCAAAACGTTTTCGTCGGTTTCTATACCTGTCCGAGATGATTTTAAACCTTTTCAATAAGCCAATTACGTTTTCAACAATTGCCCTTTGGCTCATAAGTGCCCTGTTCTCTTTTTTTTGTTCTTTGCTTAACGGATTCTTTTTCATTTTCCTGTGCGGTAATACAACATTTTTGTGTATCTTCTGCATTCCCCTGTAGCCGGCATCAGCTAAGATTTTGGTGTCCGGTAATATTGCTACCTTTGATTCTCTAAACATCCGAAAATCGTGTTTTCTACCATTCGAGAAAGATGTGCATATGACTTTTTTACTCTTCTTCTCTGTTACTATTTGTGTTTTTATAGTATGCCTTTTTTTCTTTCCAGAGTAGAAGGGCTTTTGCTTTTTTTTGGTCTCTCTACTGGCGTTTCAGTTCCGTCTATTACTAAAACTTCATATTCTACATCACTCTTTAATAGCTCTTTTTTTCCTGGTAATGCAAAATCTGGATGTTTTATTAATATGTCTTCTACCTATCTTATTATTTTAAAACTGTTACTTTCACTCATGCCATAGCTTTGCCCAATATGAAAATATGTACGATATTCTCTTATATATTCCAGTGCCATAAGTAGCCTGTCTTCTATGCAAAGTTTACTTTTTCTTCCACTTCTAGCTTTTTTTCTTTTATCCTCCACTTCTAGAATTTCTACCATTCGCTCAAATGTTGCTTTTTTTACCCCTGTTAAACGTCGAAACTTTTCTCCTTCTAACTTTTCTATTTCCTTATATTTCATGCTTTCAAATACTTCATCTTACACTCCCTCTAACAATTTTGAAAGAAGTCTATTCCAGTCTGGAATCCAGCCTTCCTGCAATCTCATCGAAAGCGTTGTAACCACTTTCTATGCTAGTTTGCTTGTGAGCAACCTGGATTTCAGACTGGAATGACATCGTTTACTCTGTAAAATCTTGTCATATTACAATGTTTGTACATTTGTGTGTCAGCGACTTGCCTGCTGGTAACAGCATCCATACAGTTTAATTTTCCACGTCACCAAAAAACACGTCAAGCGAAATTATTCGAAGACAAATAAATACTGGCAATCAGTTTAACACTAACTTAAGAATCAAGGAATACAATTATAATATATTTAATTAATAGTGAGGATAAAAATGTTACCTGATAAAAAAAGTTCAAATTTTGTTGAAACTGAAATAGACCTACAACAAGAAGGTAGTCTTGATTTGAATAAAACTATGCAAAATCTATCAAATTCAGATATTGCTAATGATCACAAGAAGCTAAAAGAAAGAATAACTGACCTGTTAAAAGGAGATACAGAATTCTCTAAGATGAAACAAGGAGATAAGATTCTTGTAGTAAGTACAGCAAGTGGGTTATTTACGGCAGTACTACCACTTTTGGCAGTTGGTGCAACACTTGCTATACCAGGTGCTATAGTTGGTCTTGCTTTATATTTCGCTGTAAAAGTCGCTGTAAAAGCAGTTCAATCTGGATATAAAGGGCTCAAGTGGTCAGCAGAAAAGACAGTTGATGGGGCGAAATATACTGCTGAGAAAGTTAAGGACGCATCAACATACGCTGCAGGAAAAATTAAAGATGGTGCTGTGCATGCTAAGGACTCAGTAAAAGAAGCTGTAAGTTCTGTGGGACAGGCAACAAGAGAGGGAACTAGTTCTGCATTAAGAGCAATGGGAGATGGCGTTCAAAAATTTGGGAGAAAGATGAGTAATAGTGGTGTGAGCATGTCTAGTTTAGACGGCATCTCATATTCAATAGGTAACGAAGGTCAAACTGTTGTTTTGAAAACAGAAGAAAAAACAGGGAATTTCAATAGTGTAAAGGAGATGTTTATTAAGGAAATGCTTGAAGACAAAGCCGTAGATAACTCTGTTTTAATTAAAAAGATATTCTCTGAATTGAAGGGAAAAATATTAGAGAAAGCTTATTCTGTTGGTGGTCCACAAGGTGCCAAAAAGGACCAGTTGATCAACCGGTTGAAACAGCAAGTAGATTTTGTCAATAAATTAGACGCTAAGAAGTTGCAAAATTTGTTGTCTAAGGATAATAATAGTCTTTATGAAATTTTCTCTGAACATCATAATGAAATTGAGGAGATTATTAAAAAATGCAAAACAGAGCATAAACTTTCTAACTCTATAGAGAACCTTAATGAAGTAGCAGGAAAGTATGGTATCAGAAAAGGTTCAATGCAATCTTTTGAAAACAGCTCATCAAGAAGCAGTTCAATGAGTTTTCTAAATTCTGTAAGTACTGACAGTACCATTAGCAGTGAAGCGGAATTGTTAAATCCTGCAAACCATAAAGAAGTGAAAACAGCTACTTCACTTTGGGATAAGGTTTCATCACCTTTCAAAAGTGGCAAAAAGTCAGAAAAAACTTCTGAAATTAAATATCAAGTTCTTTCTGAATCAGACACGTCATCTAGACAAGTAGGAAATAGTCGCTTTTACGTTGATACTCCTACTCCAATTGAGAATACTAATAAAACTGCAACAATAGGAGCAAACCGTTCTCGTTCTAATAGTCTTACTCCAGTTGCTCCACCAAAGGTGCCTGGAAGCCCTTCTATTGATAGTGGCATGGGTTCTGGTTCTTCTACGCCAAAGAAGCTGAGTCTTTCTTTAGATGACTTAAGTCTAGAAGAGCCTCGTACGTATAAGTCTGAGGTTCACATTAGTCTACAGCAGCCAGAAGTTATAGCTGGTAAGTAGCGTAAACAAAACCACTCACCTTCTCCAAAAGGATGTTACTCAATGAGTAACATCCTTTTTTGTTTTTTCTAACTGAAGGTTTGACCATAAAGAGTCCAGCGTTATGCGCACAACCGTATGAACATTATGATTTCTCCGCTAGGAAGGGTGTCATCCGAGTAGCTGACACTGGGATCCAGAAAAATTGATTGTGCACTATACAACATAAAAGCTGGATTCCAGTGCTTGGCACTTGGATGACAGGAGAAGGAGGCATTGCCCTTCTGATAGACAATGTTCGTACAGTTGCGCGTCACGCGCTGCCGAACACTGTATGGTTATACAAGAAAAATTAAGGCTTAAAAGGAAACTTAAGCAGCTAATAGGGCCTAAGCCTTCTTAATAAAACATAAAAAGCCCCTTTACCACCATGTTTTTTCGTAGCTTGTTGGTAGTATAGAACCATATGCTGGATTTTAGTGTCATTTAACCATTTATTTAAGTTACTCTTTATAGTGTCTGTTTTGTTTGTTGCACTGCCGTATCCCGTAATTACCAATAAACATCTATTTCCTGCTCGATAATTTTTGATAATAAAATCTATCAATTTACAGTAAGCATCCTCTATATTATAGCCATGCAAATCGAGCTTATCGCTTATAAAATATTTACCCCTATCAACTTTTGATTTTGTGTTTTGGTCAAGACAAAATGATGAGTTACTATTATTGGTATTAAGAAAATTCCCTTGTAAGTCGGAGGTACCTTTATCAACCATAGACTTTATATTTACTTTATGATCAACTTTCAAAGTAACTTTTCCACATTTTATTGGCTTAACATTTTTTTGCCAATCCAACTCATCGTCCGACATAAACGCATTAATCGAATTGTATAATTTTACAACAATATTCAAACATAGTAAAATGTTGCTTATTCTATAAAAACCCGATTTTCAATAATACGATGAAATCGTCAAAAACTAATGAGAATTTTTGGCTGTATGGAAAGCACACCTGCATGTCAGCACTGAAGAATAAAAATAGGCGGTGTATAGAACTGTTAGTAACAGAAAATTTCTATAGAGAACACGAAAAAGAAATTAAGCAATGTGCAAATAGTAAGGGCATTAAAGTTCGATTAGTAGAAAACAAAATACTTAATGACGTTTTACCCAAAGGTGCTAATCATCAAGGAATTGCTTTAAAAGTTGCTCCTATCCTTCATAACTTAAGCATCGAAGAAATAGCTGAAAGCTCAAACAACAGCTCTACTATAGTCATTTTAGATCAAGTCACTGACACACACAATATTGGGTCAATTTTAAGAACTTCAGCTTGTTTTAATGTCAATGCATTGGTTTTACCACATAACCACTCACCGAGTGAAAATGCATCTATTGCAAAAGCAGCAAGCGGAGCATTAGATATTGTCCCACTAATATACGTTACAAATATAGTAAAAACTATGCAGTATTTAAAAAAGGTCGGTTACTGGTGTTATGGGTTTGATTGCAATACTAAAGAAAATATAGATGAAATAAAGAGTTTTGAGAAAAAAAGAGTAATTATTTTTGGTTCTGAAGAGAAAGGGGTACGAAGACTAGTTAAAGAAAACTGTGATTATCTTTTAAAAATACCAATGTCAAATGCAATTAACAGTTTAAATGTTTCAAATGCAGCGGCAATAGGCCTATATTCTATTTATATTAAAACAAATGCCAGCGCATAGCTGTTTATAATAAAAACACTTGATAAAAATGTGGTTTTATATTATAATGTGTTAAGTAATGGATAAAAGGAGTTATATTATGTCTTATATGAGAAATGAACAGGATATTCGCTCTCAAGGCGCTTACTACAGTGCTGGGCTTAGAAGTTACCTAACTAAAGTATATAACTACATGGCTTTAGCTTTGGGTGTTACAGGGCTTGTCGCGTTCCTAACGGTGTTTTCAGGTCTTTTTCAGGTAATTCATTCTAATCCCGTTCTATCGCTTGTGGTAATGTTATCTCCGGTTGCATTGGTGTTCTACATGTCTTATAGAATTCAACACCTAAGTGCTCAGTCTGCCGTTACTATATTTTTCTCGTTCTCAGTGTTGATGGGGCTTTCCTTATCTTATATTTTTATAGTTTATACTGCAGAAAATATAGCAAGAGCGTTTTTCATTACATCAATTATGTTTGGCTCTATGGCTTTATATGGTAATACCACAAAAAGAGATCTTACAAGTATGGGCTCTTTCTTGATTATGGGAGTCTTGGGGTTAATTATCGCGTCTATAGTAAATTTATTCCTTGGAAGTAGTCCTCTCTATTTTGCAATATCGTTCATATCAGTAATAGTATTTACCTTAATGACTGCGTATGATGCTCAAAGAATCAAGGACGTTTATTATAAATATAATGACGGATCAGAAGTTGCTACTACTAAATTGGCAATACTCGGTGCAACTAATCTTTATTTTGACTTTATTAATATATTTCTCAATCTACTCAGGTTACTTAACTTGTTCAACAATAGGGATTAGATGTTTTCCTTTTTAAGGAAAGGCAGTAAGAATTCTATAGTTTTCTTTTTAGTATCTTTAGTTGTGTCGATGATATGTCTTACATATGCATCGGTACCATTATATAGCATTTTTTGTAAAGCTACTGGATATGGTGGCACAATAAAAAAAGTAACTAATGCAACAATAAGTGCAACTGACCAAAAAATCAGGGTTCACTTCAATGCTGATATAATGTCCGATCTACCTTGGGAATTTAAATCAGAAACTAACTACGTTGATGTAAACATAGGAGAACAAAGTTTAGCGTTTTATTACGCAAAAAATCTATCTGATCAGCCTTCATTTGGAATGGCGGTGTATAATGTTACGCCTTTCAAAGCAGGTAAGTATTTCAATAAAGTTGCATGCTTTTGTTTTGAAGAGCAAATGTTGCTACCAAAACAAAAAGCAGCTATGCCCGTATCTTTCTATATAGATCCTGAGATAATGCTTGATAACAATACAAAAGATTTGAGCGAAATAACACTGTCATACACGTTTTTTAAGCTTAAGTAACAGAATGTTTGCAAACCGTGTCATTTCAGTAATCAATAGGGTGTCATCCGAGTAGCTGACACTGGGATGACAAGAGGTAACGCAAGAAGTCTATTGATTGTGGAAACAATGACTTTGCAAAATATTAATTATTAGATAACATAATCAAAGTTTTTATCTTACATTCATCATGGTTAGAGCTATACAAATAAAAAAAACTGGAGGACCAGAAGTATTAGAATTTGTAGATAAGAGTATAGGTGAGCCAAAAGGCGAGGAAGTTTTAGTACGTCACACAACTATCGGCTTAAATCGTTATGATTTAGAGCACAGAAAAGGTACGCGCAAAATTAAAAATTTACCATCAGTGCTTGGGGCAGAAGCAGTGGGAGTTATTGAAAAGCTTGGTAAAAAAATCAGTGATGGGTTGAAGGTCGGAGATAGAGTTGGATATTGCACAGCTCCTCCAGGGGCATATTGTGAAAAGCGCATTATACACCAGAAATATCTGATAAAAATTCCAGATGACATATCTGATGAAGTTGCTGCTGCAGTGCTGTTTAAAGGTATGACAGCTCACTATTTAGTTAATCAATCTTATAAAGTTAGGCCTGGTGCTTTTGTGCTAGTTCATGGGGCTAATGGTGGCTTAGGACAAATAATATGCCAATGGGCAAAGGATAAAAAAGGTGTAGTGATAGGTTCTGTAAGCTCTGATGAAAAAATGAAAATAGCTTTACAAAGTGGCTGCACATACGCAATAAACTACAATGATAAAGACTTCGTTTCTAAAATTATGGAGATTACGCAAAACAGAGGAGTAGGTGCAGTATATGACCCCATAGGTTACGCTACAAGTAAGCTCTCTTTTGAATCTTTAGGCAGGTTCGGCATATACGTTTCCTATGGGCAGATATCAGGTAACGCTCCTATTAGTTTTTCTTTACTTAGTTCACGTTCGTTATTTGCAACTGGAACCTTAATATATCATTATAAGCATGATAGATTCACATTAGTGCTTACCACAATGGAAATCTTCGAGATGATAAGAAAAAAACTTTTAACTGTACGGATCAATAAAAAATATAAATTTGATGAAATAATTCAAGCACATCGTGATATGGAAAATAGAAAAGCGAGTGGGCTAAATATCATCAAAGTCTCTTAAATAAATTAGTAATTTAAACTAACCATTCATTAAATTATATCAACTAGAATTTCACATATTTCATTCTCCTTTTGGGGAAATTAAAAGCATATAGCTAAACTGACTTAGATTTACCGACAACCGTCATCCCGCTACGTGTTAGCGGAATCTATACCGCGAATAGACTTCTTGCATAACCCAAATTAAGTAGAAAAAGGTATCATCCGAGTAGCTGACACTGGTTCCTTTATGACGGCAGTAGCCCCTTCTCCTGTCATCCCAGTGTCAGCTACTTTCATGACACTCTCCTGGTAGGCCCAAATCGCAATGTTCGTACCGAAGTTAAATAAAATAGCTTCAGTTTCATGATAAGAGGGCTGGCGAAACTTATCAAGGAAGTTTTTTGTATTTTAACCTTAGATTTGAGAAATCTTATAGGCTTTTGTTCTCATGAAAATTATGTTCTCATGAGTAAATTAATGTTATCCTTTTATTACTGGTCTAAAGTTTTTTATGTTCATACACTTACGTGTTCATAGTGTTTATTCGCTGCTTGAAAGCTCGGTTAAAATTGAGGAGCTGATCGGCCTTTGTTTGCGAAATAAAATGCCAGCGGTTGCAATTACTGATTCAGGTAACTTGTTTGGCTCGCTCGAGTTTTCAGAATATGCGGCAAGTAGGGGAATACAGCTAATAATAGGATGCAATATTATAGTTAAACATTCAGAACAAAATTTACCTATATTATTGCTTGCAAAAAATGAGCAAGGGTACACTAATTTAGTCACTTTGGTAAGTGAGTCTTTTAGAAAGCGCAAGAATAACAGCGATATTCCTTATGTTGATTTTGATGAGCTATTGAATTTAAGTACGGGTCTGATCGCTTTAACCGGTGGATGTTTGGCTCAACTATTGTTGGGGCAAGATAAAGAAACGGTTGAAAAACTGCTTTCAGCATTTAATGGTCATTTATATGTTGAATTGCAGCGTCATGGGCTGAGCAAGGAGCTAGAGCTTGAAGAAACTTTAATAGATTTTGCTTATCAGCGCAATATACCACTGGTTGCAACAAATGATGTATTCTTTACAAATAGATCTGACTATGAAGCTTATGATATATTAACGTGTATATCAGAGGGTAGTTATGCTCTCGAAAATAACAGGAAAAAGCTAACCACTGAGCATTATTTCAAATCTGTGGCAGAAATGGAGGAGCTGTTCAGTGATATTCCTGAAGCAATTCATAACACTTTAGTGATAGCTAAGCGGTGCTCTTACATGCCAAGAAGCAGGCAGCCTATTCTGCCTAAATTTCCTTGTCGAGAAAATAAAACTGAGAATGAAGAACTGAGGGAGCAGGCAGTTGCAGGATTAGAATTCCGCATTGCGAATGAGACAGACATAGACCTTAAACAATACTACGATCGGCTAAATTACGAACTAAGCGTAATAACTTCAATGAATTATTCCGGGTATTTTCTAATAGTTTCTGACTTTATCCGCTGGAGCAAAGCAAATGGCATTCCAGTGGGTCCAGGAAGAGGCTCTGGTGCAGGCTCAATTGTTGCTTGGGGCTTACAGATTACAGACCTTGATCCAATAAAGTTTGGCCTAATATTTGAAAGATTTTTGAATCCTGATCGTATATCGATGCCTGACTTTGATATCGATTTCTGCCAAGAGAAAAGAGACCTGGTTATTGATTATGTTCAGAAAAAGTACGGTTATGTTGCTCAAATAATCACTTTTGGAAAATTGCAGGCAAGGGCAGTATTGCGTGATGTTGGGAGGGTATTACAAATGCCTTACTCTCAAGTGGATAAAATATCTAAAATGGTTCCATTTAATCCAGTAAATCCTGTAACTTTATCGCAAGCGATAGAGTTTGATCAAAATCTGCAGAAAGAACGGGATAGTGATGAGGTAATTGCAAAGCTTCTTGGTATATCTCTTAAGCTTGAAGGGATATATCGTCACGTTTCAACTCATGCTGCTGGAGTTGTAATATGTGATCAAAAGTTGGAAAATTTTGTTCCTGTGTATTATGATCCAAATTCGGCTCTGCCAATCACTCAATACAGCATGAAATATGTGGAGAAAGCTGGGCTAATAAAATTTGATTTTCTTGGACTTGGTACGCTAACGCTAATAGATCATGTGTGTCGTTTAATTAATCGTGATAGACAAAAGATCGATATTTCTTCAGTTCCTTTAGATGACCAAAAAACCTATGAGATGCTCTCAAGCGGTGATTCAATTGGAGTGTTCCAGCTTGAAAGTTCGGGAATGAGAGAAGCTTTAATCAAATTAAAGCCAGATTGCATTGAAGATATTATCGCTTTAATTTCCCTTTATCGTCCAGGACCTATGGATAACATTCCAACTTATGTTGCAAGAAAACATGGACTTGAAAAGCCAGATTATATTCATCCGTTACTTGAGGGAGTGTTAAAAGAAACGTTTGGGGTAATAATCTACCAAGAACAGGTGATGGAAATAGCCCGTATTCTTTCCGGGTATAGCTTAGCGGAAGCAGATCTGCTGAGACGTGCCATGGGTAAGAAAATTAAGGAAGAGATGGATAAACAACGTGAACTTTTCATCCAAGGAGCAACGAAGAATGGCGTTGATTATGACAGGGCAAGTTATATCTTTGACCTTGTTGCAAAATTTGCTGGTTATGGGTTCAATAAATCTCATGCTGCAGCATATGCGGTTATATCTTATCAAACGGCTTACCTTAAAGCTAATTATCCATTAGAATTTTTTACAGCACTAATGAATCTGAATATTGATGATAGAGATAAACTGAATTTATTTTATCATGCAGCAAAGTTTAGTGGCGTTACCGTTCTTTCACCTGATATAAACAAGTCTCAAGCTGAATTCTCAATAGAGAACGAACGCATACGTTATGGTATTGCTGCCTTGAGGAATGTTGGTTTTTCTATAGCGGAAGGAATAGTGAACGTACGTTCAAGCGCTTGTAAGGACATATGGGAATTCATTCAAAATTCAGGTCATATAATAAATAAGAGAGCGCTAGAAAGCCTGATTAAATCCGGAGCATTCGATAGCGTGCATAAGAACAGAAAGCAGCTATATGAGTCAATGGACATGCTGATTTACTTTGCAAATAAAAACAAACAGGATAGAGAATCAAGTCAAGCTGCTTTGTTTGGTAGTCTTGATGTCCTCAAACCGAAACTTGAGAATGTGGAAGATTTTGATGAGGAGGAAAAATTAGAACATGAGTTATTTTCACTAGGATTTTATTTAACTAATCATCCACTTGAAAAATTTAGAACTCTTCTGGAAAAGTTAAATATTGGGTTTATCGGAGAAAATAGAACAGTAAAAACTGCTGGGGTAATATTAAATGCACGTATGAGAACTTCAGAGCGTGGAAGGTTTGTTATCCTTACACTTTCTGATCCCCATAACGTTTCTGAAATAGCATTCTATAATAATGAAATAATAGAAGAAAAAAGAGATTTATTTTCACCAGGAACATTTGTGATAATTGATCTTGAAGCTTCGGAAAATACGACAAGATTAGCAGGCAAGGATATATCTGAGTTTACAAAAAGAGTCACTTCTACAATAAAAGAATTAGTTCTCACCACTGAGTGCACGGATTCGCAAAAAGCCGCTATGGAATTAAACACAATATTGAAAGATGAAGGCAGAACCAAAATAATGCTAAAACTTCTTCTCGAAAAACATAAAGTGAGCATCTTATTACCAGGTGCATACTCAATTGCTCCTCAAGTAATTTATGAAATATCTAACTTAAGCTGGATTAAAGGCGTAGAAATTAATACAAATAACTTGCTTATATAAAAAAGCTTTATATAATGAAATATTTAATCGGTATTAAAGGAAGATATAGTGAATCTTTATGAATTTACTTTTATAGCACAACAAGGATTATTACAGCAAGAAGTAGAGGAGATGGTCCAAGAGCTAGCTGTCTTGTTGAAAAACATTAAAACAGATGTTATGTTCCAGCAAATCAGGGATATTCTGAAAAAAGGAAATGACAAGCTTACAAAACAAGAGTTAGAAGTGCGTGCTGAGAACATTAAAGAAAGTCTAGTTGCTTACTCTGATTTCTTGGAAGATCTTACAAAAATTTTATGGGTTGAATTAGAAGAAGATCTTTCAAATTTGAAAGAAGTGAAGTCAAAAATCGATAAAGAGTTGAAAGATGACCTAAAAGATTTAGGAATAACGCAAGATTTTACAAAATTTCTAGGAGGCAGTACTAAAAGTGCGTTTATCCATAACGCAGTAAATGCTTTGAAGAGAAATATTTCAGAACATCTAATAAAGATTTTTCAAGATATTTTGAAAGATTTTAGAATAAACGGTCCAACTCAATCGAGCAAAGCATTGGAAATGCTTTTGAAAAACATTGAAGCATCAGGATTAATCAAGTATGAACATTGGGGTCTTTTGGATTTTGCATATCACACAAATAAAATGAAGAGCGGTCATTATTGTATAATGTGCATAAGTTCTACTGCAAGCATTCTGGATGAATTTGTGCGTAGAATGAAACTTAATGAGAACGTTATTCGCCACTTTCCTGTGCAGGTTGATAAAATTTTTGAAGGTAAATCTTATATGATGAATAAACAAATTGAGGAGCAAAGCGCATAATGATGAAAAGACGAAATAGTTTTAATAATTCTTACGTATCTGTAAATAATAGGACTGGCTTTAGGCGTTCTAAAGTTTGCCCTCTTGCTGCGTCTAAAGATGAAGACATAGATTATAAGAATATAGATTTATTATCCAAGTTTACCTCTGACTATGGTAGGATATTACCTAGAAGATTAACAGGCGTATGTGCAAAAAAACAAAGGAAGTTACGCTTAGCGATCATAAGGGCACGTTTTTTAGCTCTTATTCCTTACTGTACTAAAAAAGTTTAGGTAATTTATGTTGATAATTTTAAAGGAAAATATAAGGACTTTAGGTAAGCTTGGTGAAGTTGTCAAAGTTAAACCAGGTTATGCACGTAATTTTCTTTTTCCACAAAGAAAAGCGGTGAAAGCTACCAAGGAAAATTTAACAAAGCTAGAGGAGCAACGTTTATTACTGGAAGAAGAGAATATAAAAAGATTAAATGTAGCAAAAGAGCTTGCATCGTCACTACATGATAAGTTTGTGGTATTAATAAAGCAAGCTTCAGAGGATGGTAAAATTTTTGGTTCTGTAACAACACGTGAAATTGCGAAAATTTTACTACAAGAAGGACATGTGATAGATCACCGTAGTTTATCTTTTGGTGGAATAAGCATCAAAAACTTGGGTGAATACCAAGTAAACGTAGAATTACATAGTGAAGTAGTAGTACCAATTACTATATACGTCGTGAAATCCGAAACAGATGCAAATGAGCTAAGGCAAGTAAAATTGCAAAATCAGAAGTCTGAGCAACAAGAGGCAGAGCAAGATGCGAATAAAGAAGCTACTGATGGTGATGATAGCTGATCAAAGATGATCCCTTGTTATAGCCGAAAAGAAATGTCTGCCATGGCTAAGCTGGTGTCATCCCAGTGCTCCTCTCATGTCATCCCAGTGCGTGACACTGGGATCCAGTTTATTTCATCATGGACATTATTTTATGCTTCTAGAATCCGTTGTCCATTGAATAATTTGCAAATACTTTTATATCTGGATTCCAGTGTCACGTACTGGAATGACACCATTATTAGAATAAATCAAAAATGATTCCCCGCTATAGCTGTAAAGAAATTTCTGCCATGGCTAAGCTGGTGTCATCCCAGTGCGTGACACTGGGATCTAGCATGTTCGAAGATAAGACGGGGGTCATCTAATGATTCCTCGTTATAGCCGAAAAGAGATGTCTGAGATTTGGGAAGAGAGCAACAAGTTTAATATATGGCTTAAAATAGAAAAATTAGTGTGTGAAGCTCAAGCAGAGTTAGGAGTGATTCCGAATAATGTTGCTGAGAACCTCTCTGGTGCTATTGAATTTGATGTTGAATGTATCAACGAAATTGAATCCATTGTAAAACATGATGTTATAGCTTTTCTGACATATGTTGCTGAAAAAGCGGGAGTTGATGTTCGGCATCTACACTATGGAATGACAAGTTCTGACGTTTTGGATACATGCCTTGCGGTGCAGTTGAAAGAGTCATGTGATATTTTACTCGAGAATCTAAAAAATTTACTTGCAGCATTGAAAAAAAAAGCTGAGGACTATAAAGATATTGTTTGTGTTGGGCGCAGTCATGGAATGCATGCAGAACCAACAACTCTTGGATTAAAATTTGCTAGATTTTATGCTGAATTTAAACGCAATTATCAGAGATTAATTAGCGCGCAAAAAGAGATCTCAATTTGTAAAATATCAGGTGCAGTAGGTAATTTTGCAAATGTTGATCCGTTTGTTGAAGAGTATGTAGCGAAAGAAATGGGACTCATACCTGAAACCATATCATCTCAAGTCATTCCTCGTGATAGACATGCCATGTTCTTTTCGGTTTTGGGAGTGATTGCAAGCTCAATAGAAAATATTGCAATTGAAATTCGTCATTTGCAAAGAACTGAAATCGGCGAAATTTCTGAGCATTTTTCCACTGGGCAGAAGGGAAGCTCTGCTATGCCACACAAATGTAATCCTATTTTAAGTGAAAATCTGACTGGACTCTCACGTTTAATACGCAGTTATGTTTTTCCTGCGTTAGAAAATGTTGCATTGTGGCACGAACGTGATATATCACACTCGTCTGTGGAAAGATGCATTGCTCCTGATGCTTGTATAACAATGGATTTTGCTTTAGTGCGATTAACAGATTTGATAGATAAATTGGTGATCAATAAGGAAAACATTAAAAAGAACTTAAATTCTTCAAAAGGTTTAGTTTTCTCACAGCGTGTATTGCTTGAGTTAGTAAATAGTGGTTTGGCGAGGGAAAAGGCGTATAAAATTGTTCAGAGCAATGCAATGAAAGTGAAACAAAACAACAGTGATTTTCTGGCCGAATTGAAACAAGATAAACTCTTACTTAAGGTTATTAACTCGGAAAAACTTGAATCTTTGTTTGATTTGAAATATTATACAAAACATGTAGGTCACATGTATAGCAAGGTTTTCAATTAGGCTGAGTAGCTCAGTTGGTAGAGCAGGAGGATCATAATCTCTTGGTCGGGGGTTCAAGTCCCTCCTCAGCCACTCGAACTAAACTATGTTTAGCAAGATAGTGCTATTGGTGAAACCCAGTGTCAGCTACTTGAAATGGTTACGTTCAGTTGTGTATCCACTCAGGTGTACAGCCAATAGACTTCTTTCAAAATTGTTAGAGGGAGTGTAAGATGAAGTATTTGAAAGCATGAAATATAAGGAAATAGAAAAGTTAGAAGGAGAAAAGTTTCGACGTTTAACAGGGGTAAAAAAAGCAACATTTGAGCGAATGGTAGAAATTCTAGAAGTGGAGGATAAAAGAAAAAAAGCTAGAAGTGGAAGAAAAAGTAAACTTTGCATAGAAGACAGGCTACTTATGGCACTGGAATATATAAGAGAATATCGTACATATTTTCATATTGGGCAAAGCTATGGCATGAGTGAAAGTAACAGTTTTAAAATAATAAGATAGGTAGAAGACATATTAATAAAACATCCAGATTTTGCATTACCAGGAAAAAAAGAGCTATTAAAGAGTGATGTAGAATATGAAGTTTTAGTAATAGACGGAACTGAAACGCCAGTAGAGAGACCAAAAAAAAGCAAAAGCCCTTCTACTCTGGAAAGAAAAAAAGGCATACTATAAAAACACAAATAGTAACAGAGAAGAAGAGTAAAAAAGTCATATGCACATCTTTCTCGAATGGTAGAAAACACGATTTTCGGATGTTTAGAGAATCAAAGGTAGCAATATTACCGGACACCAAAATCTTAGCTGATGCCGGCTACAGGGGAATGCAGAAGATACACAAAAATGTTGTATTACCGCACAGGAAAATGAAAAAGAATCCGTTAAGCAAAGAACAAAAAAAAGAGAACAGGGCACTTATGAGCCAAAGGGCAATTGTTGAAAACGTAATTGGCTTATTGAAAAGGTTTAAAATCATCTCGGACAGGTATAGAAACCGACGAAAACGTTTTGGTTTAAGGTTTAATTTGATTGCTGCAATTCACAATTTTGAGCTCCATACATGAATTTTGAAAGAAGTCTAGTGTCTCAAATGAACCTTCAATTACATAAGGTAATAAGTGATATTACTGGTACAACTGGTATGCGAATTATCAAGGCCATAATTGAAGGAGAGAGTAACCCTGATAAATTGGCTGAGTTGAAAGACTATAGGATAAAAAGTAATAAGTCTACTATTGCAAAAGCATTAACAGGTGACTATAGGGAGGAGCACTTATTTACACTAAAGCAAGAATTTAAGTTATATAATGTATATCAAGAAGAAATAGCAGAATGTGATAAAGCTATTGAATGCTATTATAAAAAATTTGAAACAAAACCTGACGAAAACAAACAGTGTAGTAAAGCAAAAAATAAATCTACAAAAAACAAGCCGAACTTTGCATTACATGGGGAATTGTATCGAGTGATAGGTGTTGATTTTACGGGAATTCCTGGACTTGATGTATTAACTATACAAACTATTATTTCAGAAGTTGGTATGAATCCTAATAAATGGCCAACAGAAAAACATTTTTCTTCATGGTTAGGGTTGAGTCCTGCTAATAGAATAACAGGTGAGAAAGTAATAGGAACAAGAACTCGTAGAGTAATTAATCGCGCTGCAGATGCGTTTAGAATGGCAGCTAATTCTGCATTAAACAGTAAAAGTGCACTTGGTGCATACGGCAGGGGATTAAAAAAACGATTGGGCACTCCTAAAGCTATTACCGCTACAGCAAGAAAAATAGCATGCACTTTTTACAATATGCTAAAGTTTGGGAAAGAGTATGTGGAAAGAGGTATAGAATATTATGAAAAACGCTATAAAGAGAAAATTATAAAAAATTTGATCAAAAAAGCAAAGGAATTTGGTTATGTTATGATGGAGAAAGATCTGATTATGAAGGAAGTTTCTTAGAACCTGTACATGATCTCAAGAAAGGAATAAACTAAGAGATAATGTATATAAGTTAGGATATATGAGGAGTTTATACCCAAGTAATATAAGTCGGGAAAGATTTGAGATTATATTACCAGATCTAGAGTCCTGTAGAAAAAAAACAAAACCAAGAAAACTTGATTTGTATGATGTATTTTGTGGAGTGTTATACGTTCTGAAAAGCGTTTGTCAGTGGAGAATGCTACCAAAAGAGTTTCCAAAATGGCGCAATTGTTACGACTATTTTAAGAAGTGGAGTGAAAAACCAGATGCAAATAAAGAAAGTGTTCTGGAGCTGGTGTTAAAAAAAAATAGTTGGCGTAGTCCGACAAAACAATGGTCGGAAAGAAAAAACCAGCTTCTGCATAATTGATGCACAGAGTGTAAAAAATGCAGATACTGCTGAAGAAAAAGGCTACGATGCAGGCAAAAAGATTTCAGGAATAAAACGCCATATTGCAGTAGATACGCAAGGTTTGCCACATGCAATTTATGTAACAACAGCAGAGATAACTGACCGTAGCAGTGCTGTGAGAATGGTAGAAAATGCAAAAGAAAACCTCTCGGGAGTTAAAAATGTACTGGTTGATGCAGGCTATACGGGAGAGAATTTTGCAACACAAATAAAAGCAACTATTGGTGCAACTGTTGAGGTAATAAAACGCAGTGAATTACATACCTTTGCTGTATTGCCAAAAAGATGGGTTGTAGAGCGTTCTTTTGCTTGGTTGGAAAAATGTAGACGGTTATGGAAAAATTGCGAGCGTAAACTCAACACCAGCTTGCAAATGGTAGTTCTTGCTTTCACTGCTTTGTTCCTCAAAAGATTATGAACAGGTTCTTAGAAGACTTAGGTTCCAACTTTTTGCCGGGAGATGGGAAACATCTTAATCAGACCAGTCAAGTTCTAATTATCCACTTTCTCCGTACCTTTTGGTCTATGCGTTAACCAACCTTATTTCGCATATCGTTCGTTACGACAATTCAGGCATTGGTTCCTCTCGTAACCATATCTAACTCTGTTTGCAGGGATTCACTATAAGGTTTAGTGTTACCTGCTTTTATCTCATGCTTGCATCCTAGAGGTTGCCACTCTCTAAAATGTGAGACATACATTATCCCCGATGTCTAGGGAAGATGGAATTTAACCATCACAAAATCACGACTTTCGGGTCGCACTAGCTGTACGAACATTTGTTTGCAAAGGCAGTGTGTTAAGTGTTATAGCCGGTTTTGCCTCAAACACAAAGGGGTGTCATCCCAGTGCCCAGACACTGGGATCCAGTTTTCTATGCAATCTCACCAAAAACGTCTATTTAGTATAAGATCAGCTACTTTTATGCTCACCAGCTCAGTGTGCTTACTTACAATCAAATTCCTGGATGCCAGTGTCAAGCACTGGCATGACATCATTTGTCGTGCGAATTACCTTAGCAAAAACGAGTGTGCGTATAGTTGTATGTGCAGTACGGAGTAACAGGAGAGGTATCACTATAAAATTTGACATTAACCGCTAATAGTCGGAATATTAGTAGGGTAAGAATTACTCAAGAAGGCATGCATAAATATGATGTAGTAGTAGTAGGTGGTGGTCACGCAGGGTGCGAAGCGGCTGCGGCTGCAGCTCGCCTTGGTGCAAACACGCTGCTTATAACTCATAAAATTTCAACTATAGGGGAAATGTCTTGCAATCCAGCAATCGGAGGAGTTGCAAAGGGTGTTGTAGTCAGGGAAGTTGATGCTCTTGATGGAATAATGGGAAGAGCAATCGACCGAGCAAGCATACACTCAGTCATTTTAAATAGCAGCAGAGGTGCGGCAGTGTGGGGACCACGTGCACAGGCAGATCGAAAATTATACAAGCAAGCAATACAGGAAATTATTCTAAATTATAATAATTTGACGGTAAAAGAAGAGTCAGTTGACGATTTCCTTATAGAGAGTAATAACAATGGAGAATTGTGCATTAAAGCTGTAATAACAAGCTCAGGGGAGCATATACTGACAAGCAAAGTCATTTTAACTACAGGAACTTTCCTGCAAGGTGTGATTCATATAGGAGAGCAGGTAACTCCTTCGGGGAGAATGGGAGATAAGCCTGCCGTAGAACTTGCAAATACGTTGAAGAAGTATGATTTTAGATTAGGTAGACTGCGTACCGGAACTCCACCAAGGCTTGATCGTGGCACTATAAACTGGTCAATATTGCAAGAACAAGTGGGTGATAACCCACCTGTGCCGTTTTCTTATCTCACAGAAAAAATTAACCAACCTCAGGTATCATGCTTTATTACCCATACTAATGAAAACACGCATAAAATAATTAGAGAGAATCTGCACAGGTCAGCTTCTTCGTATTTGGATGATATTATAGCACCAAGATACTGCCCATCAATTGAAGTTAAAGTTAATAAATTTGCAGAAAAAAGTAGTCATCAAATATTTCTAGAGCCAGAAGGCCTGGATGATGATACTGTATACCCGAACGGAATTTCAAATTCATTGCCTATTGAAGTGCAGCGTGAAATGATAAAGAGTATCAAAGGACTTGAAAACGCAGAAATACTAAGGCCTGGATATGCAGTTGAGTATGACTATATTGATCCACGAGAACTAAGCCATACTCTTGAAACTAAGAAAATTAAAGGCCTATATTTTGCTGGCCAAATTAATGGCACCACTGGATATGAAGAAGCAGCAGGGCAAGGAATTATTGCCGGGATCAATGCAGCACTTTCTGCATCTGAAAAAAAAGAAAGCTTTGTTCTTCATCGCACAGACTCATATATCGGCGTAATGATAGATGATCTAGTCATCAAAGGGGTGATCGAACCTTATAGATTATTTACCTCGCGTGCAGAATATAGGCTAGCTATCAGGTCAGATAATGCAGATAGGAGATTAACACAAAAAGGTTATGATATTTCCCTTGTGTCGCATGAGAGATACTCTGTTTTACAGAATAAACTTGAATCCATTAAGCAGCTTGAAGAGAAGTTAGGGAGTCTGACGATTACTCCTGAGCAGCTTAGGTCTTATGGTATTAAAATATCTTATGATGGGATAAGAAAAACGGCACTAGATCTACTTAGCTATCCAAATATCGACTGGAATAAATTACAAGAAATATGGCCGGAGTTAAGCAGCGTCACGCGCTGGAATGGCAAAATGGGACACACCAAAGCGGATAATAGAGCTAAGAATGAAATATGCGAAGCGGTTGAAATTGAAGCAAAATATAAACCCTACCTAATAAGACAAGAAGCAGATATGAAGTTTTTACGAGAGGAAATTAACACTCAAATTCCAATTGATTTCAACTATTCACAAGTTAAAGGCCTGTCAAGTGAAGTAATAGAAAAGTTGCAGACGATAAAACCAGCAACGGTTGGCATTGCAAAGCAAATACAAGGCATCACTCCCGCAGCGATAGTTAGCATATTAGTGTACTTGAGAAACAGGAAAACGAAAGTAGCTGCTAATTTTGTGTGAGGTGTTCTATGTCAAAAATCGAAGAATTTCGTTCTTTTATGCGTGCAATAAATGCTGAGGCGTTTATGTTGCACACCAAAGATGAATATTTAAATGAGTATTCAGAGGAGCTAACAAAGCTGTGTGGCTTCACAGGAACAAATGGGCTGCTCATTGTTACAAAAAACAACAAGTGCCCATTTTTTACAGATGGACGCTATATCACACAAGCTCACAATCAGCTCGATCAGGGCAATTTTCAAGTATATAATATACAAGAAGAGGATCCACGCGAATGGATAAAAGCAAACTTAACATCGACTGCCTCACTAGGTTATTATTTGCAATATTTTACCATAGAAGATATAAGAAAGTATGAGAATATCTGTAAATTCATACCCTGTTTAGCTGGAAAAAAAAGTGACTATCGAAAACAAGCAGTGGTTTTACATTCTATTAAATATGCTGGTGAAAGTAGTAAGGACAAATGTGGAAAAATAGCTAGAAGCATAGATAAAGAAGCTGAAGCAGTGCTTTTAACTGATCCAAATTCAATTTCATGGTTATTAAATTTAAGAAACGAAAATGCTAAATATACTCCATGTATATTGGGCCGTGCTATATTGTATAAAAGCGGTAATGTTGATTTGTTTATTCAAGATAAAGAACATTCAACTATAGAAGCAAATTTAGGCAATCATATAAATATTTTTGATATTAGTGAGCTAGAAAATTCGCTGCACAAGCTAAATTCAATAGTTATAGATCCAAACACAACTCCAATGAGTATCATGGCTGTAATAAAAGATAAACAGGTAGCTGAAAGAGAGGATCCTTGTTTAATTTATAAAGCAGTAAAAAATCAAACTGAAATAGCTGGGGCTATAAATGCGCACATCAGAGATGGAGTGGCAGTTACAAATTTTCTACATTGGCTTGAAAGTAATGTTGGTACAGAGCTTGAAGCTGAAGAAAAGATTTTAGAATACAGAAAAGAGCAGAATTTGTTTAAACAATTGAGCTTTCCAACAATTTCAGCATTCAATGAAAATGGAGCAATAATTCACTATCGTGCAAGCAGTAAAACAAATAAAGTAATTCAGAAAGATGGACTGTATTTGATTGACTCTGGTGGCCAGTACCTTGACGGCACAACTGATGTGACAAGAACTGTAGTAGTTGGTAATCCGACCAATGAGCAAATAACCCACTATACAATAGTACTCAAAGCTCACATTGCTATAGCAAGTGTCGTCTTTCCCCCCGGCACTACTGGTGGAGAATTGGATATATTGGCACGTACGCATTTATGGAAATTTGGAATGGACTATATGCATGGTACAGGGCATGGAGTAGGAAGTTACCTATCAGTACACGAAGGACCACAAGCAATATCAAAGGGAAATAAAGTGAAACTCACGCCAGGCATGATGCTTTCCAACGAACCTGGTTATTACATTCCGGGAGAGTATGGAATAAGGATTGAAAATCTGATGTATGTTGATAAACATAAAAATGGTTTCTTGGGATTTAAACAACTAACCTCTATTCCATATGATAGAAGGCTAATAAGTGTGCAAATGCTTACTAAGGATGAAATTGAATGGATAAATGGCTACCATCAATTTGTCTATAAAAACTTAGAAAATAGCGTCAAAGATAAGGAGTGGTTAAAGAAAGTATGTGACCCTTTATAAGCAAAGGAGCATTTTTTGTTGTTTAAAAAGTATTAATGCAATTGTGATGAGTATTTTGTATTGTTTTTAATTTAAAAACAATATATAATAGAAAATCGATATTTTCAAGTAGGTGTAATTATGATAGGTAAAGTGCAAGAAGATGAATTTATGAAGCAGTATATGGATACTTGCAAAGAGCAAATAGAAAAATTAGCCAAGGATCCTGAATTGTTTAATCAGGCTTTTAAACCATTTATGCAAATGTCTCAGCAGCTTATGGCTGGCGGTATGTTAGAAGGCGCTATGCCTAACATGATACCTGATTTGGGCAGCATGGATGCTAACAAGATGATTGCTCAGATGAAGGAAATGATTGACTACATAAGAGGTAACTATAAGGAACTAATGAAAGGGCATAGCTCGCAGATTCAAGAGCTTGATGAATCCAGTAAAAAGCTAAGAGGCTTAGTTAAAAAATTGATAGAAAAGATCGAAAGTAAATAAATAATATCTAACGCGAGTCTCTTCTGTCATTCTATGTACAACTTTCTAGTTGGACGGTAAGTCGAGGTCAATTATTGATGTCATATAAGTAGCTGACACTGGTTCCTTTATGACGGCAGTGCCCAGAGGTGTCATCCCAGTGCTTGACACTGGGATGACACCGAAGGGGCTACTCGGATGGCACCTTGACGATTTGAAGAACCGTCATCCCGCTGCTTGTTAGCTGATGCTTACTATTACCCACAAATATAAATGTTTGTTGCATAGCTCTTAATGGCATAACTTTTGCTTGAAATAACTGTTTATATGGTACAATTTACAGCTTTTAGTTGCTAAAATTATAACTCTTAGTTTAATAATTTTAATCCAATAAGCTTTCAGGTTAATAAAATTAAATTATTTGAGTAAATACAATACTATGTTTTTATTTGTGGGTAATAGTAAGTAGCTGATGAGATACCGCGAATGAATCGCGGTATGACGTAGGAAAACCTTTCTTGGGTTAGCTATAGATATAGGCCGAGTTGTGATCGTGATAAATGTGGTCGCTTGTGTAATCGAACATTTTCGCAAAGCCATTCTCTAGATAAAGATTATATTCGTTATGTTGACCTAAAAATATAGTGCTATCTTGTGTTTCTAAGCTGAAACCGTTTGTATCTGACAGCAACTCATAGTTTAAGTTGTCTATTTTGGTAATGCTACTTATCACTTTACCGTTATCATTATTAGATATAGCTAAATCATAATGATTGCCATCCTTCATTATCTTGATGGACACCTTATCTTCAGGTAGCACTATAAGTTTCTTCGCATTACTATCGTGAATTACGAATTTGCCATCTTTAAAGTAATATTTGTCTTCCGGCAAAGCACCAACCTTATATCCTGATTCAGCCAATTTGTGCCAAAACTTTAACACAGAGTCTTTATCTTCCCCTTCTGCCCTATTGTACAAAGCTTTTAGGTCATGATAATCTATGGTTACATTTGCCTTATGCTTCCCTTCTGAGTCCTGCTCGCGACTCTTTTCTATTTTGAGAATTGTGTCTTTCAATACCTGCTCTTTTTCCTCCACTAAAGATGCTCTTTTCGTTCTTGTTAAGCTTTGTGATGAAATTGACTGATCAGATTGCATTTCGTCTTCTCTCATGACATTCAGTTCAGTTTGTTCTTTAGCGGCTTGTGCAATAACATTAGTAGTATTGTGACTCATGTTAACTTCTGTCTTAGTTTCACTTACTTGCCCTTTTGAACTTTCGGTTTTTGTATATATTCTCTGATAGTCCGTGTAGCCTCTATTAGTATCACCGATATCACCACTACCTTGATCGAAAGTTATTTTTTTACTTCCATTTCCCATATCCTCAATTTCAACTTGAGGAGAAACAGATGCTAGGAAATCGTTATAACTGTAGTTGTAGTCAGCAGAAAAGAATATTTTCCCTTTGAAGTTATGGAAGTTATTAGATAACATTCCAATTTCTTCGTCGCCATCAAACAATTTTACTTTAGTGAAATATGTTTGATCTTTTATTCTAACTATTTCACCGCTAGAGTTTTTTTGTATGTGGTAATCATTTGGGTCGTACTTTATAGCAAAAAGTTTGCCAGAGCCATATTTCTCTAAGTTTATAAGGCCCACATTTACATGTTTATGGGAATAATCTCTCTTTTCATATTCATGTGCAAATATTGGATCTATGTATCTATATTCGTCTGATATATTTGGCATACCTACTGGATGTTCATTCCCATCTTTCGTCACCGGAACAAGCTTATATGCTCCATCTTTTTCCACTAATTTTAGGTGAGTAATACTTTGTGGTAGTTGAAACCTTACATTTGCTCCATGGTCATGAATAAATAGATCACCTTTCTCGGTAATATAAAAGCCCATATTTTTGAACTCATGTAAGCGCTCGTCTCCTTGCTTTACAACCGCTTCGTACACATCATCGTCTGTTCTATCTGTTCCCTTATTATCCAATAATTTTCCTTTTTCCACGATTACTCCATTTGCCTTTTGCTCATTAGAATATTGAGCATGCTCTGAATCCTGATGATTCAAAATTTTGGTACCTCTAAGGAGCAGAGAATCTAAATCTTTTTGGATGTGTCCAGTGCTAGGATGCAATAATTCATTTTCATGTAAATGCGCTTCATCAAAGTATTCATCACGTTCAACTGTTCTGCCATCTATTAGGGAAGCTTTATAATGACCGTTTTCTTTTGTAACTGCCATGTAAGCACCACCATCATATTGAGTATTTAAGTTGTGCAATATATCCTCAAAAATGAAAGTTTCTTTAGTTTGGCCTTCAACTTGCTTAAAAAATCCTGATTCGCTCAATAATTCTCCAAGCTTTGTATTTCCGTCATATATAGACAGTGCACCCATATCTCCTTGACCGTGAGCTTGCATAGAAAAAATCTTGCCTTCTTGCAGATCAATATGATTTGTACCCCTTATCAAGTTTGAATCGATATTGATCATCTCTTCTAACATCTTTTCTACATCGATGTTCTTAGTCGCTTTTACTTGCTCTAAACCAGTGTTTATGGTTTTATCAAGCAAGGCACTTTTTAATTCCTGATATTTAGAAGGAATTGAGTGATGTTTGTCTAAATATTCTTTGTAAGAAATCTTTCCCTCGCGATATTCTCTACTTATCTTGGGATATTCCATTTGCCTCTGCTCATCCAGATTTTTTAATGCATCATCATAAATTTTCTTTAAATTCTCATCATACTTTGATAGCATTCTAAAAGCTTGCATTTTATACTCTTGACTGTTTTGATATTCATTACCTTGTTGATCAGAGTAAGTTAGTTTATCCTGTCCATCAGAAGTTTTGATTACCTTTAAGAAATGATATTCCTTTGATATATCGAGGTTATCATTTGTTGCCCTATTTATAGCACGAGCAACATCATAAAATGCAACGTGTTCTACAGGAGAAAAACTTCCAACGTTTTCTCCATCCATTTTTTCTATATTTGCTTTATAGTAGGATACGTTTTTAATTTCTCCACCCACTATTTCTTGACCAGTTGCTATAAAATCTCCTTTTGTAACTTGCAAAGCGTTGAGATGTTCCATTGCAGTTTCTGTATCATTCTCAGCAAGCCAGCCTTTAAAGGCGTTATCATGCCCTTTTATTTGATCTAAAAAGCTTCCTGATTTATGTGAGTCACCTTGACGTAAAGCATCTAGGTAGTCTCTTAATAAACTAGGATCTTTTTCCTGTAAGTACATTATCAACGCATGACCTGTTTTATAAACCAGGCTATTTGCTTCGCTGTCCTTTGAATATTCTAAACTTAAAATTTTATCTAAATCCAAATTTGCAGCTTCAGTTTTGTCGATACTTGATCCTTGAGAATTGAATTTATGATCTGAATGATGCTCAAAGTAGTCTGCAATTCCTTCCATTAATACTGTAGGTAAAGATTTGCCTCCTGTAGCCAAGTAAGTTAAACCATGTGCAAATTCATGCTGAAGATTATGAACGCCACCTTGCTGGTAGACGTACATTTCAGCAAAAACATCAGCTTTCCCTTTGTAGTAACATTTACCACCTTCGTCTCCAAGGTAAGAACCGAAACGCTCGCTTCCACCAAGGTGAGTGTAATCATCCTTGTCATCAAACATGTAAATTTTAAATGTTTGTTCTGAACTGCCGCGTTCTAACTCGAATGCGTTTTTAAAATTAGTAGCTGTTTCTCTTATCTCACTTTCAATGTTAGCAACTTTACTTGCTCTTAAATTGTGAGAATAAACCTCTACTTTAATATTTAAATCTTCAACTTCTATAACATGTGGCGAATTAAACCCTTTGCCGTTATTGTTGAAATATTCTGCTTTAGTTATATTTTTATTTACTTGTTGACTAATTGTCATAATTTTAACCTCTAATTTGCTGATCTTTCAATATCAAGCATAAAGTAATTTCCCTAAAAAAAACGTAAATCCCTGTATTAATATAATTTATATCTTAATAAATAAAGTATAGATAGTTAACTTAATATGTAAAATTTAGAATATGGCTGAAATTCTATACAGCTATATTCCGGAATCACATTGGACAAGGACAAAAGCAAAGTGGTTTATTGACTTTCATTCCACCAAAGCACTATACTAAAACCACGATGGGTAATTAGCTCAGTTGGTAGAGCACTTGCTTGACGTGCAAGCGGTCGCTGGTTCGAACCCAGTGTTACCCACGTTTTTGTTTATGAGAAGATTTTATATGACAGCAGTGCACAACGGCAAACACTCAGCAGCGCAGTCCAAGCGCTTAATCTATTCCATAATAATAGTTGCGATAACAATGTTTATGGAAATAGTAGGTGGAATAATTTCACATTCGCTTGCTCTATTGTCAGATGCAGGGCATATGCTTACTGACCTCTTTGCCTTAGTTTTAAGCTGGGTAGCACATAGGTTTTCAGCTAAGAAATCCGATTTGCAGAGATCATACGGATATCATCGGTTGCAGATAATTGCAGCATTTGTTAATGGTTTAACTTTATTCTTCATTGCAGTAATTATTATAATTGAATCAATAAAGAGGTTTATTTTTCCAGTCAATGTTGAGTGGAAAGTAATGTTAATAATTGCTACACTCGGTCTTGTCTCTAACATAATAGTCTTTTTTATATTACATAGTAAATGCGAGAGCAATATAAACATAAAAAGTGCTGTACTACACGTTATAGGAGATATTTTAGGTTCTGTAGCTGCTATACTTGCATCCATAATTATCATGTTTACTGGATGGCAAATGGTGGATCCGATTTTATCGGTATTTGTCAGTGTAATCATTTTGAATAGTGGCTACAAAATTCTAAAGAATTCTTGCCACATACTTCTTGAAGGTACACCTGAAGGGATATCTACTGAGGAAATAAAAAGTAAGATCACATCAGAATTACCTGAAGTGATAGATGTGCACCACATACATGCATGGTCACTGTCTGATAATTATTTTATAATTACCATGCATGCCAAAGTAAAGCAAGATGCACAACACACCAATGTTTTATATGAAATAAAAAAAATATTGCTAGATAAGTTCGAGATAGCACACTCTACAGTCGAGATCGAATACGATGAATGTGCGGATAATAAGATACTTAAACATTGACGTTTTAAATTATTATGCTATTACTAAAGTGTAATGATGTTGAAGTTAAGCTATGATAGGTATTTCTCAAATACAATTTCCTTCAAAGGAATCTAGCAGGCTAAAGTTTGTTAGTTATTTTGCAACTTTTGTTTCTTTAAGCATTATCACTAATCCCGTTAATGTTCTTTTTTCTCTTGGTACTATATTCTTCAGGTCTGAAATTAAAACTCTTTATATCTACAAAGAAATAAAAACGGCAAAACAGCAAAAAATGAGCAAAAGGGAATATTGGGGAATATTTTTTAAAAACAATACAATCAAGGTAGTAGCCTTCCTCTTGTTTTCTGCTTTCATAACATATTTGACTTTCACCTCCACTTTCTTACTAATTTCGTTACTGGGAACTATACCACTTACAATGCTATTAATTTTATTGCAGAGTGAACTAAGGCCAAAAGATTTTAACCCATTTACGCTGCTTAAAGCTTCTATAAATTTCTTTTTGGAAGGTATAAAAGAGAATTTACGTGGTATGGTTAATAGTTTTGATGTTAAGCTCGAACATTTGCTTCCTCATCAATTAAATGATGGTATCAATAATAACGTTCACGAATTAAGACATAAGTATGGTGAAGAAGTATCCGAAGACGTTATTAATGATAGAGAATTTAAGCAATTTATTGAATATATAAATGATTTATATAAACTTAATTATCGTCAATTTAGTGATGAAGATAAAGGAAGAGTAATTGCATTTTTAAATGACTTTTGCAAAGATGATCAAAAGCATAGCTCTGGTTTCACAGGTGGGCAGATTTTACTTCTAGTTCTGAGAGCCTGCAATGATGGAGAGAGAGAAGCTGTAAAAAATAAAAAAGACGCGTTAATTACAAATTTGCTTGATAGCCAAACTTTCTCTAGACAAGAGCGTATTCCTAACACCTGCTTTACCGGTATTGTTTATAGGATGTTAAGTACATTAGAAGGTATTCATCCTGATCCAGAAATTAGATTTACTCCTCCAAGGCAAATATTACTTCCAGAAGCACAAAATGAAGCACGTAAGTTCATGTTAGACAGGTTAAAAAACAAGAAAAACAATAAAGAAATTTTTAATGCTTGGTATAAGGTTCAGAACAATCCTGGTGACAATGAAAGTCAAAAAATAGTTGATGATTTTATTTCAGAAGTAAGTATTCCTTTAATGAGAAAATTATTGAGTATTACTTCTCAATATAGTGAACAAATTGTGCTGACGTTAATGAAAAGCATTGGTTTTATGGAATTAAATATGCTAGAAGATTTTCTTCTTGACCATATAAGAAATAAGCTGAAGGAAAATAGTTTAGATAATCAAGAACATTTATTAAAAAACGTTAAAGAAAAAGTATTCTTAGGGCTATTAAATCGAGATCTACTCAAGACAGATTTTTCTCTCAAGGATTCATCTTTGGATGGAGCTAAAAGAATAGCTGACAAAATAATAATAGGAGAGGTTGGGAAATTTAGGTCAGAAGCTGCTGAAAAGGCTAGGGAAGTTAACCCTATAGAAGCTCAAATAGATGCTACATTGCAAAATCTGTCAGCCTTGCCACGAGAAAAGAAGTGTTGCATTGCATATAACAGACTAAGTAGCCAGTATAAAGGTGATGAAAGAAAGATAATGGAGGACATCTTACTAAAAAAATTAGAGATAACGAAAGAAGAAATGGATAAGATGCTAGAAGAGAATGATATACGTAAGCTAAAATTAGCACTTGATGATGCATGTAAGAAAAGTGGAAAAAGCATGGAAGAAATGATAAAAGAAGTAGAGGAAGTAGTCTCAAGTCGTTTCTCGCATGAAGTATCTGTTAGTAATATAGCAGCAGAAGCAGCAGAGTCAGCACGCTTATAAAAATTTATGTTCCTTACCTTGCAGAAGATTCACAATATTTTTGTGGTGCTTTAAGAAAACTAGTGCTCCTATAATTAGTAATGTTAAGAACAAATTCCTCTGAAAAAAAAAGGACCATGCTACAGCCGTTGAAGTAGCACTGAGTGAAGCAAGGGAAGAGTATCTAAAGGCAAGAAAGACTATTATCCAAATTATTACGAATACTAAAGTAATATCAATGTTAAATGCTATCAGTATCCCTAGAGTGGTTGCAACGCCCTTTCCTCCACTGAATTTTAGCCATACAGGAAACATGTGTCCTAAAACTGCTAAAATTGCAGATGCATATATATAAAAATCGTTATTATCACAAAATTGTTGTGCTATATAAACGGCGATGAATCCTTTCAAGGAATCCAGAAGTAATGCCAGAGCAGCAAGAAATTTATTTCCTGTTCTTGCAACGTTTGTAGCACCAATGTTTCCTGAACCTATTTCTCTTAAGTTTATCCCTTTTATTCTTGTAATGATTAAGCTAAACGGTATTGAACCGAGTACGTAGGATAGCATAAGGATTACATACCTCTCCATCATTCTAGCATCCTCTCTCTTGTCATCCCAGTGCGTGACACTGGGATCCAGCGAACTTTGTTCGCAAACGAACCTAGTAGATAAATATAAAATTTTACATTAAAACATAACACTATGGTGGAACTACATGCAAAATAGATCCCAGTGTCAAGCACTGGGATGACAAGAAAGAGCTTTGGGATGACAAGAGGGAGTTTTGCTATGACAAGAAAATGGCACTGAAATGACATCTGTTGTTGTACCTTCATATGCCAAAATTTAATTAATTTTATTATTCCTCAGCCTTTTTAGGTAGCACTGAACTTCATCGTTAATCTGATTACTAAACAGTATAAGCGCTGTCATGTTGATAAGAGCTAAACAAGAGAATAAAGTTCCACCAATATTGGCAATAGCCATTATATCTTTAGAAAGGCCAGAGAAAAACGCCACAATTATTACCGCTATGCGGTATATCACTATACTTTTTGCACCGAATAAATATAGCCACCCCATTTCACAACAATATACAAATGAAATTACCGAAGAAAATGCAAACAAAGGTGCAGCTATGGTTAAAAGTATAGGAAACCATGGGGAAACTGTCTCAAATGCCTTTTGAGTAATTAATATCCCTTCACCAACACTAGTCTGGTATGCACCTGTTATTACTATTGTTATTCCTGTTAAACAGCAAATTAACATTGTGTCAAAGCATGGTTCTATCATAGCGACTAGTCCAGTTCTTACTGGTTCTTCATCTTTAGTTGTTGCATGAGTAATTGAAGCAGAACCAACACCCGCTTCGCTGGCAAAGATTGCCCTTTGAATTCCAGCAACAAATGCTCCTACCATCCCTCCGCCAACAGCATTGAAATCTATCATAGTGGAAAATAATATTTTCAACGTATAACCAAGGTTATGAATATTAAATGCAATAATAATAATACAACTAAAGATATATATAAGTGACATAATAGGCACTAGTGCAGAAGATACTCTAGCTATCCTTTTAATTCCGCCAATAATCACTAGAGCAAGCAGCGCAGAGATTATGGAAGAAAGAAACCAAGAGTGACCATCTACCCAACTTGAATAGCCAGATAATATTGAAACCATTTGGTTGGTTTGAAACGCTACACTTCCACCAAGACCTGATAATACAAAGAATACTGCATACATGGCAGCCAGCACAATACCAAGTTTTTTAAATCCAAATTCCTCCAGACCATTCCTTATATACTGAAAGGGACCACTAAACAATTGGTCCTGATCTTCTGTTCTATGTCTAAACGCCAACGTTACCTCAGCAAATTTTGCTGACATACCAAAAAAACCTGTAATCATCATCCAAGGCACCGCTCCTGGTCCACCCATTGAAACTGCAATTGCGACTCCAGCAACAGTTCCAAGGCCTACTGTGCTTGAAAGTGCAGTCATAAATGCCTGAAAATGCGTAATATGACCATCATGGTGATTCGTGTCATATTTTCCACATAAAATAGCAAACGCATGCTTAAACATTCTTATGTTGAGAAATCCAAAACGTAATGTTAGAAACACATAACCAAAAACTAGTAGAAGGATTATAAATGGCACGTAAAGGATCTTGAAAAACAGTACTTCATTCATGAAGTTATTTATTCCATTCAACACAGCGTCATAACTTTCGTAAAAACCTGAAGCAGCGTACACATCATTAAACAATAGGCAAAATAACACCATACAAAGCAATCTATAAATCATGTTAATACCTTTTAGAATTGTAATAAGAATCTATTGTATTCAAAACTTCCCTTCTTAGTAGATATATTGCAACAGCATTTGGAATCATAAGGCACATAAACAAACTGTCACCTAGGTAAGATATAAATTCTATATTTTTTGACATACAACTAATATACACTGAAATCACTATAAGAATTTGGAACGGTATCAGTATTTTTTTATTACCAAATAAATACAGCAGAGCAACTTCGCAGTAGTAACAATAAGCTATTATTGTGGAAAATGCAAAGGAAAACATCATTAGTGGAAAAACTAACTTGCCGAACAAAGGTAAAGCTGTTAAAAATACCGAACTAATTAGTGTAATATCACCCACGTTATCAGTGCTATGCATACCAGTGATAATTATCACAATACCAGTCAAAAATGAGATTAATATTGTGTCTATAAGTGGTGCAATCATTGCAACGCACCCAACTTTAATTGGATTTACCTCTTTTACAGTTGAATGTGCTATAGCTGCTGTTCCGGTACCTGCTTCGTTAGCAAACACTGATCTTCTCACTCCGGCTATTAATCCGCTCAATACTCCGCCTCCTATAGCTGATTTGTTAAAGATGTCTTGGAATATTATGGATAAAGCATTCAGCAAGTTACTTCCGTTTACATAAATTAAATATATACACATACCCACATATAGCACTATCATAATTGGTGCTAAGCTTGTTGAAACGAAAGCAATGCGCTTTATTCCTCCCAATATTACAATAAAGACAAGCAGGGATATAATAATGGACGCGTTGTATTCGAAGAGGTTATTTGACAATGCTGCTATCTGATTTGCTTGAAATGGTATACCGCCCAAAATCATTGCAATAAGTAGCATAATCGCATAAGTGAAGGCAAGAAATCTACCAGTTTTTGCAAATCCAATTTTTGCAAGCCCGTACTTCATGTAATAAAAAGCCCCGCCAGTTGTATTTTCAGAGCGATAAGTGAATGCAAGCACCACCTCGGTAAACTTTATCGACATACCAAGTATTCCAGTAATTACCATCCAAAAGACTGCACTTGGGCCTCCTATTGTGATAGCTATTGCAACTCCTGATATTGTTCCAAGGCCAACTGTTCCTGAGATTACTGTTGCAAATGCTTGAATATGAGTGATGATACCATTGTTATTACCATTACACTTTAGGTTGAATAGCGTCTGTACTCCATGCTTGAATAATCTAAAGTTAATGAATTTGAACCGAACCGTACAAAAAACTCCAGTTGCAATTACCCAAATAATTATAAATGGAATGTTGAATATCTTTATATATAGAAGAGAGTTTAATAGATCAGTTACTTTTACAATCATGCTGCTCACTACTTTTGATATAGCTAACGAGTTTTATATGTAAAATATATGTAAAACCCGATGCTTATTGGAATAGTAAGTGTATACACTATACCTAAAATTGGTAGAGTTATCCAGGGCTTACTGATGAAAAATACAATAAGTACTCCAAAAAATGACACAAATATATAGGATAGGCTTTTGGGAATATAAATATATTTTGCAGAGAAAGTTGGAATGTGACTTATCGAAAAAAATGAAATGGCCAGAAAGTAACAAGCTACGTTTCTTGTGTTAAAAAATCGCTCTATGAGAAGTAAGTATTCACTCTCATGAGATTGAAAGGTAATAATTATTGGTAACAAAGAAAGTAAAGCACACACTGGAGCTGGAATACCAGAAAAGAAAAATTTTTCCCAGTGTGATTGTTCTGAGTGTAGCGAAACATTAAATCTTGCAAGTCTTATTGATATGCAGATTACATATATCATTACTAAAATCCAACCTATGACTTTGATTTCGTTTAGCTTCCAAAAATACAAAAGAAATGCAGGCGCTGCACCAAAATTTAGAAAATCTGCAAAAGAATCAAGCTGGGCTCCAAAATCGCTAGTTGATTTTAGAATTCTAGCTATTCTGCCATCCATTCCATCTATTATTGCTGCAATGATGATAAAAATTACTGAGAATTCCCATTGTTCATTAAATGTAAATTTAAGTGAAGTGAGACCAGAACATAAACCCAATAAAGTTATAAAGTTTGGGAATAATTTAGTAATAGGTAAGAATCTACTGTTACTTCCATCGTTATTCATATAACGTCAAAAGTAAGCTTCTCTTGAACGTTTTCCTTATTTAAGTTTGCTATAATTGTTTCACCACCAATAACAGTTTGCCCTTCTGAAACTCTTACTTCTATATCAGCAGGAACATAAATATTCACTCTACTGCCAAATCTTATAATTCCAAACCTTTCACCTGCTTTTACGTTCTGGGATACTCCTAAATTACAAACGATACGACGTGCAATTAATCCAGCTATTTGCTCCACAATAATTTCTTTTCCCTTTTCGTATTCAATCACAATAACCTGCTTTTCATTTTCATTACTAGACCTATTGCTCATTGCGGATACAAACTTGCCTTTTTTATAACTCATTTCCTTTATCGTACCAGATATTGGTATACGGTTCACATGGACGTTCAAAACACTTAAAAATATGCTAACAAGCGTAAACTTCTTCTCTTCTCCATTTTCTGCCGATAAAGGATAATTAACTTCTTCAATTTTTGAAATCACACCATCAGCAGGACTTAATATAAGATCCTTATTGTTTGGCACAGCTCTTGCTGGATCACGAAAGAAATAAGTACACAATAATGTCGGGAACAAGCACGTAACACCAAACCCCCAAGATATAGAGAATGCTATACACGTTACTATAAAGGAAACTACTATAAATGAATAACCTTCCCTGTTTATATTAGGTAAACTAAAACACATAATCTTATTCACAATAACCTATTGTTAACAATTTATCATTTATAATTTCTCATGAAAAGCTTTTTTTAACTGCTTCAGCAAAGTCTTTTTGATACAAGACAGATTGTTATATTAGCACACCATCATACTGTAACAACCCGTCCAACACAAAATCTAATGCCTAAGTTTAGATCAGAAAACTGATTCTTCTAAAAGTTGCTCACTATCCTCGTCTATTATGATAGAATTATCATGATTTCTGAGTAAATCTCTGATTTTCGTTTCTATTTCATTTGCGACTTCTTTGTTTGTTTTTAGGTAAGTTTTTACATTCTCTCTTCCTTGCCCAAGACGTGTGTTGTTATATGAATAGTAAGCGCCTGCTTTTTCAAGCACACCAAGCTTTGCTCCCATATCTATTATTTCTCCGAGTTTTGATATACCTTCATTGTACATTATATCAAATTTCGCTTCTCTAAATGGAGGAGCAACTTTATTTTTTACAACTTTAACTCTTGTTTCATTGCCTGTAATATTTTCTTTGTCTTTTATTACACCAATTTTTCTTATATCAAGCCTTACAGAAGTATAGAATTTTAATGCATTTCCACCCGTGGTAGTTTCAGGATTTCCATACACTACTCCTATTTTCATACGAATTTGATTAATAAATATCAATATACAGTTCGCTTTTGAAACGGCAGAGGTTAGCTTTCGTAGCCCGTGACTTAGAAGCCTTGCTTGCAGCCCCATATGTTGATCACCCATATCACCTTCAATTTCAGCTCTTGGGGTTAACGCTGCAACAGAGTCAATAACTATCACATCAACCGCACCGGAACACACTAAATACTCAACAATATGCAACGCCTGCTCTCCAGTGTCTGGTTGTGAAATTACTAAATCATCAGTGCTTACCCCAAGTTTACGAGCATATAAGACATCCAATGCATGTTCTGCATCGATAAATGCGCATGATCCTCCTTTTTTTTGTGCTTCAGCAATCACGTGCAAGGCAAGAGTGGTTTTACCAGAACTCTCGGGACCAAATATTTCAATTATACGCCCTTTTGGCAGACCTCCAACACCTAGAGCCGAATCAAGCGCAATTGATCCTGTGGATATTGTGTCTATTTTTTCTACAGGGTTTTGCTTCAACTTCATTATTGCACCTTTACCGAATGCTTTTTCAATCTGGCTTATTGCGTTATCTAGCGCTTTTTGTTTATCACTATTTCTTTCTTCTGGGTTACTTGCCATAGATCATTTATTAATTTATATAATTCTCTATGATAATCGAACGCAAGTAACCTGCCAAGGGTTTTTTAATAATGAAGAACGTTATCATAGAAAAATTAGCTACCTAAATTATATTAAGATAGAAAGTTAGATAGACTCTGCAGTGCGATACAAAATAACGGTAGAATATAATGGTAGTAGTTTCTCTGGTTGGCAAAAACAGCAACACTCTGCTAACTCAATCCAGGAGAAGATAGAAAATGCTATATTTAATTTTAGTGGTGAGAAAATTGCCTTGTACTGTGGTGGCAGGACTGATGCAGGGGTTCATGCTTTAGGACAAGTTGCTCATTTTGATATGGAAAAGGAATTTGAGCTTTATAGAATAAGAAACGCAATAAATTATCATTTAAAATCAATTCCTATAGTCGTGCTCAATGTAGAAGTTGTAGATGATGCGTTTCACGCACGGTTTTCAGCAAAAAAAAGATATTACGAATACAGAATAGTTAATCGCTATGCTCCTGCCGCTCTGGAGACAGGTTATGTATGGCAAGTGTTTAGTCCACTTGATGTAAATATTATGCGTGAAGCTGCTAAACATCTACTTGGAAAACATGACCTTTCAAGTTTCCGTTCAAAAGATTGTCACGCCGCAAATCCGATAAGAACAATTGATGATATCGATATAGTACAAAACGGGAATCATATACACATCAAAATATCTGCTATTTCCTTTTTACATAACCAAGTGAGGATTATTGCGGGTACTTTAGTTGAATTTGGAAAAAATAGAACCAATCCGCAAGAAATGCTACATATATTAAGCCAATGCAAAAGAAGTGCTGCTGGGGTTACCGCGCCGCCTTTTGGCTTGTATTTGGTAAAGATAGATTACTAATTTAATAAAAAGTAACGTTCTTAGTGAAATAAGTGTCATACCGCCGCAGTATCTCCAGATCTCGCTAACAAGCAGCGAGATGACGAGTTTAAGTTCTCATTGGCATCACTACATATAATACACTTGAATCATCTTCATCAGTGATAATTGTAGCACTATTACCATCGGCTAAGCTAAACTTACATTTATTTTTTATGCAAGATAGAACATCAAGCAAATAACGCGAGTTGAACCCTATTTCTATAGGGGCTTCATTGTAGTCCACTTCTATGGATTCAGTTGCATCACTGCACTCTTGGGAGTTTGAATGCAGAGTTAGCAGCTTTTCTTGTAGTGAGAATTTAATAGATTTTACTTTATCAGATACAACAACGGAAACTCGATCTATAACATCTGAAAATTTTTTACTTTCAATAATCATATGCTTATCTTGAGATGCTGGAATAACTGCTTTATAATTTGGAAAAGTCCCATCTATTAATTTTGATATTAGAATATATTCACCGCATGTAAACTTGATTTTTCTGTCTGAGAGTTTTACATTAATTTCATTACAATCGTCCAATATTTTTAACAGCTCCATAACAGTTTTACGTGGAATAATCACACCAAATTCGCCATTGATGTTCCCAGGCTTTGGCCTCTTTATACATGATAAACGATGGCCATCAGTTGCAACGCAGTACAGAAATTGCTCATCTGTATGTAGATATATTCCATTTAAATTATACCTTGTATCATCTAGTGATACAGCAAATTTTGTTTTAGTTAATAAGTCTATCAGGTCCGTATTTAGTAGAGTAAAATCATGTTTATAATTGTCTTCTTCAAGAGCAGGAAAACTGCTTGAAACTACATTCGGTAAAGAAAAGTTTGCATTTCCGCAAGACATCAATAATTTTCCTTGGTTATTTACTTCAAAATTGACATCCAAATCAGCGGGTAACTTCTTCACTATGTCATGTAAAGTATGCGCTGAAATTTTTACTTCTCCTTCTGTTAATACGGTTGCAGCAAGTGAGGCAAACATTGAAATGTCAAGATCAGTTGCCATTAATTTTATGCTGCTGTGTTGTGTTTTGATATTTATACACGCCAAAACATCTATTGCATTACGCCTTTCAACCACTCCACTTACTCTGGATAATGTATTTAAAAGACTTGTGCGGCTCACGCTGAAATGCATCTGCTCGCACACAGAATTTTGCTTTTTGATTTCTGTATCTACACCTGCAACCTCTGACATTGCTAACTCTCAAAAATATATTTTAAATGATATCCACATCCCATATAAAATAAAGTGCTATTTATATTTCCATTGAAAGAGTAGTCTAGTTTATACTATAGCTGGGTATTCTGTTACAATAAGTTTACTTTGTATGGCATAAATCATGCATTTTTTGATACGCTTTTTGAAAACCAAGTAGGGAATAAGTATCATCAATGGTCACTGTTTTTGTTTTTCCATTAACTACCATTGATAATCCCTGCTTCATTTTTAGAATGAGATCTTGATCTATTTTTGTATGCTCTGCCCACGCAAAACTTCCCTGTATTATGGGCAATGTATATTTAATTTTTTTGTCGATATTGAGAGCTACAGGCTCCTTGTCATACTGAAAACCAGAGGTAACGCTTACCTCATCTGCTTTTTTATCAACATAACTAACCATTACATATGGCTTGCGGTTGGTTGTATAATGTTCGCTTTTTTTTTTAGGATAGGATACAATATAACATACTTTCTCTCCATCTTCCAATGCAGTATACACGAGCCAATCTTTATATTTTTCCTTCAGTTGCACATCACTAACTGATGCAAAAGCGTCTATCGAAAAAAATATTAGAAATATAAAAAAACTACGCATGCAAACCAAATTTCAAACTTTCAGATTGTATATATCGTTTTACCTTAGCCATCGCCTGCTCAGCCAACTGCCTTATTCTTTCTCTTGAAACACAATACTTTTTACTAAGTTCATCCAGAGTTTGAGTGTTTTCAGACAAATATCTACTGATAAAAATGTCTCTTGCCCTTTCGTTGAGGCTCGCTAGTGCATTGTTTAAAATTGTTTCTTTTAATTCTTTTTCTTCATGATTCTGATAGGTTACTTCTTGACTGACCAAGTTACATGGGATCATATCTTGCAACTCCCTTTTAGAGTCATCACCTATTTTTATGCAATCGTTTAGCGACTGATCCTTACAAGCCAAACGGTAATTCATCTGCAGAACGTCTCCTTCGGATACAGAAAGCTCATTAGATATTGCTTTTATTTCTTCATTACTTAAAGTTTCCCTGTTTGTATACTGTAAAATTCTTTTTTTTATTTTACGTAAACTAAAAAATAATCTTCTTTGTGCTTGCGTTGTACCTATCTTCACAAATGACCAAGATTTCAATATAAAGTCTTTTATTGAAGCTTCAATCCACCACACTGCATAAGTTGAAAAACGAAACCCTAAATCAGGATTAAACTTTTTTACTGCATGCATTAAACCCATATTCCCTTCCATGACCAGGTCCATCAACAATAGTCCATAATTTTTGAATTTCATTGCAATTTTCACTACCAAATTCAAATGGCTGGTAATCAATTTATGAGCAGAAGAAATATCCTTGTATTGGTTCCAATTTTTTGCTAGTTGTACTTCTTCCTCTTGAGACAGCATGGGAAATTTTCGCACCCTAGCAATATATTGCATGAGATTGGTTCTGCTATCAACACATAAGCTTGCCATTGGGGTCAACATAACAACTTAAATTAAAACTTCATGCATATAATATATTGATTTTCCAGCAAAAATTCAAGCTTTGATTTGAAAAAAGTACAAACCTTCCATCTATGGGATCTTAGAAACCCCAGCATCAGCTACCTGGTTGACACCATATAATATTAAATGACATCCTGCCAGCGTGTAATGATAAACATTATAGTGTAAATACATAGTAAGTGATGTTATTCCAGTGCCTTGACACTGGAATCCACATTTCTTTTTTCTAGATCCCAGTGTCATGCTACTTGGATGACAAGAAAAAACCCACTGGGATAACAAGACTGAGATAGACTAGAAATTAAACGCTACTCCAGCTTCTGCACCAACAGTGCTGTAAAGAACTTTGTGTTCCCCTTTGTCTTTGCCTGTAATAGCATCTTTATCAAAATTAGCACCAAAAGAACCGAAATAACGAGCCCCAGCGTAGAGTTTAATTTCTGGAGTTACATCATAACTAACACCAGCTTTTACTTGACCAGCAAAACCAAATTTATAGGTTTGATTATCCACGGCTGTCTTTAAAGGAGTGCTAATATGTGCTGCACCAACACCAACACCAATGTATGGAGTGATAGGCATATCTTCAATTGCTACATCGTAATAAACGTTAACTAGTCCTGAAATTGCTGTTAAATTATCTGCAACTGTACTATCTACTACATCTGCATCTTTATTCAACCATGAGTAAAGTCCTTCAACGTCAACCCTGATGTCGTCCATTTTATAACCAAACGCACCACCGCCAGCTATAAAAGATGGTTTTAAGGGACTATTCTTTTCTTTACCTGCGGTATGTTTAATACCTCCAATGTCTGTGAAAAGAGGTACAAATTCACCATTGTATTGCAAACGAACGTAGTAGCTAGTTTCTTCATCACTTATTGGACCAACAGGATCTGAAAAAGCAGAGTTTGATAAACTTAGCAACGTTGCTAAAGCGGCTGCTGAAAAAAACTTTTTATAATGCATAATTGTCCTCGTAAAAAAATTAAAATTCCACTTTAGCAGTCTAAGTAACAACTAAAGTTAAGTCAAGTGCTAACTTAATAACACAAAATATTCTACATTTTAACTAATTTTTAGGAGAAGACAAAGATTTTATTAATGAATAAATACGACTTTTTTACTCTTGATTTTTTGGTATAGCTAACACAGGTAAGATTTACTATCGAAAGACCTCGTCATTCCGCTACGTGTTAGCGGATGAGATACCGCGAATGAATCACGGTATGACGTAGGGCTGTGCTAGCTATAGGTGCATTATATGAAGAAGTACTAGCGTTGGAAATATTAGAAAAAAAATACTTACACTAAAAGAAACTTCAGTAGTAAATTCAAAAAGGAAGTTTAAATCCAGGTGGTAAACCCATCATACCTGCAAGATCAGAAGTTGCATTTGCCATATCTTCTTCTGCTTTTTTAACGGCATCATTAAACGCTGCTGTTACTAAATCCTCTACTATATCTTTTTCCTCATTTCTCATAAGTTCTAAGTCTATGTTCACCTTTTTAGCTTTATAGCTACCTATTTTTATGACTTCCACTAATATAGAAACTTTGCCACCACCAGAAATACCTTGAAACTCTTTTCCAATATATTTTTCTTGAGCTTCTGCAAACTTTTTTTGCATCTCTTGCGCTTGTTTCATTATTTGACTAAGATCCACAACTTACTCCTTATTTTCTATATTAACTACTTTTGCACCTTTAAACGTGTCAAGGATATCCTTAACTGCAGGTGCATAATTTAAATTACTCACTTCCCTGTTTATATAACCCGTATCAACTGTAATAACCCACTCCTGCTGAGTCACCTGGTTTAAGTAATTTTTTAAATCATTGCAAAAATTACTATCCAACTTAGATACAGCTTTTAATTTTAAATATCCAGGTTTACAATCTATTAATTGTAGATTATTACACAGTTGTTTGTAAAGATAAATTTGGTTACTCCGCCGTAATAGTTGCAAAATCTTATCAAAATCGTAATTTTGTTGTTTATTTTCCACATGGATCCCAGTGTCACGCACTGGGATGACAGAGTGGGGTTGTTGTTTACTTTCCACATATTTTTTTGGATCCGAGTAGTCAGCTACTTGGATGACAGAGGGGGAAGGTGCAACAGGTCTGCCCTGTCTATTTTCTTGCTCTGCATTCTGTGAAAGAACTTTTTTGATCACCTGTTCTGGAGAAGGTAGATCAGAGAGATAGCAAAGACTAATTAGCATCATTTCAGCAGCAACATCATTGCATGTCGAAGCTTTTACATCTTGAATACCTTTAAGGAGAACCCTCCACAATCTCGAAAAAAATATTAAAGATCTCTTTATACTTAAATCTTTTATCCTGTTCTTTTCATACTCTGTAACTGCATTATCAATTTCTTTTGTAATCAAAAAACGGCATACTAACTGAATTGTTTGCAATAGACCTTCAAAAATACTAAGTGGGTTTGCTGTTTTTATCGCCTTGTCAAACACTGATAGAGCTTTCTGTAAATCACCTTCTAATATTGCCCCTAATAGATCGAATATAATATCTTTATCCACTAGGCCAAGTATGTCTGTCACATTTTTAGTGGATATTGCACCATCTTTGCTATATAGCACTGCTTGATTCATCAAAAACAAGGCGTTACGCATTGAATTTCCAGAATGTCGTGCAATTAATTCTAATGCTCCCTTTTCAATGGAATAACTCTCTTTTTGTGCAACATCATTTAAACGTTCCACTATTTTAGCTACAGGAATGTTGTGTAAATCAAATCTTTGACAACGTGCAATAATAGTTATTGGTATCTTTTTTATTTCCGTAGTTGCTAAAATGAATTTTACACTAGATGGTGGCTCTTCTAGGGTTTTAAGTAATGCGTTAAATGCGCTGCTGGATAACATATGTACTTCATCTATAATGTAGACTTTGAATTTAGAGCTTATAGGTGAATAGCAAATATCTCCCAGGATTACTTTAATATCGTCAATGCTAGTGTGACTTGCTGCATCGATTTCAATCACATCTGGATGGCTTGAATTTTTTATTGCTAGACAATTTTCACATGATCCGCAAGGTTCAAAAATTGGCCCCAGGGAACAATTCAAACATAAAGCTATTATCCTTGCAGTGGTAGTTTTACCAACTCCACTACTACCAGAGAGCAGTATAGATTGTGGAATTTTGTTTAAAGTAAAAGCATTTTCTAACACACGCACTAATATATCTTGACCTACTAGATCTTTAAAGCTACTAGGACGATGTTTTAATGCTATATTCATAGCCTCGGATAAAACAAATAATGAAATAGGTATGCAACCCAAAAAGGTTCCGATATGGCTGCTTCATTTCTGATCTGACCAAGTTACAGATTTTTTGCCTGCATACCTTATAAAATATTATACTTTTTTTTTTATTTAGCAAGGTATATCCTATGTTAGTTTATGATCAGTCGGGGTTGCATAAACTATATATAGAAATTAATTATGATTTTATATCATTTTCCTCTTTGTCCATTTTCACGAAAAGTTAGAGCTCTTCTCAAAGAAAAAAAGTTGAGCTGTGATCTAGTGTATGAAAATCCGTGGGAAAAGCGGAATGAATTTATGGAGATCAATCCAACCGGGCAAGTACCAGTATTAATAGATAATAACTTTGTAATAGCGGATAGTAATGCCATTTGTGAATATATAGAAGAAACTTACAATAGCGACATCAAATTACTTGGTTCATCCACTATTATTAAGTCTAAAATACGCGCTCTAATCAATTGGTTCGATAACAAATTTTACAATGAAGTTACTAAGTATATTATGAATGAAAAAGTAATTACTAACCGCAGCCCTGACTCTAGATTTCTTCATGCAGCTCAGCATAACCTGCCTTACCATATGGAATACATCGAACACTTAATTAACAAGAACGTTTGGCTTGCAACTGATAAGTTCACTTTGGCTGATATTACTTTAGCATCGCATATTTCCGTAATGGATTATGTAAGTAGTTTTCCATGGGAAAAAAGTAAAATTTTAAAAGAATGGTACTCCATTGTTAAATCAAAGCCTTGTTTTCGTGAGATATTATTAGAGAGGATTTCTGGTTTAATCTCTCCTAAACATTATGCTGACCTTGATTTTTAACTTATGTTAGCTTTAAAGCTACAGTCATTCCTTCATCAGTTGGAATCAATATAGAGAAATATTTTTTTTCATCTGATAATCTATTATTAAACTCCCTCATAGCATGCCATGATTTTTCTGATACTTCTTTTGGAGGCGATTCTAAAAATACTGTGTTAAACAATAGAGTGTTATCTGCAACGATTAGCCCATCTTGTTTAATGTATGACTCTGCCCAATCTAAATATTTAGGATAACCACCTTTATCAGCATCGATAAATATCATGTCAAATGGTGCTTTTGCTGATAATTCATTAAGTTTTTCCAATGCATTGCCTTCTATTAGAGTAATTTTATCACTCAGATTAAAAGCACTAAAATTTTTTTTTGCTATTCTTGAGTATTGAGGGTTATTTTCTATTGTATATATGTGACCATCTTCCAGTAGAGCTTTTGCCATGCAAATCGACGAATAACCGTATAACGTGCCAATCTCAACAATACTTTTGATTTTATGGATTTTTATAAATAAACTTAATAGCTTTCCTTCTTCAGGGCCGATCTGAATATGTTGCTTTTTTTCAAGAATACAATATTCTTCTATTGTTTTATATTCTTTTGCAAATAGATTTCTTATGTATGACAATTTTATACTAAAATTATTACGCATATATTATAAATTAAGGAAGCTTAATTCATACACAATTTATAAATATAATAATATAGTTTGAAATAATAAAAACATTTATTTTAAGTTATTATTTCATAGTATAAAATTTTAAGTGACAAGAATTATTATATATTGTACTATAGTTAACTAGTATAATAAGCAGTCGATTATTGTGCTGGAATTAAAGAGATTGTTTATGCGCATTTCTCTTTATTAAAATATAATTTTTATAATCAATTAGAGGGGGTTATATGTCTTATACTATTGCTAGCGAAGTTGAAACGTTAAACAAAAAATCTAACAAGAATGAAGGGGTTATGTTACTAAATAATCCAGCTTATCGTGAAAAGTATAAAGAACGTTTTGATGAAGCTCAGAGAAAAGTTATGGATATGGTTCAGTTTTATGATGGAACAATAGTATTAATAGAGAATAAAATTGCTATGTATTACTACGCTTGGCACAGTAAAAAAAGAGAATTTGAGCGTAAAAAACAACAAACAGTCGTAAAAAACAATGACTCAGCATAGAGTCTTTTATATGGTAAGCTACAGTGGTATTACTTCACTATAGCTTTTCCATATAATTTATCTATCACGTCAGTGAGGTATTTCAGCTCTTTATACCCTTCATGTTTAACTTTATTATGCTCTATATATGACTTACCATCGTTAAGCTTGATGAAAAATATTGGGGTAGCTGTGATACCAAGTTTATTAATTGCCAGTGATTTATCATTTATGATTTTATCCATAATTTTCTTATCATTAATGCATTGGTTAAATGCATCTTGCTTTAAGTTGCTTAGTGCAGCAATTCTTTGTAGTAAAGTCAAATCACTTAAATTGTAGTAATTCCACGAATCTATTGAGTTAAAAACAGCTTTGTTAAAATTAAAGTAGTCTTCTTGTTTTTCGTAGCAATGACTTAGCATTGCAGCCTTTAGTCCTCTGTAATCCAAAGGAAAATGACGAAATATGTATAACATCTTACCTGTGTCTATATATTTCTCTTTTATTTTAGGAAAAACATTCTTATGAAAAAGAGAGCAGTGATAGCAAGTTAATGAAGCATATTCTATCATTAGAATTGGTGCTTTTGGATCTCCTAATAATTTATCATCGGGTAATAGTGATAGTAACTCCTTTGATGTTATTTCATTAGTTTCTTTTTGAATATGTTGGTTAACAACTGCATAAGAATTAACACTTATAAAAATTGATAAAAGCAATAGTCTAAAAATCATTACGATATAAATACTTAACTTACTAAAAAAATTATATATTTATATAAATAATGTCAAGGTAACTTTTGTTTAGCAAGGCTTTCAGCCCTGTCTTTAAATGCAGCAATTATTTTACTTTGTGTATATTTATATACTGAGTTTAATAGGGTTGAAAATGAGTTGGACTTAAACTTAAACTCTATATAAAACTTTACCATAGTTTTATTTTCATCTATGGGAATGAATTGCCATTTATTGCATAGATGTTTAAATATTCCATTTGATGATACAGCTTTTATCCAACCTTCATTTGTTCTACTTGGAGAAAGAAAGGTTACCTCTGATGTATATCTTCCTTTAGTTCCATGAAAAGCTGCTAGAAGGTCCACAACCATTTGATTGTCAATTTTTTCTTTTATATAAACGGCTTTGCACCAAGGAACAAAATCAGGATACCTTTCAACATCAATTACAATTTGGAATACTTCATTAGGCGAACATAGGAAGGTACCTTGTTCTCTGTATTGATGAAGCATAAATTTAGTACCAATCAAAAAAGGATCCGTATCTACCGTCAGCCTTAGTAGATTCCTGAGACTAAAGTTAAGGTGGGCATCGCGTATTAATTTCAACGAAATTAATAGAGGCAATTCCCTTGACTAGAAATTATCGCTCGGGAAATTTAACTTAACTCATAACGCATAGCACAGACCCCTACTTGAATTATAGATGATTTACACAGAGCATGTCTATAGGTATATTAAAGTCAGCGATTGTTATTTAATCTTTATTAAACTTTGCATTTTAAGTATATCTTATGAATATTACTAAAGTTTTAATCATTATTGTTTTTATTGTAATTTCTTCAAGTGCTTACACTAATTGTACAGGTCACAAAATTTTTGTGCATACTATGAAACAACAAGTAGACAGCATATCTACAAAAGGAAATAGAAAAAACCTAGAGCATGTACACGAAAAGCTTCAGGAGGTCATTCAGAATAATGTTAACCTCAAAGAAATATCTCGATTTGTCATGGGAAAATATGGGGTTTTGACTACCCAGAAGGAAAGGGAAGATTTCTTAAGAGAGTATGAAGTGTATCTTACACGTTTGTGCGTTAAAATTTTATCTAAATACATGAGTAATAGTGAAATGATCATAATAAGCTCAAGAGCAGTTGACGATGAAACTTGCTTAATTAGTACAAGATTTTCTTACGGTGATGAAGAATTTACAAATATTGATTTTAAAGTTACTAAAAATAACAGTTCTTTCTTGATAAGTGATGTTGTAATGAGTGGAATAAGTATTGCTATTAATCAACGTTCTCAATTTAGTGAGAAGATTGACACGCATGGCATAGCAAGTGTGATAGGTGAATTAAAATGTAACAATAATCTATGATATATATGCCTCATTGGCCTAAGCCACTTGGTAGCAGGCCGAATGATTTTTCTCTTGATCGCATAAAAAGCTTTCTTAGTAAACTAGATAATCCCGAGAAAAAAGTGCCTCCCGTAATTCATATAGCTGGAACTAATGGGAAAGGCTCAACACTAGCATTTATAAGATATATAATGCAAGCAGCAGGGTATAAGGTACACGCATACACTTCTCCACATTTGGTGAATTTTAATGAAAGAATAGTTATTGCAGGCAGTTATATCGACGATAATGAATTATATAGCTTGTTAGAAGAATGCCGTGCCGTAATTGCAGAACAACCTATCACTCTGTTTGAAGCTGCAACTATTGCAGCTTTTTTAGCTTTTTCTCGTCATAAAGCCGATATAACTTTAATTGAAGTGGGTATGGGTGGAAGACTTGATACAACAAATGTTATAGATAGTCCGATTTTAACAATAATTACTTCCATTGCACTTGATCATACGGAATATCTTGGCCCTACTATAGAAATTATAGCAGGTGAAAAGGCTGGAATAATGAAACCTAATGTTCCTTGCGTGATAGCACCACAAGAAAAATCTATAATGAACACGCTAGAATACCACGCAATAAATAAGAAATCTCCCTTATATAGAGGAGGTTTTGAATGGAATTGCAAAAAAAAGAACAACAAAATGGTTTTCCAATCAGCTATTCAATCAATAGAATTTCCTTTGCCGTCTTTAAAGGGTGATCACCAAATAATTAATGCAGGCAATGCTATTGCAGCATGTAGCATTTTGAGTGGAAAATATGGATTTGATATTGGAGAAGAGGATATCACTTCAGGTTTACAGTGCACTTATTGGCCTGCACGACTGGAGCGTATAAAAGAGGGCAATTTAATTTCTTTATTACCAAAAGATTGGCAATTATTTTTAGATGGTGCGCACAATAATGATGGTGCTAGAGTGCTATTTCAGTGGATAAAAGATAATTTTGCTGAAGGTATCTATATAATTTTTGGTGTTACTCGTAACAGAAATGTGGAAGAGTTCTTAGAACACTTAAAACCATATATCAAGTTATTATGTGCGGTTTGTGTTAAATCTGAGCCCAAAGCAACAAATACAAACTTGATTAGGGAAAAAGCCAATAACATAGGAATAAAAGCAATTGAGTGTGAGTCAATTGGCGATGCAATATCAAATCACATATTAAAAGCCTCTATCCAAAACGTCAAAACCATACTGATCTGTGGCTCGTTATTTCTAGCCAGAGACTTCGCTATGGAGAATACTAACTTTAATGATATTAACTGACCGATGGGAAAATGACTTCGATTATTTATAGTGTTGTATGTAGCGACTAAAATTGTCATTACAGCGCTTAGTGTACGACAGTGCTCCAACATTTAGGGTTGCAGTTTGCATGGCAGATCTGAGTAGCTCAAATCCAATTCTCCTATCATGCAAGCCCTATGATATCATTCAATTCTTGTCATCCCAGTACCTCCTTCTCCTGTCATCCAAGTAGCTGACACTGGTTCCTTTATGACGGCAGTGCCCTCTTCTTGTCATCCGAGTAGCTGACACTGGTTTACTTTATGATGGTGTCATCCCAGTACTCCTTTTTTTGTCATCCGAGTAGCTGACACTGGAGTAACGCCCTCCTTTGTCATCCGAGTAGCTGACACTGGGATGACAAAAAAAGGAGCACTGGAATGACATCCTCCTAGTAGAGATCGCTTTTGTAATTGCAACATTCGTGTAATCTTTAGCCATAATATTTAAGAAATTTACCAAACGAAAAAAAAGGCAAAAGAAGCCCCGTGGTTGGCTAATTACTTACATTATACTTTCAAGTATGGCGTTTTTTTATTCTAAACGCTTAATAACCGCGATTTAGCTGCTTTTTAATGCAACTAACCTTTAGTCATAAATGTTTAAGAAATTTACTAAACAGAAAAAAGGCAAAAGAAACCCTAGGGTAGCTAATTATTCACTATCCATTTTTTAAGTTGGCGTTTTTTGATGTTTTAAATGCTTTATAAGCGTATTTCAGCTTGTATAGGTAAAAACCTAGAAATTTGATAAAGACATAGAGTGCACATAGTGCAAAAAATTAAACATGAGACGCCAGATACGTTGAGTTTTTTTGTCATTTAATCTGTACAGAGAAGATAAATAAATAGCTTCAGTTTCATGATAAGGGGGCTGGCGGAGTTTGTCAAGTAAGTTTTTTCGTTTCTATTTCCAATAAAAGTTTGTTATATGGTTATGCAAGAAGTCTATTATAAATGAAATGAATGTGAAAAATATCTTGTTAGCACTTTTAGTACAAATGATATTCAGTTTGCCGCTATTTGCAGCTGATCCTGTTTTGCTTAACTGCATTGAAACTCCAGAGATTTATGATCTTGATGCAAGGCCAAAAAATTTTAACTCTTCAAACAATTTAAGAAGAAAACCTGGTTCTCCAAATAGTGCAACAGGAGAATTAATACACATAGTGGGTAGAATTACTGATATAAACTGTTTACCAATACAAAATGCTGTAGTTTCTATATGGCACGCAAATTCACGCGGCGTGAACCATTACGATAAGAATATAGAGGATGATCCGAATTTTGCTGGATCAGGAAGGTTTGTAGTGAATAATCTTGGCTATTATAATTTTATTACGATAGCACCTGGTAAAATTGGTGATAGAGCTCCACATATCAACTTTCTAGTTCAACATCCGGATTTTCCGGAATTCACAACGCAAATGTTTTTTGTTGACCATAATTGCGATAATTGTGCTGATCCTGTTCTTGGAGATTTTGTTAGTAATGGGCTTGCAAGCCTTCTCGTAACACCATTTACTTACAGTGATCAGGTCATAAAAACCTATACGTTTAACATTACCTTGGGCGGATATAATAAGTTCTCTAATAAAAGATAAAAAACCCTTGCATGTAAGGGAGTCCATAGTAAACTTGAGTGTTATTGTACTTAGGATGTATATGAAAAATATCTTACTGATGTTTTTGCTGTGTTTTATGTACAGTTTACAATTATTTGCAACGGAGATGCCAGCAATGAAAATAACAATTTCTAAAATTTCGCCCGATTTTAAAACAATAGTAACGGGTTTATTTGAGGACAACGAAACCGTAAATGATGGCGGAGTTTTGCAAGGAAAACAGGTCATAGATAATATAAAGCAATTTAGCGATTTCAATGGAAGTTTTGGTGAATTTTTCTCTACTGCTTTGCCAGAAGAAAAAAATGTCATAGTTGTCGGACTTGGTAAGAAGGATGAATGGAATGAAAATAAAGAATTAAATATTGGTGGTAAAATATATTGTGAGCTAAGCAGATTAAAAATTAAAAAAGCAGCGGTTTTAATCGAAGGTAGTGCAGCAAATGTTGCATATGGTGCGTTTCTGCGTAGTTTTAAGTTTGATAAGTATAAAACTAAAAAGGATGAGAAAATTACAGAGGTAGAGGAGATTACCGTATTAGTAAAAGATAAGCAATTAAGTAATGCTGAAAGATCATTTGAGCACTTAAGGCAAGAAGGTGAGAGTATATTTCTTGCGCGCTCTTTTATAACAGAGCCTCCTAACATTCTATATCCAGAATCCTATGCTGATCATATAAAAAAAGAACTTACTAAGCTTGGCCTTGAAATTGAAGTGCTTGATAAAAAGCAGATGGAAGAGAAAAAAATGGGAGCCTTGCTTGGAGTGGCACAAGGAAGTAGTAAAGAACCAAAATTAGTAGTGATAAAATGGAGTGGGACTTCTAAAGAACAAAAGCCAATAGCTTTTGTTGGTAAAGGTATAACGTTTGACACTGGTGGAGTATCACTCAAACCTTCACGTGGTATGGAGTCGATGAAATATGACATGGCAGGCTCTGCTGCTGTGGTTGGGGTGATGCATGCTTTAGCAGGACGAAAAGCAAAAGTAAATGCAATTGGCGTGGTCGCACTTGCAGAAAATGCAGTGGGTGGTAATGCTCAAAGACCAAGTGATGTAGTAACTTCAATGTCTGGACAGACAATAGAAGTGTTGAACACCGATGCAGAAGGAAGATTAATACTTGCAGATGCTTTATGGTATACGCAAGACAGATTCTCACCAAAATTTATGATTGATCTTGCAACTTTAACTGGTGCTATAGTGGTTGCACTTGGAAATAACGAATATGCTGGTCTTTTTTCAAATAATGATGAATTAGCAAGCCGTCTGATTGATGCAGGAAATGAAGTAAATGAGAAGTTATGGCGTTTTCCTATGAATGAAACTTATGACAAAATTATTGATTCACCGATTGCTGATGTTCAAAACATCGCTCCTGCAGGCTCTGGTGGAGATAGCATAATGGCTGCACAGTTTTTACAGCGTTTTGTGAATGAAACTTGCTGGGCACATTTAGATATCGCAGGCACTGCTTGGCACGAGAAAGGTACTGACATTTGTCCAAGAGGAGCAGTAGGTTTTGGTGTAAGGTTACTTAATAAGTTGGTTAAAAAGTACTACGAAGCCAATGATTAAAGGTCTTTATACTGGATTTATGGCTTAGCTACATGAACGTTTATTTTCGAGGCGCAGCAAATGAAAGTAGCTGATACATATTTCTTTTTTTCTGGTCAAGCACTGAAATGATATCAAGGGTAACTTTTTATTCAAATGATGATTATAATAAGAGATCTATTGAAATTTTAAAGTTATTAAATATTGACGCTATATACTTAAGTGTTAAAATAGAATGAAAAGTTTTTAGGAGTTTATATGGCAGCAGGTGGGAAAGCAAAGACAGCTAGTAAAAATAACCCTACTCAGCGTAAGAAAGCTGAGCAAAAAATGTATAAAGATAAACCGGTAAAACCTGTTAGATATATAGATCGTGATTCGCGCATGAATTATATGTCTGCTCAATATGACAATGGCAATCTGGTTGAAGATGAGATAAGCGGCAATCCTATAAAGTGGGAAGCTGTATAATAATTGTGGTTAAAGTTACTATTAATTCTAAGGAATGTGAAGTAGAGCATGGGCTCACTATAATTCAAGCTTGTGAAGTTGTGGGCATTGAAATTCCACGTTTTTGTTATCATGAGCGTTTAGCAATTGCTGGTAACTGCAGAATGTGTTTGGTTGAAGTGGAGGGTGGACCTCCAAAACCAGTAGCCTCTTGTGCAATGCCAGTTGCAGAAGGGATGGTTATTCACACTGATACCCCTAAGGTTAAAAAAGCACGTGAAGGTGTGCTTGAGTTTTTGCTAATTAACCACCCGCTTGATTGCCCAATTTGCGATCAGGGTGGTGAATGCGATTTGCAAGATATCACGATGGCTTATGGGAAAGGAACCAGCAGACTTGATGAGCATAAGAGGGCTGTGCCAAAAAAACACTTCGGACCACTGATTGAGACCGCGATGAATCGATGCATTCATTGCACTCGGTGTGTTAGATTTTTGTCTGATGTTGCAGGTACAAATGAACTTGGAGGAATCGGAAGGGGAGAAAATGTAGAGATTAGCACTTACATAAAAAGGCATATTAGTTCTGAATTATCTGGAAATATCATAGATCTCTGCCCGGTAGGAGCTTTAACTTCAAAGCCTTACTCCTTTACAGCGCGTCCATGGGAGCTATCACATTGTGAGACTATAGATGTGCTAGATGCTGTGGGTAGCGCAATTAGAGTTGATTATCGTGGCCCGGAGGTTATGAGGATATTACCAAGGCTGAGCGAAGAGGTAAATGAAGAATGGATATCAGATAAAACCCGCTTTGCCTATGATGGACTAAAAGTTCAACGTCTTGATCGACCTTATATAAAAAAAGATGGTAAATTAGCCCCAGTTGATTGGAATGAGGCATTAACTGTTGCTGCAAAGAAATTAAAGAATACAAAATCAAATAAAATAGCTGCAATTGCAGGTGATTTAGCAGATTGTGAGTCTATGCTTCTACTTAAAGAAATGATGCAGAAGCTCGGCTCGGGAAATATAGATTGCAGGCAGGATGGTGCAAAACTTATACCAAATAATCGTGGATCGTATGTGTTCAATACCACTATTGAAGGTATAGAGAATGCGGATTTGTGTCTGCTTATAAATACAAACCCAAGGATAGAAGCACCGATCATTAACGTAAGATTGAGAAAGAGATATTTACAGGGCAACTTTCCTATTGCAAGTGTTGGTCCTAACATTGAATATTTATATCATGTTGAGAAATTGGGCAATAATTCTGGTATTTTGAGTGAAATAGCAAATGGAAATCATAAGTTCTGTGAGCTGCTGGTAGCTGCTCAAAACCCTATGCTGATTATCGGTCAAGATGCATTAATAAGAGATGATTCTGAATCAGTTTTAGCTCTAGCTGGCAAAATTGCAGAAAAATTTAATATGGTAAGAGATGACTGGAATGGCTTTAATGTGCTGCATAAAGCTGCAGCAAGAGTTGGTGGGCTAGATATTGGGTTTGTTCCTAAAAAAGGTGAAAGGGATATTAATCAAATATTGGAACATGCAGAAAGTGGTGAAATAGAAGTTGTTTATCTTCTTGGTGCAGACGAAATTGACACATCAAAGTTAGAAAACACATTTGTAATTTATCAAGGTCATCACGGTGATAAGGGTGCACATGTGGCAGATGTTATCTTGCCTGGTGCTGCATATACAGAAAAATATGCAACTTATGTAAACACTGAAGGTCGAGTGCAAAGAACAAATTTAGCTGTATTTCCTCCAGGTGAAGCAAAGGAGGATTGGTTAATTATTAAAAATCTCTCGCAATATTTGGATCTTTCCTTACCATATGATAGTTTATTTGACGTAAGAAAAAAATTAGATACTATCGGTCCACAGTTTAGAAATGCTGATCAAGTGGTAAAAAACACATGGGTACCAATCAGCAATGGTAAAATAAATTTAAGTAATACACCTTTTACTTTAAAGGAGTGTAATTTTTATATGACGGATTCAATAAGTCGCGCTTCAAAAATAATGGCAGATTGTACTAAAGCTTTTTATGAACACGCTAGTTAATATTTTATTTATTTTAGTACCGCTACTACTTTCAGTTGCATATTTGACATACTTTGAGCGTAAGGTCCTTGCTGCAATTCAACTGAGGCACGGCCCAAGTGTAGTTGGACCTTTTGGGCTATTGCAGCCATTTGCAGATGCTATTAAGCTTCTGATTAAGGAGCCGATAATACCATTTAGAGCGAGCACCATACTGTTCATTATGGCTCCAATGCTTACCTTTATCTTGGCATTAATTGCCTGGGCAGTTATACCGTTTGGTGCTGAAGTAATTGTAGAAAATGGCCAGCAAGTAGTTATTCCTAAGGTTATAGCAAATATTAATGTTGGAGTGCTTTATGTGCTAGCTATATCGTCGCTGGGAGTATACGGCGTGATTATTGCAGGCTGGTCAAGCAATTCTAATTATGCATTTCTTGGCGCTATACGGTCGGCTGCTCAGATGATTTCGTATGAAGTTTCAATAGGCTTAATAGTTGCTACAGTCGTTATTACCACTGGAACATTAAATCTTGGAGAGATGGTGGTAGCGAAACACAATATGCCATTTTGGGTTGATTTACTACTAATGCCTATAGGAATAATATTTTTTATTTCTTTGCTTGCAGAAACTAATCGTCACCCATTTGATTTACCAGAAGCTGAAGCAGAGCTTGTCTCTGGATATAACGTTGAATATTCATCCATGCCTTTTGCCCTCTTTTTTCTTGGAGAATATGCAAATATGATTTTAGCAAGTGCTATGATGACAATATTCTTTCTGGGGGGATGGTATCCTCCGTTAGAACTTGGTTTGCTTTATAAAATTCCAGGTTTAATTTGGTTCGTTTTGAAGATAATTATACTTTTATTCGTATTTATTTGGATTAGAGCAACAATACCTCGTTACCGATATGATCAGCTAATGCGCCTTGGTTGGAAAGTGTTTCTGCCAATATCGGTGCTTTGGGTGATCCTCGTTTCAGGGGTGTTGCTCTTTACTGGAAATTTGCCAGGATCCAATGTTTAATTTTCCAAATACACGGTTAAGGCGCAGGCGCTCGAGCAAATGGGTTCGCAATTTAACAAGTGAAAATAGTTTATCAGTAAATGATCTGGTTCTTCCTCTGTTTGTTCATGACAGAGAAGAAACAACTGAACCAATTTCTGGCTTACCAGGTGTAAAGTGTTATTCAATAGATGGGTTAGTGTCTATAGTTAAGGAAGCTAAAGATTTAGGAATTAATGCTGTTGCAATTTTTCCTGTAGTTGATAGTAAATTAAAATCTGAAAACGCTGAGGAAGCATATAATTCTGACAACTTAATCTGCAGAGCAATTTGTGCTGTAAAATTAAAGGTACCTGAAATTGGTATTATTGCAGACGTTGCATTGGATCCATACACTATTCACGGCCATGACGGCATTTTAAAAAGCAATCAGGTGGATGTAGAAAACGATGAAACCGTGTCGATATTATGTAAGCAAGCACTTGCTTTAGCAGCATCAGGATGTGATATAGTTGCTCCTTCTGATATGATGGATGGTAGAATAGGAAGAATCAGAAAATCATTAGATGATAACAACTTTCAAGACGTATTAATATTATCTTATGCAGTGAAATATTGCTCTAGCTTCTATGCTCCATTCAGGCAAGTCGTTGGTTCATGTAGGCTATCACATTCTATAGACAAAAGTGGTTATCAAATGGATTATAAAAATGCGCGCGAAGCAATGTGCGAAATTGAAATGGATATAAATGAAGGTGCAGACTTTATTATGATTAAACCAGGTATGCCATATTTAGATATTATCAAAACAGCAAGTGATAAGTTTAATTTTCCGATTTTTGCTTACCAAGTAAGCGGTGAGTACGCAATGATAAAAGCTGCTGCAAATAATAGCTGGCTAGATTATGACAAGGTGATTTATGAGTCTTTGATTGGTTTCAAACGTGCGGGTGCAAGTGCAATATTCACTTACGCTGCACTTGATATTGCAAAAAATTTAAGTGCATAAGCCCTATAAAATTATTAAATTTTTGGCGCACGTTCTTCTACTGTTGCTGCATACTACCTAAAATCTTCCAATACATGTTTTAAGCTATTGATAAGTCTATTACAATACAGTATTATAAATAATATAAACCAAGTGTTACTTAGAACATGGGGATTTTTTTTAAATTTTTGGGGAAGATGCTAGGCAAGGTTTTTCCTGCTAAAACAGTAAGCTCTCTTTTAGGAATAGGATATTTACCAAGTTGGCAGAACTATTGGTCTTCTTTTTTAATATTATTTATTGTCGATGTTATATTAATTCTTACATATGGAGGAGAATACTTACTATATAAAATGCCAGACTCAGGAATAGTTGTAGCTGCTGTTTTTACAAAATTGGCAATAGTTATGTTAGTAATGCAATTAATTGGAATATTTATTTTTCACGCTCAAGACCCTTCAGCAAACAGTGGTGAAGAAATAGTAATACAAATAGCGTCAGGGCAAGTACTGACTGTAGCACTTTCAATGCCGGCAATGATGTCGATTTATTATGCTGTAAGTAAACTCTATGGGAGTATATGTAAGCAGATGTTTCAATGCCCATTTTGGTTTAATGATTTTATGCACTTTTTCTTTTTTCTTATGATACCTTATGTGTTTTTTAATGTTGTAGAAGCAATAAAACCATGGCCAATAAGTTCAATACAGCTCAGCTATAATAATGCAATGTCAATTACATTTGAGGGGATTTTTCATACATTTTATGCGGTGATTTTACTGTATTTAATAGCATTTATATTCTGCGATTTAACTATGCATGATGCAATTGTCCTAAATAAAAGCATAATTCAGTATGTGAGGGAAAGTTCAGCAGTTTTAGGTGATTATTTACATGATACTGTTAAAAAAATAGGTATTGAATAGTACTTATTTATTTATATATTTAGTATAAAAAGTGTGCAATTTGTGTGAACTTACAAAGTATAATAAAAGAGTTACAAGATTTTTGGGCTAGTGAAGGATGTGTTATACTTCACTCATACACATCTGAAGTTGGTGCTGGCACATTACATCCTGCAACAATTATGTCTGCAATTGATACAAAACCAACAAAAATTGCATATCTACAACCAGTAATTAGGCCAGCAGATGGGCGCTATGGCGATAACCCTAATCGCTTATATCAACATCATCAATACCAAGTTATAATAAAACCGTCTGGTAATAATTTACAAGACGTCTATTTAGATAGCTTAAAAGCTCTTGGCATATCTACAGAAAAATATGATATTAAGTTTGTCGAAGATGATTGGGAAAATCCGAGCGTTGGTGCATCAGGGCTTGGATGGGAAGTGACATGCAATGGAATGGAAGTAACACAGCTTACTTATATACAGCAAGTTGGAGGGATTGACTGCAAGATGATTCCTGGTGAGGTGGCATATGGGTTGGAACGTTTAGCAATGTGCATACAAGGTGTAGATAATGTTTACGATATAACTTGGAACGATAACGGTGTAACTTACGGAGATATTTTTAAACAAAGAGAATATGAATTTTCTTATCTAGCGTTAGATTATTATGATACTAAAGTGGTACAGCAGCAATTCGAAGATACGGAAAAATTGTGTAAGTTCCTTATTGAAAAGGAGCTACCAATGGCAGCTTATGACCAATGTATTAAAACTAGTCACCTACTTAATCTGCTTGATGCAAGAGGTGTGCTTGGTGTAAATGAACGTACAGCGCATATTGGTAGAGTTAGAGAGCTGACAAAAAAATGTTGTGAATTGTACATGAGTAAATAGCGTATGTCGTTGCAGTTATTATTTGAGTGCCTTTCAGAAGAAATACCACCGAGAATGCAGAATGTAGCTACAACTCAAGTTAAGAGCTGTATTGCCAATGTTTTTAACAAAAATAATGTAAAATTTACATCAATGGAGGTTTTTGTAACGGCACGTCGCATTACCCTATTTGTTGACAACATAAATGCTTTGGAGCTAAAGGATTCCAATAACGAAGTTAAGGGACCAAACATTAACGCACCAAAAAGTGCTATCGAAGGTTTTTTAAGAAAATATCAGAAAAATGAAGAAGATTTGCTCGTTCGAAAAGTAAATAATGAGGATTTTTACTTCATAAAAAGAGAAAGCTGCTCATTTAACATTCAAGAGTTTCTTAAAAATCAACTAGGAGAAATATTAAAAAATTTCTCTTGGCCAAAAAGTATGAGATGGGGCGAAGGAAAAGAAAGGTGGGTTAGGCCAATTAAAAATATTTTATGCATTTTAAATGACGAAATAATACCTGTATCTTTTGCAGGGATCACAGCATCTAACACAACATATGGCCATCGATTTCTCTCAAGTGGTACAGCGCTTACTGTTAAAGCACCTAAAGACTATTTTGAATTGCTAGAAAAAAACAGTGTAATTCTCCAAATGGACAAAAGAAAGCAATTTATACTAGATCAGATTAATAAATTCACAAAAGAGCAGAATTTACAACTTGAGAAAAATGATTATTTACTAAATGAATTGACAGGGCTTATAGAATGGCCAATTGTACTATTTGGTAAAGTGAGTCAGGAAAAATCATTCGGATTACCAAAAGAAGTAATACTTAGTATAATTAATACGCAGCAAAAATACCTTGCTTTAAGTAATGGAAAGAGAATTTCACACTTTGTCACTGTTGTCAACGTCAACAATGGTGAAGTTGTTAAAGGGCACGAAAGAATATTAGAAGCACGTCTTGCTGATGCCCAATTTTTAATATCTCAAGATAAAAAGGAAAATCTAGATTATTATGTCAAAAAATTAGGTTTGATATTATTTCATGCTTCTCTTGGCAGCGTGGGGGAAAAGGTGAAGCGTATTACGGCTCTGTCAAAGTATATAGCTATATTTATTCCACATGCTTCGCTGATAAAAGTTGAACGTGCTGCATATTTGGCAAAAGCTGATTTGGCAACATCGATAGTAAGAGAGTTTCCAGAATTACAAGGAGTAATGGGTGGATATTATGCTTCTTATTTTCAAGAAGATAGAGAAATAGTGGAAGCTATAACTGAACACTATAAGCCAATCGGGCCAGAGCAGGAGTGTCCTAAATCCCCTTCAGCAATTGCTGTGTCAATTGCAGACAAAGTGGATAGCTTAGTTGGTTTAATTGCAGCAGGTGAGAAAATCTCTGGTTCGTATGATCAGTTTGGTTTGCGGAGAATGACAATTGGTATAATTAGGACAATACTTGAAAATAATTTGTATATTCCAATTAGGCTAATGATAGACAAGTCAGTATCTTTATATTCAAGGCTTCTATTTAATAAAAATACAGCGTCAGTTGATAAGCCAAATAGAAAACAAATTTCAGAACTAGTATTTAGATTCTGCTTAGAAAGATTCAAGGTTATTTTAAAAAATAGAGATATAAGGCAAGATGTTGTAGATTCAATACTATATAAAATCGATATTAATGATCTGCTGACAGCAGAAAAGCAAACTGTTATATTGGATCGTTATCTTAGTACGCCAGAAGGTGAACAGATTCTAAGCACTTACAAAAGAGTCAGTAACATGATGAGCAAAGTAAAGAAAAGTGATGGCACTACTTATAGTGCATCTTACGGTAAGAGGTTTTTGATTGAAAGTGAAGAAATTGCGCTATCAAATTGTGCTATAACTGCTTGTAAAAACATAAAACAAGCGATAAAAAATAACCACTTTAATGTAGCACTTGATGAACTTGCTGGTTTTGCTCCGTTTATCAATCAGTTTATGGACAGTATAAAGATTAACTGTGATTCTGATAAGCTGAGAAGAAACAGATTATCTTTGCTTGAAAATGTAGTTTCCATCTTTCATTTAGTAGCAGATTTTAACCTCATACAGGTTAAGCAATGGATAAATGCTCAGGCAATATAAAGAACAAATCAAATCATCTCCACAGTCCTGTGGCGTGTATAAGATGGTTGGAGATAAGAATAAAGTTTTATATGTTGGAAAAGCAAAAAACTTAAAGTCAAGGTTATCCGACTACCTTCAATTCGAAAATCTTTCTGAACGAATTAGAGTTATGCTCTCACAGGTTATTAAGGTTGAAATATTCATCACTGAGAATGAAATCGAAGCACTGCTTCTTGAAGCACAGCTAATAAAATCGTTGAAACCACCTTATAATATTGTGCTTAAGGATGGAAAATCTTATCCTTATATAACAATTTCCAAGCACGATTATCCAAGAATAGCAAAATATAGAGGCAAATTTAAGAAGAATGAGTTTCATTATTATGGTCCCTTTACATCTGCCGCTGCTGTTAAGCAAACTATATTGTCATTGCAAAAAGCTTTTCTCCTAAGAGTATGTTCAGATCAATACTTTTCCTCAACAAAAAGACCATGTATTGAATATCAAATTAAGCGCTGCTCAGCACCATGCGTAGATAAAATCACAAAAGACGACTACTGCCAATCAGTAAAACAGGCACGAAATACATTGCTTGGAAGAAATAAGGAAGTGAAAGAACAGTTACTTTTCACAATGAGAAAGTGCAGCAGTGAAGAAAACTATGAGCTTGCTGCTATATATAGAGATCGGGTAAAGTTTCTTGAGCAAATTCAAATACAGCACACGGATTTTTCTTTTGAAAAAGATGCAGACTTCTTCAGTATTGTACGTGAAGAGGATCTAGCATGTATTAGTGTGTTATCGTTTAGAAATAAAGACAACTACGGCAGCACTCCTTACTTTGCCGAGAACTGTGGTGATCACTCAAATGATGAAATTTTATCCACCTTTTTGGTCAATTTTTATAATTCAGCTAACATACCTCCAATACAAATTTACGTTCCAGATTCTATTGTGGATAAGGAAATTATAGAACAAGCACTATATAAGGTTGCTCAAAAGCCAGTAAAAGTTCTGCATGCAAAGAATAAAAAAGAGCGTGATTTATTGAAATTTGTTTATGATAACTCTCAGCATAGCTTAGAGCAGAAGCTTATCGATTATAGAAATAACCTAGAAAAGCTTGAGGAGCTTAGCAAAGTTTTCTTGTTACCAAGTATTCCAAAGCGTATCGAGGTTTATGACAATAGCCATATATCTGGAAATCAACAAATTGGTGTAATGGTTGTTGCAGGGCAGGAGGGTTTTTTAAAAAGTGAGTACAGAAAATTTACTATAAAGGAAAAATTTTCAGGCGATGACTATAAAATGATGAGGGAAGTGCTAACCAGACGTTTCTCCGGCAATATAAAAGGCATAATACCTGATTTTTTACTGATTGATGGTGGGCCAGGACATGTTTCCATAGTACAGAATGTACTGGAAGTATTGAATATAAACGTTCCTTTTGCTTGTATGGCAAAAGGTCCTGATCGTAACGCAGGAAATGAAAGATTTTATATGCTGGGCAGGGAAGAATTCAGTTTGGCAAATGACAGCAAAGTCATGCTTTACTTACAATCGCTGCGTAATGAAGCCCACCGTTTTGCAATAACTTCACATAGAAAAAAACGCGATAAACAGTTCATAGTTTCACAATTAAGCAAAATACCCGGCATTGGCAACAAAAGAAAAAAAGCGTTGATGTCTTATTTTGGTTCAGTGAAAAATATAAGCAAAGCTTCTCTGGCTGAAATTCAAAACGTACCTGGAATTAGTAAAGGTTTAGCAGAAGTTATTCTTAAACACGTAAATTATAAGAGAGGAGTACTGGAATGACACCAAACCCATTTTATTATTAAAGCAGATATTTATACACTTTCCCTCAGAATCTCTTCATTGAAAAGCTACTCTGTTAAAACATATTTTTAAATTTTTGCCAAAACCCTGGTTTACTATCATTAACCTTTGTAAATGTTACATTTAAATTGTATTTCGGATCATTTGGCACGTCGTATTTAATGCTAAATGTTGAAACTTTATCGTTATTGTAAATATTCACATCATCATATGATAGCTTCGTTGTGTAACACTTTACATGCTTTTGTTTATCATACACTAGATCACCTGACTCTCTTTCTAGTTCTACAAATTTCGTTTTTTTCTGACATTCCTTTATTTTTATTAAATCCTTATCTAGTGATATTGAAACTGGCAGCGTATTTCCAGCGTATTCTTTAGCTAAAAGTTCACTTTGAGGATACATTTTTATTTCCCTGCCAAAATGTGAGTCTATGAAATTATTGCTCCAAAATTTATCGCCAGAATGTACGTATTCGTCAGTAGCATACGGTACACCACCATAACTGCATTGAACTTTATAATCTCCAACACCGTTGTTTTGAAAAAAATCGTGAATGGCAGTGTAGCTACCGGCAGCATCATTTATGTAATCCATTACTTTATTCCCTAAACTTTTGGTTTATTATATCATAATCATTATGCCAATCAATCAAAAAAGCTCTTCCTTGCTGTTTTTAGAGCTGATTTTAAGCAAGTGCTCTTGATTAGTTGGGAGCATATTTATAAGATTGTGACATTCGTGCCTCCCAGTTTTTCACATACTGCTGAATCAATTCAGGATAATCTGTAATAATTAATAAATTTTCAGCATTTCCTTTTTTAGCTGTCTTACTCATGTTAAACGACCCTGTGATAACTTTTTGATTATCAACAATCATTATCTTATTATGAGCAATTTTTGGCTTATCATCGATCCAAACTGGTACTCCACCTGAAAATAATTCATTTATAACACTATATTTTGAGTAGAGTTGCGATTTATCTAAAATGACTTTAACATCAACGCCACGTTCTTTAGCATTGATCAAAGATTTTGCAATTGTTCCAAGAGTAAATGTATATTCTTGAACTAAGATAGATTTTTTAGACTGATCTATTACGCTGATTATCGGCATAGCACAGTCTTCTCCAGGTGAAAAGCAAACCGTAGCTTTTGGGCAGGGCGAAAATATAAAACCCGCATAGTAATACAGAGAAAAACACATTAACAAGAATAAAAAGTGAAAAAGCCTCACAACAACCCACCCCCGGATATACGGCGATAGGCTACATCATAATTTAATCACCTGTCAATAGACTTCTTGCATAGTTTTTGGCAACAACCGTTAGAAACGAAAAAACTTACTTGACACCCTTCGCCAGCCCCCTTATCATGATAGTGAAGCTATTGTATTTGCTTTCGCCAATCTGCAGATTAAAAGGTAAGGATTACTTAATGTATCGGCGTCTTATGTTCAATTTTTTGCAGTATATAGATACTGTATGTCTTTACAAAACTTCATCTACATCTAGATTTTTATCTAAATAAGCTGAACGCGCTTATAAAGCGTTACAAGACATCAAAAAATGCCAATACTCGACAGAGATAGTAAAAGACTAGCTAACTCGGGGATTCTTTGTCTTTTTTTCTGCTTAGTAAATTTCTTAAACATTTGCAGCGTAAGTTAGTTGCAATTAAAAGCAGCTTAATCTTGCTTGTCAAGCGTTTAAAACATAAAAAACGCCAATATTTTAAAGCGGATAATAACCCCAGGGCTTCTTTTGCCTTTTTTTTCATTTGGTAAATTTCTTAATATTTATGGCTAAAGATTGCACGAATGTTGCAATTACAAAAACGATTTCTACTAGGGTGTCACGCACTGGGATGACACCATTCTTTTTCCTGGATCCAAGTAGTCAGGGCACTGGGATGACAGCTACCCTGACAATCGTCATCCCGCTGCTTGTTAGCGGATACCGCGGCGGTATGACGTAGAAGTTATACTTTTATGCTTACCAACTTAATAAAATTCCTGGATTCCAGTGTCAGCTACTTTCATGACACCAACAGTTGATATTGGTTTGTTGCTTTGCTAGCCAGCTACTAGCTATACCTCAAGGTTTCTATTTAAAATTTTCAATATCAAATCCAATTCACTGAGATTGTTATACCGTATCATAACTTTACCCTTAGAATTGTTGTCATTAATTTTGATCTTTAAACCAAGTTGAGAGGATATAGCGCCTTCTATTACCGTCATATCTTGATTTCTAGTATATCTCTGCTCTTTTTGGTTGTTGCCTTGATGCAAATCTTTTATCAATTTTTCAGTTTGTCTGACGCTTAAGCCTTGAGAAACTATTCTTTCTGCAATACTTTCCGCATTTTCAACATTAATCAACGCTCTTGCATGACTCATAGACAATTTTTTCTCATTGATCATTGTTTTCACCCTATCAGGGAGCAACAACATCCGAATCATATTGGTTATGTGGCTGCGGCTTTTGCCTATAGCTGAAGCTAATTCCTCATGTGTATAGAAAAACTCATCTATCAGTTTTCTGTAAGCTTCACCTTCCTCTATTGGATTAATATCTTGCCTTTGTATGTTTTCAATAATGGATACTTCCAAGCATTCCTTGTCGCTCAGATCTTTTATGATAACCGGTGCACTATCAAGATTTGCAATCTTGCTTGCTCGCCAACGACGTTCTCCAGCTATTATTTCATAACCATCATCATTTGAATCTTTGCGTACCACGATAGGCTGTATAATGCCACTTTTCTTTATCGAATTTGCAAGCTCTCTTAATGACTCCTCGTCAAAATGTTTCCTCGGTTGAAATTTGCTTGGGTGCAGCAATGAAATAGGCAAATACTCTTGTCGATCTTCTTTATTATCATAATTATCGCCTATGAGGCCGGCAAGACCTCTGCCGAGGCGTCTATCATCCTTCATACTACGCCCTCGCTTACTAGTTTCTTCTCCTTACAACTGCTCGCGTGCTTTTTTAAAATTTCCCTTGCCAAACTTATATATGCTTGTGCACCAGGACACTTAAGATCATACACAATAGCGGGTTTTCCATGAGAAGGCGCTTCTGATAACCGTACGTTACGTGGAATAACAGTCTCATACAATGGGATGATAGTTTTGTATACTTTATCATTTAAATACTGGCAAATATCGTTTTTAATCTGTTCACTGAGTTTGTTGCGCCTGTCATACATTGTTAACACTATCCCTTCTATTGCCAAAAAAGGGTTTAGGTTATTTCTTTTTATCAGCTCTACAGTTTTAACTAAATGGCTTAATCCCTCCAAAGCAAAAAATTCACACTGAAGAGGGACAATAATAGAATTAGCAGCAGTCAAAGCATTTATGGTTAGAAGCCCAAGTGATGGAGGGCAATCGATGATTATATACTCATAATTATCGCGTATCTTCTCTAATGCGCTTTTTAGCACAAATTTTCCTCGCTCAAGTTGCGATAATTCAATTTCTGCAGCTGATAAATCAACTACTGACGAAATTAGTGATAAATTTGGAATTTCCTTTATATTGAAAATTGCCGATTCTATCAATTTATTTTCGCTGCTTAGTAGTATTTTGTATATATTTTTTTCTTCCCTACTACGATAAGAAATCCCGAGCCCGGTGCTAGCATTTCCTTGAGGATCAAGATCTACCAATAAAGTGCTTTTTCCCACAGCAGCAAAGGCTGTCGATAAATTTATACTAGTTGTGGTTTTGCCAACTCCACCCTTTTGATTTACTATTGCAATAATCTTGCTCACGCCTTTTATCTTATGTATAAAATAATTCTATTGTATATATGCAAGAAACTTTTGCATTAGAAAATTTTTTTGTTGTTAACCACACTAAAATTAGACTGTCTTTTTTGCTTTGTGTAACACACTTTGAACCTTGTTTCCTAATTCATTCAGAGTGAATGGTTTTGGCAAAAAGTGAAAATCTTCTATATTGATGTCATCACTCTTTAAAAAAGCATCTTCTGCATACCCAGAAATAAAAATAACGTTGATATTTGGCCTATGGATCAATGCTTCTTTAACTATTTCTGGGCCGCTCACCTCTGGCATGATTACATCAGTGATTATAAGATCTATATGTTGACTTTTTTTACTGATTATTTCTAGCGCCTCGCTGCCTATGCTCGCTTCTATTACATCAAATCCTTTTCTTTTGAGTGCTTTAGAGATGAATTCCCTTACTGAATCTTCATCTTCGATTAATAAAATTATACCATTACCTTTAATTTCACTTACTACCGGTTTTTCTGTTTCTTCACTATCTTCCTCTCTATCATTTTCATCTGATATGTAAACCATGGGCAAAAATATGCTAAATTTAGTTCCATGATTTACTTTGCTAGCAACATAGATGTATCCTTCAGTTTGTTTAATAATGCCATATACAGTAGAGAGGCCAAGACCTGTACCGGAAGCAATATCTTTAGTAGAAAAAAATGGATCAAAGATCTTTTCAGTTGTATCACTCGTCATTCCACATCCAGTATCAATTACTTCAATCACAACATAATTTCCATGTTCAATCGCTTCCTTGTCTGGAGAAAACATATCCTGAGGTGTAGAATTTAATGAGTCAATCTTTTGATTAAAGGTTCGTATAGTTAATTCTCCGCCCTTTTCCATAGCAGCACTAGCATTGACTGCTAAGTTAAGTATAACTTGCTCTAATTGCCCTTGATCAGCCCTAACAGCACCCAAGTCTCTACCATAATAAATATTAAATTTTATATTTTCACCTATTAATCTTTTTATCATTTCATAAAGATTAGCTATAGTATTATTTACATCAATAATTTTTGGCTGCAAGGTCTGTCTTCTTGAGAAAGCAAGCAATTGTCTTACTAAATTTGATCCACGCTTTGCATTTTGCTGTATCTGTATTATATCTCCAAAAGATGGGTCACCAGCTGAGTGTTGGAGTAAAAGCAAATCGCAAAATCCTATTATCCCAGTCAATATATTGTTGAAATCATGCGCAATACCACCTGCTAACTGCCCTATAGCTTGCATCTTTTGATAATGCTCAAGCTTTATCTCTAGGTTTTTGTGTTCAGTATTGTCAATAAAATAACAAAGTATGAAGATCATTTTATTATGAAGAAACTTATTGAAATATATTTTTATGTTATTACCGCCGTTGAGCTGTACATCAAAGGACGCATTATTTATTCTATTACTCGAAAAATATTCACGTATTTTCACATGATAACTATCCAATATCAATGTAAAGATTGAATTATTATCTGACCCTGCAAGCTTTATTAGTGCCGTATTTTTCTTTACAAAGTTGCCGTTTATGTCACATTGTGCAATAGCAATTGATGAATTTGCAAAACAAGGGTGTAATTGATAATCAACAAGATTTGATTCGGTTGGTGTTATAAAGCCATGTATATAGCTATGGTTGTATTTATCACAAAATATAGCAGTACTCATATAAGCCTTGAATGGAATACCACTTATAGTAAAAAACAAAATTTCATTATCGGTTATTGTATTGTTATATTTAGATTGAGATATAAAATCACTGATTGAGCTACCTTTTTCCAGTTTTTTCAGTTCAAATATGTCTAAAAATCTTTTATTTACAGATAAAATCACTCCTTTGGCATTTGCAATGTAAGTTCCTATACTGTGTTTTTCTATTAACTCTTCATATACCTGCTCCTTGTTTATCTGTGTCGCTTTTAACACAAAATACCCATCTGGCCTTGCTATTGGCACTAATGATAAATTTAAAATCTTATTACTATTTATAGCAATTTGGGGATTATCTGGTATCGGCTCAAAGAGCAAAAGAAAGTTAGATACTCTATTCTTCTTGTTTAAGGAAATGCATACCTGTACAGAAGAGTTATTTTTTAGTGCATGATAGAGTACTTTTTTGTCTGCTTCTGAAACATCTCCTATTTCAAGAATCTTGCCTAACGTAATGTCATCATCTATTATATGATCTTTAAACCTTTCGTAGAACCTTGCATCAGCATAAATAACACCCTCATTTTTATGTAAAATAAGGCAAAATTCTGTATTATGATTTAGTGCATTTGCAAATATTGCATTTTGAAATTCTATAGTATTAAGTAGATATCTGTAGCGTTTTACATTATATATCATAAAGAGAGTTGTTAGAATGCTAACTAATAAATTAATCTCTATATTAATATGCTGACTATATATATCAAAAAAGTAGAGTATCGATATTACTACTGGAGGTAAGAGCATAATAACTGCCATCACAACAATTGACATTCCATAATTTCTTAGTATGAAGTCAACCCTGTTCTCTTTTTTGTTATCTATGTATCTTTTATTCATTATTGTTACTTGGCATTGTTGTACATACGAAAATGTTTTATTATATTGATTTAATTATTATAGATTTATTAACGTCTTTGATAGATAATTATCATCCAAATCTAATTAAGTTCCTTAAATATCAGATATAACAATGTTAATAAGCTAGCGAGAGGGTATTATGGAAAAACAAAGAACACAAGCATTTAAATGGTTCTGTGCACTAAGAGATAAGATTATAGAATCTTTCTTATTAATTGAAAAACAATCATCCGCAGAGCCAAAGATCGAAAAGAGAAAGTGGGATCGCCCAGGTGGTGGAGGTGGTGAATCTACAATTATTTTTGGTAATGTTTTTGAAAAAGTTGGAGTAAACGTTTCAAAAGTACACGGAAAATTTGCAGATTCAGCCATCAATGAAATTCCTGGTGCAAGTGAAAGTAACGGAGAGTTCTGGGCAAGCGGTATATCTTTAGTGTCTCATATGCAATCGCCCCTTATCCCTGCAGCGCATATGAACACAAGGCTGATATATACTTCAAAACAATGGTTTGGTGGAGGAATGGATTTTACGCCGATATATAAAAATGAAGAAGATTGCAAGTATATTCATGAATTAATCAAAATGACATGTGATAGATTTGACACCGGATATTATCCAAAATTTAAAGAGCAATGTGACAACTATTTTTTCTTACAACACAGAAAAGAGCCGCGTGGCATTGGTGGTATTTTCTATGATAATCTGAGTTCTGGCAATTGGGAGAATGATTTTGAGTTCACAAAAGCAGTAGGTGAAGCCTTTTTGGAAATTTATTTGCACATCATACGTAAACATATACAAAAATCTTGGACAAAAGAACAACGAGAAAATCAATTAATAAAACGTGGCAGATATGTAGAATTCAATCTGTTATACGATCGTGGCACAAGGTTTGGTTTGATGACTGACGGCAATCCAGATGCAATTATGATGTCAATGCCACCACTTGTTAAGTGGGTGTAAATCACTCTTATTACAAATTGGGATTTCACAAAAACTGCTTGTGTCATAAAACAATTGAATTGACTTTGTGTGCATAATCAATATAACTTAAATTAATTTACATTGACTCTTTCGTCTAGTGGTTAGGACACCACCCTTTCACGGTGGTAACACGGGTTCAAATCCCGTAAGAGTCACTCAAATAGAATATAATTAAAGTTTTAAATGGGAAAAATTAGGCTTTATGTTGAAGAAGCTTTATCACAAGGCGTGAGTTTAGCACTTAATCCACAACAAAGTCACTATATTTGCAATGTAATGCGGCTTAAGAAGTATGATAATCTCTCTTTCTTTTTAATGGAAAGGATGGAGAATGGTTAGGAGAAGTAGTTAATATATCGCGCAAATTGACAAAAGTCACACTCAAAGAATGCACTAAACAACAGCAACATGAGGAAAATTTATACTTATATTGTGCCATGGTAAAAAGTGGTGCTTTAGGCAACATAGTAAGACAGGCAACTGAAATGGGAGTAACCTGCATTCAATTTATTTCAACAGAACGTACAGTGGTAAAAAATATTAACCTAAGTAGAGCAAAATTACAGGCAATCGAAGCTGCGGAACAATCCGGTAGGATGAGTATACCAGAGATTTTGCCTCCTATTAACTTTTGTGAGTTACCTGATTCCCAGAGTAAAAATTTTGTTTTATGTGATGAAACAGGTAAAGCTGATAAAGTGCTGAAAGGCAAAAAAAATGTTGCTATTATTGTTGGTCCTGAAGGTGGTTTTTCATCTTATGAACTTAATCTTGCCGATAAGTTTTGTCAAAAATTGAGTCTAGGAAAAAGAATTTTAAGGGTTGATACTGCTGTAGTTGCTGCATTAACTTTCACCAATTGGTGTAGCTAGATTTTTAAATATGGCTAAGATAAAGAAATCTGGTTCAGTGTTGCGCGCACAAAAACTCTGTAGACTCTCTACGAAGCAGTCTGTTGTTAAAGAGGAGCTAATAAAAAACATATTCTAAGATAATATTAAATCTCGTATTATATTTTTTCTAAAGTAAACAAATGAATCTTGCATTTTGCCTGAGTTATTGATACTCTGAGTAAAGAAGTCGGGGCGTAGCGCAGCCTGGTAGCGCATTTGGTTTGGGACCAAAGGGTCGGGAGTTCAAATCTCTCCGCCCCGATGTTAGTATAATTGTAAAAACGCTGTAACATAAGAGCAATCTCCATCAGTAAGCAAGTAGCTGATACTGGAATGACATTATTTACCATGTAAATTATGGCATATTACATTTTAACGCTCAAGTTTATAAAATAATTGACAATGTTAATTTTCTAATTTATAAATAGATTTTGAAATGATTACCGAAGGAGGTATAGAGTTTGATAGAAGTATCAGTCCATTATGGTGATGTAGACAGAGCTCTTCCAGTATTGAAAAAAACAATTCAAAAGGAAGGAAGAGGGTTGAAAATGAAAAAACAATATCATGAAAAAAAATCAGAAAAAAGAGCTAAAAAGAAAGCTGAAGCTAAAAAAAAGAGGTACCAACAAGAGTGCAGAAGGCAGCGTTATGGTTGGTAGTTTGTACTCAAGTTAATAGTTTATCATTGGTTATTTTATGAATATTCACGAATATCAAGCGAAAGAAGTTTTGCATAAATTTAATGTTCCAGTGCCAAAAGGTTTTGTTGCTACATCTGCGGAAGAAGTAAAGACTCAAGTAAGTCAATTAAAATCTGACGTGTTTGTAGTTAAAGCTCAAATTCATGCAGGTGGTAGGGGTAAAGCCGGTGGCGTAAAGCTAGCAAAGTCAGCTGAAGAAGCTCAACAGTTTGTAAAGGACATGATTGGTATGACTTTAGTTACTCATCAAACAGGGCCAAGCGGGCAGCAAGTAAGAAAAGTGTACGTTGAAGAAGGCTCAAGCATTAAGAAAGAGTATTATTTAAGCCTGGTAATCGACCCGAAGCTCAGTAGGCCAATATTCATATTTTCCTCAGAAGGTGGAATGGACATTGAAGAAGTGGCGAAAAATTCTCCCGCAAAAATTGTGAAATTTGATATTGATTCTGCTACAAGTTTTGATAGCAGCAGTTTTCATTTGAGTCCAGAACAAATAGAAAAAATAACAAATGTTGCAAAAAATATATATGATGCGTTTATTGCAACTGATGCGAGCCAAATTGAAATTAATCCACTGGTTGAAACAAGTTCTGGAGATTTTATTGCGCTCGATGCGAAAATTAATTTCGATGATAATGCTTTATATCGTCACCCAGAAATTATGGAACTTCGTGATTATGATGAAGAAGTGAAAGAAGAGATAGAGGCTTCAAAGTATGGGCTCAGTTACATCAAAATGGATGGCAGTATTGGTTGCATGGTAAATGGTGCAGGTCTTGCTATGGCAACAATGGATATAATAAAATACTACGGAGCAGAGCCTGCTAACTTTTTGGATGTTGGTGGTGGAGCGAGTAAAGAAACTGTAACTGAAGCATTTAAAATCATATTGTCTGATAGCAACGTAAAAGGAATTCTGGTTAACATATTTGGTGGTATAATGCGTTGCGATATTATCGCAAGTGGAATTGTTGCGGCTGCAAAAGAAATGAGCATTAAAGTTCCTCTAGTGGTTAGATTATCAGGTACTAATTTTGAAGAAGGAAAAAAAATCTTAGAAGAGTCAGGATTAAATATTATTGCTGCAGATGAACTGGGTGATGCTGCGCAAAAGATAGTAAAAGAGGTAAAATAAAGCATGTCCGTTTTAGTAAACAAAGATACAAGATTAATATGCCAGGGTTTTACTGGTGCACAAGGTACGTTTCATTCAGAGCAAGCTATTGACTACGGGACGAAAATGGTTGGCGGTGTAACTCCTGGAAAGGGTGGTAGCACTCACCTTAGTTTACCGGTTTTTAATACTGTAGCAGAAGCCAAAGAAAAAACCGGTGCAAATGCTACAGTTATATATGTACCTGCTAAATTTGCTGCTGCTGCAATACTTGAAGCAATAGATGCAAAAATAGAATTGATAGTTTGTATTACAGAGGGCATTCCTATACTTGATATGGTGAAAGTTAAGCGCGCGCTTGTTGATTCAAAAAGTCGATTGGTTGGTCCCAACTGCCCGGGAATTATTACGCCTGAAGAGTGCAAAATAGGAATTATGCCTGGCCATATCCATAAGCGTGGACACATAGGAATTATGTCTCGCTCCGGAACTTTAACTTACGAGGCAGTAGCACAAACAACCGCTGTTGGTCTTGGTCAATCCACATGTATCGGAATTGGGGGGGATCCAGTTCATGGTATGACATTTGTTGACTGTATGGAGCTCTTTTTAAAAGATGACGATACTCATGGTATTGTAGTTATTGGTGAAATAGGTGGAAACGAAGAAGAAGATGTATCACATTTTGTGAAAACAGAAAAAACTAAAAAGCCAATCGTTGGTTTTGTAGCAGGCCAAACGGCACCTCCAGGAAGACGTATGGGACACGCTGGAGCAATCATCTCTTCCAGTGGTGGAAGTGCTGGTGCAAAACTAGAAGTTATGCGGAGCGCCGGGATTGCAATTGCTGAAACCCCTGCAGTGATTGGTAAGAAGGTATTGGAAGTAATGCATCACTAGAATTGGGGTCACAAAAACCCTATATCACCGGTCATGAATACGTTATTTGCCCATTCGATTAATAACTTACCTCCTGGTAAATCTACTGAAGTCTGTTGGGCAGTCAGATATCCACGTAGTGTGGATGCAACAAGTGCCGCACAGGCTGCACTACCGCATGATGCAGTAATGCCTGTACCTCTTTCCCAAACTCTTAAAGCTATTTCTCCAGACTTTTCAACTTGTGCAATACTAACATTAATTTTCTGAGGAAATAATGCGTGATTTTCTAGCTTTGGTCCTAAACTTTGCAATGGTATTTCATTTACGCTATCAACAAAAAAAACTATGTGAGGATTACCAATATTTACTGCAACAGGATCTTTTAGCATTTCAAGCTCTATAGGTAAGTGAAGAGTGTCACACTCAGTAGACAAGGGAATTTTATGCCATTTTAGCAAAGGTTTACCCATGTTAACCTTTATGGATTTATCACCCACTTTAAAACACTCTAAAATGCGTTTGTTTACCAGCTCAATAGTGATATACTCAGCACCTTTTTCTGACATTAGCAAATATCCAACGCAACGTGCTGCATTTCCGCACATTTCAGCTTTGCTACCATCAGCATTATAGATATGCATAAAGCAGTCTGCAGCATTAGACATTGTTATAATTATCACTTGATCACAACTGCTTTGATCAGCAATTTGTCTATAGTTCCAGTCTAAATTGTTTGTTGAACGTGAGTCTATAATAACAAAATTATTGCCAGTACCATGCATCTTGATAAAATTTTCAGGACCTTGGCCACTCATCATAAAAAAATATTTCTTCTATTGGTCTTCTTTTCTTCTCCTTGATTTCAGCACCCTCTTCTTCGTAACCAACCGCTATCACTGACATTACGTTAAAGTCATTGGGTATATTGAACTCTTTCACTATTTTATCTCTATCAAATCCACCCATTTGATGGGCCATTAAGTTCATAACTGCAGCTTGTAACATAAGTCCATAATTTGCTGCACCAGTATCATGATTAGCCCAAAAATTTTCACCTTTGTCAGATTTACGGAAATTCTTAGCGCTTAGAGATATAATTAGTATTTGTGCATCTTTTGCCCATTTTTGATTAGATTCATCAAGGCAATTTAGCAGCTTTTCCCATGCGCTTTGATTGTTCTGTTTGTTGCATATTACGTATCTCCAGGGTTCATCACCAAAACATGAGGGAGTCAGCCTTACAGCTTCCATTAAAATATCCATGTCTTCCTGAGATATTGCTCTTGTAGGATCGTATGAACGTCCGCTGTGTCTTGCTTTCATCAACGATAATAGATCTTGTTTACTCATCATTTTTAATTTAATAGTGCATAAATAATTCATTGTAGCACAATATAAGAACCTGTACATGATCTCAAGAAAGGAATAAACTAAGAGATAATGTATATAAGTTAGGATATATGAGGAGTTTATACCCAAGTAATATAAGTCGGGAAAGATTTGAGATTATATTACCAGATCTAGAGTCCTGTAGAAAAAAAACAAAACCAAGAAAACTTGATTTGTATGATGTATTTTGTGGAGTGTTATACGTTCTGAAAAGCGTTTGTCAGTGGAGAATGCTACCAAAAGAGTTTCCAAAATGGCGCAATTGTTACGACTATTTTAAGAAGTGGAGTGAAAAACCAGATGCAAATAAAGAAAGTGTTCTGGAGCTGGTGTTAAAAAAAAATAGTTGGCGTAGTCCGACAAAACAATGGTCGGAAAGAAAAAACCAGCTTCTGCATAATTGATGCACAGAGTGTAAAAAATGCAGATACTGCTGAAGAAAAAGGCTACGATGCAGGCAAAAAGATTTCAGGAATAAAACGCCATATTGCAGTAGATACGCAAGGTTTGCCACATGCAATTTATGTAACAACAGCAGAGATAACTGACCGTAGCAGTGCTGTGAGAATGGTAGAAAATGCAAAAGAAAACCTCTCGGGAGTTAAAAATGTACTGGTTGATGCAGGCTATACGGGAGAGAATTTTGCAACACAAATAAAAGCAACTATTGGTGCAACTGTTGAGGTAATAAAACGCAGTGAATTACATACCTTTGCTGTATTGCCAAAAAGATGGGTTGTAGAGCGTTCTTTTGCTTGGTTGGAAAAATGTAGACGGTTATGGAAAAATTGCGAGCGTAAACTCAACACCAGCTTGCAAATGGTAGTTCTTGCTTTCACTGCTTTGTTCCTCAAAAGATTATGAACAGGTTCTAAGCAAAATTTAAATTGCAAAACCTCTCATACACATATATTACATTTAATAAGTTATTTTTATTGGGAAGGTATGTTTATAACACAATCTAGCAGTAGATCAACACTGGCTGAAATATTGTCTTGCATTTTACTTTTATTCTTGATGGCTCAAATAAGCATACCATTGCAGCCTGTGCCTATCACATTGCAAACTTTAGGAGTAATGCTTATTGGGCTTAAATTTAACCGCAGAACAGCATTCTATTCTGTGCTTACATATCTATCACTTGGTGCAGCAGGATTGCCTGTTCTTGCGAATTTTTCTGGTGGTTATCACATTTTTCTCGGACCAACAGGTGGATATTTAATTGGCTGTTTAGCTGCCGTTATGGTAATGAGCAAAGTAAATGAATTACTGAACTCTAAGTATAAATCATTTGTGTGTAACTCTTTAAGTTGTCTGGCTGGTACAGTTATAATCTTTATTTGTGGTGTTAGTTGGCTTGCTGTTTACTTGGGTCTGAGACAAGCAATAATGGTGGGTGTTTTACCATTTATCCTTCCTGGTTTGGTAAAAATTTTTCTACTTGTAGCGGCTTTGCAATATTTGAAAAAATGATAAAGTTTCGCCCTCATCATTTCATGTGCACCCTCGCGTTTCGGGGATATGGGTATTCTCAGGGTTTTGTAGAAAATTATAAAAAGATAGCAAGTGAAGTGGTTAGTACTCAAATCGAAGTAGTTGGCAATCTTGATAGTATTTGTAGTGCTTGCCCAAACCAGACTAAACAAGGTAAATGCACCACACAAGCTAAAGTTTTAGAGCTAGATAGAAGGCATATGGAAATTTTAGGAATTAAAATTGGCGAGACTTTGACCTGGAGTGAAGCGGTAGAAAAGATTAGAGAGAAAATGTCTTTAAAGAAATTCGAGTACGCATGTGAAGGGTGCAGCTGGAAGCCATATGGAATATGTAAAAATGCCCTTTTAAATCTACAAAGGTAGTTGACAAAATGTTAAGATAAATTGAAGCATTTTTGTGGAAATAAAGCGAAATATGGAAGACAAAAGATAAATGCCTTCTGAAAAGCTACACAGCATGTTCGTCCCGCTAATTAATAATATCTTTATTATTGTATGAGATAGGTAATTTAGCATTTATGAATTTGTAATGTGTTACGCATAGCTCAAAGAAATAAGGTTTACTGGTTACACGCTGCAGCCAATGCCACAACACTAGGACCTATGTTTATCTGCATGTTAATTTGCGTTGTGATTTTATGGAGGTCTTCTGTTACCTATGCTAGTGAAAATTTGGAGATACAAAAGGCCTTTGATAGTATTGTCAAGCATATAAAAGCTGATAAAAAATATAAAGATCTTGATGTTATTGAGAGAAAAAGTGACAAATTTAATATCAAAATTTCGCAGAATTCTGGCAAGAGTTTTGACATATACTCTACTTTAAAAAAAGCAAAAGATTCCTTTGAGTTAGGAGATAATGAAACAGCTATTTCTCTCCTTAATCAGATTATCGCAAAGTTTCCTTATCATAAAAATGCTTTGATTGGACTAGGGAATATTTATTACGCTAATAAAGAATACAAAAAAGCTGTAGAGATTTACACAAGACTGTTAAAAGAATACCCTAGTAACCCTTACATATTAAAAAATTTTCTGACGATAATCTCACAATATGATCCTGATCTGGCGTTGAGTGAAATGTTAAAATTGTATGATATACATAAAAATTATGCTCCTTTATTAGCAAATTTAGGTCTGATTTATATGAAAAAGGAGGATTATGTAAAAGGTAAAGAGTATATGATAACTGCTATTTCCCTTGATGAAAACAATATTTTTTATACCTATAATTTAGCTGTTATTCTAGATAAACTTTCAGATTTTAAAAATGCTACAATATTCTACTTAAAGTTGTTGAACATGGCTACAACTTCGAAAGATGTGAGTGAAAAAATACCTTTATACAAAGTGACAGCAAGACTAAAATTTATAAAACTTCACAGCACGCACCCAAAGATTTCATAAAAGCTTATAGCTTACCTAAATCTAATTTATCGCTATTTTTGTTTACAATAATAATATTGAGCTATAGAATTAGATCTAAAGGGGCAATTAGCTCAGCTGGTAGAGCATCTCGTTTACACCGAGGAGGTCGGCAGTTCAAGTCTGTCATTGCCCATTTGCTTAACTGAATGTTAGTATTATTAATTACTTCAATTAAAGTATAGAAAATGCAGGATAATATAGTACCAATCTCAATAGTAAAAGAGCTGGAAGATTCTTATCTCTCCTACGCAATGAGCGTTATCATAAGCCGGGCTATACCTGACGTGCGGGATGGATTTAAACCTGTTCATAGGCGCATATTATATGCAATGTCGAGAGCTGGATTCGATGCCGGTAAGCCATATAAAAAAGCGGCTCGTATAGTTGGGGATGTAATGGGGAAATATCACCCACATGGTGATGCAGCTATTTACGATTCCTTGGTCAGGATGGCTCAAGATTTTTCTCTTCTTTTACCACTTGTTGATGGGCAAGGTAACTTTGGTTCGATAGATGGAGATCCACCAGCTTCAATGCGATACACAGAAGCAAGACTTCAAAAAGTGTCGCACTTTTTACTGAATGATATTGATGAAGATACAGTTGATTTTAGGCCAAACTACGATGGAAATGAAACAGAGCCTGTTGTGTTGCCTGCAGAGTTTCCGAATCTATTGGTAAACGGTGCAAGTGGTGTTGCAGTTGGTATGGCAACCAATATTCCTTCTCATAATCTTGGAGAAATAATAGATGCTTGTATATTATATGTAGATAATCCTGAAGTTACTTTGGATGAGTTACTTGAAGTGATGCCAGGGCCGGATTTCCCAACTGGGGGAACAATTCTTGGAAGGTCTGGAATAAAATCAGCATTTGCAACTGGTCGTGGATCAATTGTTGTGCAAGGCAAGACTCACATAGAAGACCTGCCACAAGATAGGCAAGCAATAGTGATTGATGAAATACCTTATCAGGTAAATAAAGTAAAATTAATTGAGAAGATAGGTGAGCTTGTAAAAGAAAAAAGAATTGATGGTATAACAGAAATTAGGGATGAGTCCGATAAGTCTGGTATTAGAGTAGTAATTGACCTCAGAAGAAATGCTGAAGCAAGTTTTATACTTAATCAAATATTGGGACTAACTCCACTAAGAAGTAGTTTTAGTGTTAACACTTTAGTACTCAATAACAACAGGCCTGCTTTGATGTCGTTAAAAGAAATCATAGCTGCTTTTGTTGATTTTAGAAAAGAAGTACTAATTCGAAGAACAGAATTTCGTCTAAGAAAAACGAGAGAAAAAGCTCATATATATATAGGGCTCTACATTGCGGTTCTCAGCATAGATGAAGTGATAAAAATCATCCGCGGTGCAAAAGATCCTGCGGAAGCAAGTAGAGAACTTTTAAATAAAGAATGGAAAACTTCGAATGAAATCAACACTATTATTGAGTTGATTTCAGATAGCGCAAGCTTTTTGAAAGATGGAGTGTATAGATTAACTGAGCTACAAATTAAAGCTATCCTTGATATGAAACTGCAGCGTTTAACAGGCCTTGAAAAAGACAAATTAGAAGCTGAGCTAAGTTCAATGATCAACCTGATAAAAGAATATATCGCTTTTCTTGGCTCAGAAGAGAAGTTGATGAAAGAAATAAAAAACAATCTACAAGAAATAAAGAACAGATTTGCTGTGCCGCGAAAAACTTCAATAGAGGAATCAGATACGGACATTGAAGCTGAAGATCTCATTCCACAAGAGGATATGGTGATAACCGTAACTATGAATGGTTATATCAAGCGTGTGAAACTTTCTCACTACAGAACTCAGCGTCGTGGTGGAAAAGGAAAGCTAGGACAGGGATTAAAAGAAGAAGATGTAATTACAGAATTATTTGTGACAAATACTCACACTAGCCTCTTATTCTTTTCTAATATTGGCCGAGTCTATAGATTAAAGGTTTATAAGTTGCCTCTTGCAGAACCAACTGCACGTGGAAGAGCGCTTGTTAACATATTTCCGCTTAGCGATGGTGAAACTATAACTAATATAATGCCGTTGCCAAGTGAAAATGACGAAAATCAAAACATAGTTTTTGCTACTGCCTATGGAAACATAAGGCGTAACTCTTTAGCGGACTTTCACTATATTCCAAGCAATGGAAAAATAGCAATAAAGCTCGATGAAGGAGACAAATTAATATCGGTTAAAGTATGCAATGCAATTGATCATGTTTTTCTTTCAACAAGATTCGGCAAAAGTATCAGATTTGTTGTAAGTGATGTGCGTCAATTTAAGAGTCGCAATTCAGATGGCGTAAGAGGTATCAAACTTGCAAAGAATGACAGCGTGATATCCATGACCATATTAAATGGGATAGGTGTAGCAACAGAAACAAAAGAACTTTACTTAAAAGTTCCACTTGCAAAAAGACTGGGAACTGCAATTAATAACTCCATTGATTCTAAATTGGAAAAGACTTTAAATGATTTAGGAATAGATAACGAATTATTCTTAAAACTTGCAGTGAATGAGGAGTTTATATTAACTATTACCGAAAATGGCTTTGGTAAAAGAACTTCTGCGTATGAGTATAGAATAACTAACAGGGGTGGTGTTGGTATCACCAATATTCTTACTACTAGCAGAAACGGTAATGTTGTTGCTAGTTTTCCAGTTGAGCAGGGTGATAATATAATGCTTATTACAGATAAAGGAAAGTTAATTCGTATTTCAGTAAATGATATCAGAATTGCAGGGCGTAGCACTCAAGGAGTCACTCTGTTTAAAACAGAGAGTAGAGAAAAGGTGGTCTCAGTAGCGAAAATTGAAGATCCTGATTCCACTGAAGATAGTATTTCTGAAGTTGAAAACTCTATCTCTTCTCAACTGTAGTACAGGTTAAACAAAAAGCGCAAGTTTTTGTTGATTAATACGCAGTATTTAAATTAAAATATATACTTATGGCTAAGTAAAGATCGATGGACAAAAATTTAACTAAAAATAAAAAACCACTGGCAAACAAAGAGGATAAAAAAACACCTCCTGTTAAAGATCTTACTAAAAATAAGAGTAGGAGAGATTTTATAACATTAACTACATGCGCTATGGCAGGTATAGGAGCTGCAAGTGGACTTTGGCCACTGGTTAAGTCTATGAATCCTTCTGCTGAAGTTCTAGCAACTTCCACAGTGGAGGTGAATTTGTCTGGAATTCAGGAAGGACACGGAGTAAAAGTAAAGTGGCAAGGTAAACCAGTATTCATTCGTAGACGCACAAAGCAAGAAGTTGAGGTTGCAAGAGCTGTGAATGTAAAGAACTTGAGGGATCCTCAGTCAGACGAGCAAAGAGTATGCGAAGGAAAAGACGAATGGTTAATCATGATCGGAATATGTACACATCTTGGGTGTGTACCGGTTGACCACGCTACAAGAGATGGTAATGGTTGGTTCTGTCCTTGCCACGGTTCATATTATGATACATCAGGTCGAGTAATTGGGGGTCCTGCACCGAAAAATATGGCTGTACCTGATTATTTTTTTCCCAGTGAGAATGTTGTGGTAATTGGCAAGAAGGCTTAACGAATATAAATAAACTCGTTAAAAAAAACTCACAGGATCAACATCTATTATCACTGCAATACTCGAATTCAAGTTACAATTTTTAATCCAATATTTCAGCTTTTTTTGTATGGATAGACTATGCTTATTGTGTATTTTTAATAATACCCTATACCGATACTTATTATTTAAAAAATTTATCGCTGCTGGTGATGGGCCAAGAATTTCAAATTCCTTTTTGTCTACACCTACATTTTTTTCCTGGATACAAATAGTTGAGCTACTTGAATGACAGAGAAGAGATTTTACTATTTCATTCGCTGCTTTTTGTGTTGCAATCTGATTCTTACCACAGATTATAAGCGCTATTAATCTGCTAAATGGTGGCATTTTGGCTTCGCGTCTTGACTTAAGTTCGATTTCATAAAATGAGTCTCTTTTTTGATGCAGCAATGCTTTTATTATTGAACTTTCAGGATTATTGGTTTGCACTATTACCATTCCTTTTTCATTAAACCTTCCTGATCTGCCTGCAACTTGGTGCAATAATTGATACGTCTTTTCCGCTGCTCTCAAATCAGAATTTTCGAGACTCAAATCTGCATTCATTACTCCAACCAAAGTTAATTTGGGAAAATTGTGCCCTTTAGCAATTATTTGTGTGCCGATTATAATGTTCACCTCTTCTTTCAATATCAAGTCAATTACGTTACTAACCGACTTCTGATCGCTGCTTATCATCGCAGTTTTTGCGTTTGGTATTAATTTCACCATTTCTTCAAGCAACCTTTCAATTCCTATGCCGTAGAGGGACAATGGCTGTTCACTTTGGCAATTAGAGCATTTCTCTGGAAGTTTTAATTGATAAGAGCAATGATGGCACAAAAGAGCATTTTTTTTCTTGTGATATGTAAGCCAAACAGCACAATTTAAGCAGGAAATTTTATATCCACACTTTTTACAAATTGCCAGTTGTGCATACCCTCTGCGGTTTAGAAAAAGCATAACCTGCTGTTTTTTCTCTATGGTTTGTTTGATGCTTTCAAAAAGCTCAGAGGAGATCCATTGCTTGTTGTTCCTCATATCTACTACTTTAATGAGTGGCAATTCTGCACCACCAAATCGTTTAGTTAGCTTTACATGATTGTAATTCCCGTTTTTAACATGATGAATCGTTTCAAGCAGTGGAGTAGCTGATGATAAAATAATCGGAATATTTTCAAATTTGGCTAAGATTATCGCCATATCTCGAGCATTATATATAATTCCCTGTTCTTGTTTAAAAGATGAGTCGTGCTCTTCATCAACGATAATCAATTTTAGGTTTTTATAAGGCAAAAAAAGCGCTGATCGTGCACCAATAATTATCTGCGCATTTCCACTTGCTATATTGAGCCAATTACTTCGGCGAGTTTTTGGAGTGAGCCTTGAGTGCCATTCAACTAAGTTTTTTGATATCTGACCGCGAACACGATTTACCAATTGTGAAGTTAAAACAATTTCAGGCAAGAGGATTAAAATTTGTGCACTGTTTACAGTCTCTACCAATTTTGCAACTACGGATAAGTAAACTTCCGTTTTTCCAGATCCTGTCTCACCATCAAGCAAAGTCACTGAATACTCATTCAAATTGCTGATTATTTTATCACTAGCTACCTGCTGTTCAGGGCTTAATTGGCAACTTATTTCACTTATTTCCTGCTTCTGCTTAGCACAAACCAATTTATCTATGTGATTTACTTTTAACACTCCCCCCATTATCACTTTGGCAAGCATACCAATAGGTATTAAGTTATACTGCGCAACCCACTCTGCAAATGCGATCAATTTTGGTCTAATATTTGGTAAATCGATTTTTTGCTCAATAAATTTTAATTCTCGGTTACTTTTATCACTGTATTTCCAAACTATTCCGATCAAGCGTTTTTTGCCAAATGGCACCACTACGTAATCTCCAAGTAAAATCTCAGTATTTTCCTCAATTGCATATGAAAATAACTGATCAATTGGAAGTGGTAGTAATACATCAACTGTTCTTGTCATAGCAGCCTAAGTTTAGCACTGTTTTGAAAATATTCGTTTGATTTTTGTGGGTTAAACTGGTATAGTATTATACTAAATTAATTTGATTGGGGGAGTGAGTATGATTCCAAAAACACGTAAAGAGGCATTCAAAGTATTAGGATTGTCAGAGAGTGCAAGCACAGAAAAGATTAAGAAGACATATCACGAGCTTGCATTGAAATGGCATCCCGACAAATGGTCAGATAAAAGCCAAGAAGAGCAAAAGACAGCAACAGAAAAGTTTAAAGAAATATCAGTAGCATATAAAATATCAATAGGCAAGATAACTGAAGAATTCATTAGCCAACAGCCTAATGATGATTGGGTTGATGAGTGTATGGGAGGCATTTTTGGATCACACTTAAATGGTATAGAAATTCATTTATTCATTGCTCTTGCAGGTAGATCTTTGAAAGAAGCGGAGTTATTATTACCAGAAATTACAAATCCTAATATAAAGAGTCGACCTGGTAATGTTAGTATTGAGGACAAAGCACCATTACATTATATTGTGAGAAATGCTTGTGATAAGCCTAACGGTGGTTGGGAAGTACTTCTTGAGAAATTTTTATCATCAGATAATGATACAGGAACAGGTGTAGCCATAAATTTGATGCTCCCACAGAAAGAATTTGTAGATGTTAATATTGGCGATCAAACAGGTACTACCCCTCTTCACGTGGCTTCAAAGTACGGTCGTATGGACTTGATACAAGTTCTTTTAAAATATGGAGCAGATGTGAATAAGCTGGATAGATTGTCACACAGTCCATTATATCAAGCTGCTAGTGGTAACCATGTTCAAACTGTAAAACTGCTTTTAGAGCACAAGGCTAAAATTAGTAATGGTGAGAGGTTTCTTATTCCTGGTACAATTCTTTATGACCTTGCTGAAGGGAAATATAGTGCAGAAGTGACAACAATGCTTTTAGACAGAGCTTCTACCGAGGAAAAGAATAAAATATTTTTAGTGTCTTGTAGGATAGGCAAGGTTGAGCTTGTAAGCAAGCTACTTTCTGAATATAGAGTTAATCCTAATCTGATATCGGTAGATGGGTGTGCAACTATTTTGCAAGATATATGTCAATTCAACAAACCTAATTCTGTTAACATCGCTAACCTTTTATTACAAGCAGGAGCTGAGCAAACGCTAGTAGTAGGAAAGTGGCCAAGTGCATTAGAAATTGTTCAACAACAGAAAAACAAGGAATTTATAGAATTATTTGCTCAGTATAAAAATAAAACAGGTTCACCCGTACAACACACTAATAATCATTTCCAACCAACTTTAGGACTAGGAGTGCAAAGTGCTCAGCCACCTATAACAGATAATAAGAATCATCATTCTCCACAAAAACAACCTTTAGGGGGAGAGTGGACAAAAGAAAATAACAATAATTCGCACACAAAACAAAATACTCAGTCACTACTTGTAGTAGACAATAAAATACATGATTCCTTACAAAAACAATCTTCAGAAATTTCTTCGAGAGGATGGACAATAGGTTTAGCATTATTATTTGGTGCTGTAGGAGCTACACTAGTTGCAATAGGAATTATACCTGAGATTATTGCTATCGGAGTAATTGCAACTGCTGTATTATTAGGAATTGCAGGTGCAGCATTAGGTGGAGCAGTAGGATACCTTACGGACATAGCAGTAGACAAATGTTGTAATAGTGAAGCTGTTATGAAAGCTGCGTAACTAATGTCGTTCGAATAGCTCGTCTAGACATGCTTTTTCTGGGTCCTAGTATTGTGTGCACAACTGCATGAACATTGCGATTTGAGAGCAACTTTCACTAGGAAGGGTGTCATGCAAGTAGCTGACACTGGTTCCTTTATGACGGCAGTGCCCAGACACTGGTTTTCATCCAAGACGGTGTCATCCAAGTAGCCTCCCTCCCCTGTCATCCCAGTGTCAAGCACTGGGATGACACCCTACTTAACCGTCATACCGCGATTCATTCGCGGTATCTCTTAACATAGATCCCTTACTTAACCGTCATACCTTAACATAGATCCCGCTAACACGTAGCGGGATGACGAATTACTTAACTGTCATACCGTCACGGTATCTCTAGATCCCGCTAACAAGCAGCGGGATGACGGTTGTCGTTTAGCCATAAACATTAAGAAATTTACCAAATGAAAAAAAAGGCAAAAAAACCCCCGTAGTGCGAGTTTTGACTCTCTATTACTGTAAGTGGCGCTGTAAGTGGCGCTGTAATAATGTGCTAACGCTTAAAATAAGCGCGATTTGGCTGAATGTAGAAAAAATAAAAAAGACATGCAGCCGCTATAATTTTATGTAATCCGCCAATAAATACCCTGAGTTTTTTACTGAATTTTGTCATTGAGCCTGCAGGTCAAAAACAATGAGTCATAAATACCCTTAATACTATAATAAGGGGGCTGGCGAAGGGTGTCAAGTAAGTTTTTTCGTTTCTAATGGTTGTTGCCAAAAACTATGCAAGAAGTCTATTGAAATCGCGTATATCGATCGTTGTAAAATCACACAATTGCTCTGTAGAGCTATGCCCTGTAATAATTACTATACCATTTTGCTCAGAGCGTATTGAGATTAGGTTCAGCACTAATTCACACGTTGCACTATCAAGATTACAAAATGGTTCATCTATCAGCCAAACGTTTGCATTAGAAATCAAGAGGCGAGCAAGCGCAACTCTTCTTTTCCAGCCTGCAGAAAGTTCGCCATATCTAATATTAAGTACAGGTTGCAACTGCAAGCAACAAATAGCTGCCACAATCAATTCTCTAGTATTTCGTATTCCTGCCCAGAATTCTACGTTTTGAGCAACAGTTAAGCTATCTTTACAGGCATTCTTATGGCCTATATAGACCATAGAAGGTATATAGGATTTTGGATCATCATATATGTCTTTTCCGCAGTGCCTTATATTGCCTGATACCGGCGGTAAAAGTCCAGATAAACTTCTAATTAAGCTGGTTTTACCACTACCATTTGGACCAGTGATTAGAATCTTTGATTTTAGCTCAGCTTTAAAACTGAGATTCTTAAATAGTACCTTATTATTACGAGCGCAGGATAAATTTTCACATTCAAGCATGGATTATCTGCCCTTCCCCTTATGTTTACCTTGAGTTGAAGCCTGAGCCTTAACAAACAGCTCCCAAAATCCTTTCTGTCCGCCTTCTCTATGTATCAATTGTGCAAAACGCTGCATTAAGCCATTACCCATCATAACCATCTTTGTCCATTTACCTACCGGTTTTGCTATGTCAACTATTTCTGGATCTTCTTTATAAACTTGCACATCTTTTTGCTTCTCACGCAGTATTTCATGTTGTTTCATCAACTCTTTTTGCTTATTTTTTTGATATAATTCATTGAATTTTCTGTCTTCTTCCCACTCTTCTTTAAGGACTTTTATAGGAAATATGATTTTTCTAATGCGATTTTTGTATATTTTTCTCAAAAAGAGAAATACTTTGACTATAGCAAGTAATGCTATACTATATATAATGATTTGTCCGAAAGACATTTTCTGTACTCAGCTTACGCCACATTATATTATACCATAATTATAGAAATTGTGCAATTTTTGTGTGAGTAAAGACAGTATAAAAGTAATACTGCTCTATTTCGTAAACTGGACAAATATCTGACGAATGGGCTTGTATGTGGTAAGGTTTATTTCTATACTTTTTAAAGAATTTAGAAGTGAAACAAATATGAACTGCTACAAGACTCACACGTGCAATGAATTAAGGAAGAATGATGTAGAAAAGGAAGTTACCCTTTCTGGATGGTTATACCGTAAGCGTGATCACGGCAACCTAATCTTTGTTGATCTAAGAGACTTCTATGGAATCACTCAACTAGTATTTAATAATGACAAAGACTTTTTTGATGAGATATCAAATTTAAAATTGGAGAGTGTAATTACTGTTACAGGGGTAGTCAAAGCTAGAACTGAAGATACGGTAAACACCTCTATCGCAACCGGGGAAATTGAGGTTGTAGTTAGCAATTTGCACGTTGAATCGGAAGTCGAGTTCCACCGTGATGAAGAAATAGCGAAAGAAGAAAGAAGTATATTAGCAAGCATTGCTGGCGAACAAGAATATCCGGAAAATATGAGATTTAAATATCGTTTTCTTGATTTAAGGCGTGAAAAAGCCCGTAACAATATTATTCTGCGCTCACAAATTATTGCAGAACTCAGAAGGCTTATGATAGAGCAAGGGTTTTTGGAAATTCAAACTCCAATACTCACTGCTTCATCTCCTGAAGGTGCACGTGATTATTTGGTGCCAAGCAGACTAAATCCCGGTAAATTCTATGCATTGCCACAAGCTCCACAGATTTTTAAACAGTTGCTCATGGTTTCAGGGTTTGATAAATATTTCCAAATTGCACCGTGTTTTCGTGATGAAGACGCAAGGGCTGACCGTTCTCCGGGAGAGTTTTATCAGCTAGATCTTGAAATGTCTTTTGTGACTCAAGAAGACATCTTTCAGATTATTGAGTCTACCTTATATAAAGTGTTCGCTAAATTTTCTCGTAAGTCTGTTGATAAAGATTTTCCACGTATTACATATAAAGAAGCAATGCTTAAATATGGTTCTGATAAGCCAGATCTGCGCAATCCATTATTAATCAGCGATGTTACAGAAATTTTCCGTGATTCAGAGTTCAATATTTTCAAAAGCAATATTGAGCGTGGTATGGTAGTGAGAGCCATCCCTGCTCCTAAAACAGCAGAGGAACCACGCAGCTTCTTTGATAAAAAGATAGAACATGCGCAAAGAGAATTCGGTGCTAAGGGTCTTGGATATATAACGTTTGATAAAGATGGAACTGCGAAAGGACCGATTGCTAAATTCCTCGATGACAATAGGCTAAACCACATAAGAGAAGTAACGAATGTTAAGCCTGGAGATAGTGTGTTTTTTGCTTCTGACAAAGAGAATGAGGCAGCAACAATTGCAGGGAAAGTGCGCACTCTTTTAGGGTCAGAACTCAGTCTTATAGATGACAATATCTTCAAGTTTTGTTGGATCATTGATTTTCCCTATTTTGTATATGACGATAAAAGTAAAAAAATCGATTTCTTTCATAACCCATTCTCCATGCCACATGGCGGCTTGAAAGATTTAGAGGAAAAGAATCCACTGGATATCCTTGCTTACCAATATGATCTTGTTTGCAATGGAATAGAACTGTCAAGCGGGGCAATTCGTAATAATAAGCTGGATATCATGTATAAGGCCTTTGCCATTGCAGGTTATAGCCGGGGAGAAGTTGATACAAAATTCGGCGCACTTGTACGTGCATTCAGATTTGGTGTTCCCCCTCATGGTGGAATAGCACCAGGAGTTGATAGAATGGTTATGCTGCTTGCTGATGAGCCGAACATTCGTGAAGTAATCTGTTTTCCTATGAATCAGCAAGGTGAAGATGTTCTAATGGGTGCTCCTTCTAAGGTGGACAATAAACATTTATGTGAATTATCCTTGAAGGTTATTGAATAAAAATTTTTATAGCGGAGTGTGGTAAACCGGAAGTCATGAACGATATTCAAAAAGCAATACTATCAGGCATAATCTGCAACATGATTGTATGGTATGAAATAACTCTTTTTGGGGTCTTAACACACACAATAAGTAGCATTTTTTTTTCATCAGAAAGTGATTACTTAAGCACAATCAAATTTCTCGGTACCTTTGCAGTTGGCTTTGGATTTAGGCCACTTGGTGCATTTATTTTTGGCTACATTGGAGATAAATTCGGTAGAAGGAAAGTTTTACTTACTTCAGTGATATTAGTTTCAATACCATCTACTGTAATTGGAGTTATACCTGGCTATAAAGAAATAGGAATATTTTCTTCTATACTACTTCTATTGTGTAGAATCATGCAAGGAATGGCAGCGGGTGGAGAAACAAGTATCAACTCAGCCTTTTTAATAGAGCATTCAAGCGATAAAAAAAATCTAGGTTTTTTAGGTAGCATGAAAGCTTTTAGTGGTGCTCTTGGTTCTATTACATGCTTTGTAATGATAGCTGTTTGCAAAAAGTTTACAGGTGAAAATTATGAAATTTGGGGCTGGAGGTTGCCCTTCTATTTCTGCTTCATTATGGGCATAATAGGCTTTTTAACAAGATATATAATGGAAGAGAGCTTAGCATATAAAGTGCACGATCAAAATAAAAGCTTATCTAATTCTCCATTTTTAGAGTTAATCAGGGACTATAAAAAAGCATTTGTGATAGCAATTGGACTTGGTATTGCTCAAAATGCAATCGTTTATTCAGCAATCATGTTTTACAACATATCTGTAAAAGAATTTACCCTGTCAGGCATCGATATTAAAAATGTAGTAAGAATTATAAGCGAAATTATATTTGGAACATCTGCAGTGTTGTTCGCAACGTTATCTGATAAAGTTGGGAGGAAAAACGTGATGGTTCCTGTACTAATAGTATTAGCTTGCGCTAGCTTACCGGCATTTTCGCTACTGTCCTATGATAACCACTATGTTATAACGCCCACTTATTGGCTAATAACCATACCAATAAGTGCATCTTTTGGAATATATAATTCTCTTGCTTGCGAGTTATTTCCAACGAAAGTTAGGTGCACGGGCTTTAGCCTCGCACACAACATATCTGCAGGTATTTTTGGCGGCCTTTCTCCATCCATATGCATGTGGCTTATAGAAAAAACCGAAACAAAACTTGCAGCAGGCATTTATCTTACTGCCTGCGCATTAATTAGCCTAATATCTGTGCTTCAAATCAAAGCCAAAGACAGAAAAGTTGATTGGTGAAATCGTTTCAGTCGAAAAATAGCGCTTCAATAGACTTTTCGATGTGTTTAGTGATAGGAGCGGTAATAGTGATTTCTTTATTATTTGGTAATTTTAAAGATAAAGAATGTGAATGAAGGTGAATTTTACTTGCTACTCCATCAATAAAAGCTTTTTTACCACCGTATTTACCGTCACCAAGAATAGGGCAATTTATATGAGCTAAATGTGCACGTAACTGATGGGTTCTGCCGGTAATTGGTTGTAATTTTAAATAAGCAACATTGTGTTTGAATTTTGCTATAATTGAAAAATGCGTAGTGGCATTCTGAGGTGAATTTTCATCAACAACTACCTTTTCTTGACCAGAAATATATTTTTTCGCCAATGGATAGTCTATTGTTCCACTATCCTTGCTCGGTATGCCAGAAGTCAATGCTAAATAAGTTTTTTTTACTCTTCGTCCTTTAAATTCCTCCATAAGGTATCTTGCAACATTAGCATTGCGTGCGAATATTATCACTCCACTCGTATCTCTATCTAGCCTATGGACAATTTTAAATGTTTCTCCCTCTCTTATTTGGTCAAGCAAATCACTAATACTAATCTTTACTTTTACACCACCTTGAACGATGACCCCTGCGGGTTTGTTTATAGCTAATATATATTCGTCTTCATATAATATGTTCTCTCTTAGCAGATTCACTAACTTTTCATTATATTTGCGATCAGAATTAGCGTTTTCAATATAATTCAAGTGCTTCAGCGTTATAGTTTGCCCAGAGTTTACTTTGTCACTGGACTTTGCTTTGCAATCATCAACTTTGATTAATCCTTTCCTTAAAGATTTTTCAATTACAGATTGCTTTAGATCAGGAAAGATTCTTCTGATGTACCTATCCAGTCTAACGTTATCGTCTTCTACTGATATGGTTTTTATATTCTCCATTACTCTATTTGGATGTATGCTAATATCAACTGTTTGCATGACATAAAATAAAGTATAGCACAAAATATACCTTGAAAATCACTTCTTAGAATGTCTGTAAAAGACAATATTTAATCTGACAGACAAGAATTAACTGACAGAAGAATTAAAACTAATATCAGGCTCTTGTTTAATGCTACTAATATTTATCTTTCAAGCATATACTGAAATATCTCATTAGCTATAGCAACATCTTGGCGTGGGGCTTTGCCGTGTTCTGTAAACACAGAGATTGCGTAGCGCGGGTTATGGTAAGGGCCATAAGCGATAAATAACTTATGACTTTCGCCCTTAGAGTTTATTTCTGGTGTACCAGTTTTACCGGCAATTTGTATACTGCTTAGCCCTTTTCTATAGTTAGAATTCACCACGTCAAACATAGCTTTTTGAACTATGCTAAGATGCTCATGATCCACATCAATTTCAGGAAAATTTTGCATCGTTTTACTCATCTTAATGCGGGGAATTACCTCTTTTCCTGTTGCAATCCTCGCTGCAAGAACTGCAAGCTGTAGTGGTGTTGTAAGCATATACCCTTGTCCTATAACTAAGTTGATAGTGTCACCTAAATACCACTGCGAATATAGCTTTCGTGCGCGCCAATCTCTATCGGGCAACAATCCTGGAGCTTCTTCCTTAAACGTTCCAATCAGTGACCCACTGCCAATACCAAATTTTCTGGCCATTTCCACCAGAGAGTCTACACTTATTTTTTTCCCTATATTATAAAAGTAAGTGTTGCATGATAATGCCATTGCCTCATTTAAAGATACATACCCATGGACTTTGCTTTTCAGACAACGAAATTTCCGCTCACCTATTTTCATATAGCCCTTGCACGAGAATTTCTCTTTTGGTGTTATTATCCCGTCTTTTAAACCCGCAAGCGCAACTATTATTTTAAATATTGAACCAGGTGGAATTTGATACGACAATGCACGATTCACAAGTGGTAATGAAGGAGCATTCAAGCTTTCCCAAGTCTCATTTGATAGTCTGCTTGCAAAAAGATTATTATCGTAAGAAGGTGAATTATATAGTGCTAAAATTTCTCCGTTACTTACATCAATTACCACTGCGGACCCTTGGTGATCTTTAAATACCTTTGCGATTTTCTCTTGCAGATTAATATCAATTGTTAGCTGTACATCTTGTCCGTCTTGTTGTGGTATGCTTGATAATTCTTTTATGACGCGTTTTTTAGAATTTATTTCCTGCTCAGATTTTCCTGGCTTGCCTTTCAATATATGATCATATGTATATTCAATACCACTGATTCCTACTTCGTTTATGCCTTGCTGTCTTTTTGTATATCCGATTACATGAGAACATATTGAACCAAACGGGTAATAACGTTTATAAAGAGCAGTTATTTTTTCTGATGATTTTGCTATTTTAGACTCGACTTCTGATAATGTTTGCAAATCGACCTCCTCACCAGAAGTTTTTTGTCCATCAAACAGAACAACATACGAAATTTTATTTATCGCAAGTTCAATGCTATTCCTATCTAAAATTTTGCCCCGCTGAGGCATAATAGTAGCGACTCTTATTCTATTACTATTAGATAATGCTTCGTACTTTTGTCTGTTTCGTATTTGTAAATTATATAACCTATAGCTAAAAATAGCGGAAATGGTAAGCTGAATACCACCTAATATGAATGCTCTGCGGTTAAAGACTTTGTTTTTTGTCCGCATAAAATTCCTTCAAAATACACTCCTTCTTCTATTGGTATACTTCTGGCTTTTACTGCATTACAAACCTTTTTTCCCCACTCACTTAAGGTAACAAGCTTGTAACCTGATTTTTTTAGTATTTTAATAATATGAGGTAAAGCTTCAATTGTGTTTGATCTGTTATTATGATCATGAAATAGTACAATTGCTCCATTATGTACATTACTTAAAACTCTTTCAACTAAAGTTTCTGGCTTATCACCTTGCCAATCTAGCGAATCAACCGTCCATAATATTGAATACATATTCAATTGACTAGTATTTTTAATCAGATTATCGTCATGACATCCATATGGTGGGCGAAACCATTTTACATCTTGTTTTGTTGCATTTTTAATTGCTGTATTTGTCTTTTCCAATTCTTGCAATTGTTCCTCACTTGAAAGTGATGTCAACTTCCTATGCGACCAAGAGTGATTGCCTAACTCATGACCTGATTCATGAATTTTCTTTACTATTTCAGACGTTTTTTTATTTATACGTTTACCAAGCACAAAAAACGTTACTTTTGCCTCATAGCTTTCCAGAACGTTAATAATATCGTTTACTCTATTGTTAGACGGTCCATCATCAAACGTAAGCGCAACAAATTTATCGTCATTATTCAATAATTTTTTTATATTACTTAAATTCCTATATGATAGATCCAGATTACAACTGAGCCCACAGTATGGTAAATTAAAATTACAATCACTACAGAAAACTGTGCTTGAGTATAGCAAAAGAAAAGCGATTATCCTTATAAACATTTTGTAATCAGTAAAGTGATAGGATATTATGCACTTTTTTGCTAAGTTAAGCCATCTTTAATTGCTGTAGCCTTTACTTCATCACTTCTTTAATATATTATATTAACAATTTTATATAATATATTATGATTGCAAATATAAATACCGTTGCGCTTCAGGGAATTAGCACAGTAAATGTCAATGCACAAATTCATATGGCAAATGGTATTCCAGCTTTTAATATTGTTGGATTACCGGATAAAACTGTTGCAGAATCCAGAGAGCGCATCAGAGCAGCGTTAAATTCAATCAATCTGCTATTACCCCCAAAAAGAATCACAGTTAATCTCTCCCCCGCGGATTTGCTGAAAGAAGGCAGTCATTATGACTTGGCTATTGCTATTGGACTACTTGTTGTAATGAATGTGATACCAGTTGAAAAAGTTCAGTCTTATATCATTATGGGTGAGCTTGCACTAGACAGCAGAGTCATACCAGTCTCAGGAGTACTTCCAACAGCAATCAATGCAAAACAGGTAAATAAAGGAGTAATTTGCCCAAGAGGAAATGGAGTAGAAGCTTTATGGGTAAAAAATGTTTCAATTCTGGCCATAGAGAAATTAACCGATATTATCAGACACTTTAAGGGTGAGCAGTCAATTCAGCCGGTAATTTTTAATCATAGTGATGCACCCAAAGAAAAAAGATTGGTTCCCGATATGAAGGATATTAAAGGCCAAGTGGTTGCAAAAAGAGCAGCTGAAATTGCAGCAGCAGGTGGACACAATATGCTTCTTGTTGGACCTCCCGGTACTGGAAAGTCAATAGACTTCTTTCAAAATTGTTAGAGGGAGTGTAAGATGAAGTATTTGAAAGCATGAAATATAAGGAAATAGAAAAGTTAGAAGGAGAAAAGTTTCGACGTTTAACAGGGGTAAAAAAAGCAACATTTGAGCGAATGGTAGAAATTCTAGAAGTGGAGGATAAAAGAAAAAAAGCTAGAAGTGGAAGAAAAAGTAAACTTTGCATAGAAGACAGGCTACTTATGGCACTGGAATATATAAGAGAATATCGTACATATTTTCATATTGGGCAAAGCTATGGCATGAGTGAAAGTAACAGTTTTAAAATAATAAGATAGGTAGAAGACATATTAATAAAACATCCAGATTTTGCATTACCAGGAAAAAAAGAGCTATTAAAGAGTGATGTAGAATATGAAGTTTTAGTAATAGACGGAACTGAAACGCCAGTAGAGAGACCAAAAAAAAGCAAAAGCCCTTCTACTCTGGAAAGAAAAAAAGGCATACTATAAAAACACAAATAGTAACAGAGAAGAAGAGTAAAAAAGTCATATGCACATCTTTCTCGAATGGTAGAAAACACGATTTTCGGATGTTTAGAGAATCAAAGGTAGCAATATTACCGGACACCAAAATCTTAGCTGATGCCGGCTACAGGGGAATGCAGAAGATACACAAAAATGTTGTATTACCGCACAGGAAAATGAAAAAGAATCCGTTAAGCAAAGAACAAAAAAAAGAGAACAGGGCACTTATGAGCCAAAGGGCAATTGTTGAAAACGTAATTGGCTTATTGAAAAGGTTTAAAATCATCTCGGACAGGTATAGAAACCGACGAAAACGTTTTGGTTTAAGGTTTAATTTGATTGCTGCAATTCACAATTTTGAGCTCCATACATGAATTTTGAAAGAAGTCTGATGCTTGCTAAACGATTTGTAGGGCTATTACCTGATTTGACTGAACAGGAAATGATTGATGTTAATATTATTTCCAGCATAACAAAAACTGGTAACGAAATATTCAAAGTAACTCGTCCCTTTCGTGAACCTCATCACTCATGCTCTATGCCAGCAATGATAGGGGGAGGAAAGAATGCAAAACCTGGAGAAATTACCATGGCTCACAATGGCGTGTTGTTTCTTGATGAGTTACCTGAATTTCCAAGACTCGTGCTTGATTCTCTGCGCCAACCACTTGAAGATAGAAAAGTTACCGTTGCAAGGGCAAATGCTCACATAACCTACCCTGCCAATTTTCAACTGATAGCTGCAATGAACCCTTGCAGGTGCGGTTATTTAGGTGATGCAAGCAGATCGTGCAACAAAGCTCCAAAGTGTGGCACAGATTACAAAAACAAAATATCAGGGCCATTGCTTGATAGAATAGACATATGCATTGAGATGCCAAACGTTAGCATACTCTCTCCTGAAATCTCTGTGGAGGGAGAAAGTACTAAGATCATAAGAGAAAGAGTGATAGCAGCGAGAAAAATTCAAACTGAGCGTTATAGTAAATTGAATGTTCGTTGTAACGCAGAAGTAAGCGGTGAAGCATTTAATAAATTTACTGAACCAGATCAGGCAGGGTTAGAATTGCTAAAATACGTACTGAAAGAAAATTACATTTCCAATCGAGGCTACACACGCGTGTTAAAAGTTGCAAGAACCATTGCAGATCTTGCAAAAAATGAAGAAGTAAAAAGAGCACACATTGTTGAAGCGCTGAATTACAGAATAAGAGTATATTAATAAATTAACTTACTTGACAGGCAACTTTTTCTACTATATATTACCCTGAGTGAAATTTTAATGTTTTGTTTAGGAGTAGAATTATGGCATTAACAAATTATAAGTATAATAAAGGGGATGGCTTTTTTCATGCTATTTCAGAAGGATATCAACAAGCTGATGATTATTGGGGAATTCCAGGTGCTGCTAGTGGTTTTGGTCAATATATAATTAATAACAAATTAAAAATCGCAGGAATTATTCTTGCATTTTCAGCAATAGCGCTTACAACTGCTTATTTTATGAGTCCAGCTTATGCAGCTTTTGTTGACACAACTGGAGCAAAAATTGCAATGTTTGTTGGTCCTGCCATTGCTAAGTTATCTGCACTTGCAGTTGCCCATCCACTCGCTGCTAGCTTGATAATTGCTATTTCAGTGGTAGCTTTAATAGCTGCACCCGTGCTTGCATATAAGAATAGTGATAAAGCAGACAGAATTGAGGAAGCACGTGAGTGGATTGAGAAGGAAAGTCCAAGTGGCAACTTAAGCAAAGCTAAGCTAGCACTCCTGGGAGAGGAACAAACAGCAAACCAGCACAGTTTTTAATAAAAAGGTATAGGTTTCTATCCCTTTTTATAAACATTTTCTATTTTTTTGTATCGGTTAAATGATGTCACCTAAAAACCTAGTTACTATTAATTAACAGCACTTATTAGTATAAATGTTAAGAATAAGTAAATCCCGTTTACTATTTATGTCTATAGAAGTGAAAAGTATTTGCATATTGTTAAAAAAGCAGTAACTTATTATGAAGTGAATTCACTAACTATTTGAGTAATTTAAATGTCAATTGACCTTAGTTTACCAGAGCTGCCTATATTACACCCAAGGATTACCGTTGTGGGAGTGGGTGGTGCTGGTGGAAATGCTGTGAATAACATGATCCAATCCAATTTGCAAGGAGTGAATTTTGTTGTCGCAAACACCGATGCTCAAGCACTAGAAAAGTCGTTATGTGATAAAAAAATTCAGCTTGGCATTAATTTAACTAAGGGGCTTGGTGCTGGTGCTTTGCCTGATGTTGGCAAAGGTGCAGCAGAAGAATCAATCGATGAAATTATGGAGCATATAAAAGATAGTCATATGCTTTTCATCACAGCAGGAATGGGTGGTGGTACTGGAACCGGTGCAGCACCGGTAATTGCAAAAGCAGCCAGAGAAGCAAGAGCCGCAGTTAAGGATAGGGCGCCAAAAGAAAAAAAGATATTGACTGTTGGAGTTGTAACTAAACCGTTCGGCTTTGAAGGTGTGCGCCGTATGCGTATTGCAGAGCTTGGACTTGAAGAACTGCAAAAATACGTGGATACACTTATTGTCATTCCAAATCAGAATTTATTTAGAATTGCAAATGAAAAAACTACATTTTCTGATGCATTTAAACTTGCTGATAATGTTCTGCACATTGGCATCAGAGGAGTAACTGACTTGATGGTCATGCCAGGGCTTATTAATCTTGACTTCGCTGATATAGAAACAGTAATGAGCGAGATGGGCAAAGCGATGATCGGCACTGGAGAGGCAGAAGGAGAAGATAGAGCAATTAGTGCTGCAGAGGCTGCAATATCTAATCCATTGCTTGATAATGTATCAATGAAAGGTGCACAAGGAATATTAATTAACATTACTGGTGGTGGAGATATGACTCTGTTTGAAGTTGATGCTGCAGCCAATAGAGTGCGTGAAGAAGTAGATGAAAATGCAAATATAATATTTGGTGCTACTTTTGATCAAGCGATGGAGGGAAGAGTTAGAGTTTCTGTTCTTGCAACTGGTATTGATAGTCGCGATAACAAATCAGAAACTTCACCTATAAGTCAGAGTGAAGACTCAGAGAAAGAGAAATTTAAGTGGCCCTATAGCCAAAGTGAAAATATGCAAGACAAAACACTGGAAACAAAACCAGCTGAACAGGTAAGCGAAGGAGCTAAGTGGGGCAGCAATATCTATGATATACCAGCTTACTTAAGAAGAAAAAAATAATGCAACTTTGGCTACTCAAGTCAGAGCCAAGTGAATACTCATGGCAAAAAATGGAAAAGGAGCAGGTAGTTGAGTGGGATGGTGTGCGCAATTATCAAGCTCAAAATTACATGAAAATTATGAAAGTAAGCGATCTTGCGTTTTTCTATCATACAGATAAAGAGAAAGCAATACTTGGAATAGTTGAAGTATTTAAAGAGTATTATCATGTTGATGACCCCAAGTTTGGATTAGTGAATGTAAAGTTTTTGAAACCTTTAAACAACCAAGTAACGTTAAATAATATAAAACAAAACCCACTTTTGAAAAATATGGCTATATTAAAACAACCACGTTTATCAGTTTCTCCAGTTTCGGAAATTGAATGGAATGAAATAATAAGCATGAGTGATGTGTAATACCCTGTCATCCCAGTGCTTGACACTGGAGTCCATAGTTCTCCTTTTCTGGTCACACGCACAACTGTACAAATGTTGCGATTTGAAAGTAGTCTCTGCTAGGAAGGATGTCATCCCAGTGCCCAGACACTGGGATCCAGGAAACTTGATTTTAAATGAGTGCACCAGATGGTTGTATAATAAAAACTGGATTCCAGTGCCAGCTACTTGCATGACACCCTTACTGGTGCGTTACTCATGTTAGAAGTAAATGTTCTTGATGAGAGATGGCGCAGCATTACAGATGATCCAGAAGGCTTTGTATTAAATATTATAAATGCTTCTCTAAAAGAATTAAAAATAGATCACTATAAACCAAATATATCAATAGCTCTGGCTGATGATGATTTGCTGCACCAACTTAATTTAAAATTTAGAAAAATGGATAAACCAACTAACGTGCTATCATTTCCGTGTGAACAATTATCTAATGAGTGTGATTTAGGAGATATAGCAATTTCAATAGACACAATAAAAAGAGAATCGCATGAGTATTGTATACCCATTCTTGCTCACATTGCACACATGTTAGTGCATGGATTACTGCATTTACTTGGTTATGATCACCAAAAAAAAGAGGAAGAAATTATAATGAAAAATCTAGAAAGAGAGATTTTAGCTTCACTTGGCTACAATATGTGCGCGATTTAAAAGGAATTTAATAAAAATATAGTAGATGATAATAAAATATGTTATCTACAAAGGGTTTTAGCTATAAACAATAAAAGGTAAGTGATATGGTTCAGTTTTCTTTGCCAAAGAATTCTAAGATTAATCAAAAGGGCAAAATTTATCCTATTCCTGCTAGAGCAAAAAACATCAGAAGATTTCAAATTTACCGTTGGTCTGCTGATGACGAGAAAAACCCTAGAATAGACACATTTTTTATTGATATGGATAATTGTGGCCCTATGGTACTTGATGCATTAATAAAAATAAAGGATGAAATAGATTCGACTTTAACTTTCAGACGTTCTTGTAGAGAAGGCATATGTGGATCTTGTGCCATGAATATTGACGGAACCAATACTCTTGCATGTACTAGATCTATACATGATATGAAAGGTGACGTAAAAATATATCCATTACCTCACATGTATGTAATAAAGGACCTAGTCTCGGATTTGAGCCAATTTTATGAGCAATACAAATCAATTAAACCTTGGTTACAAGCAGATAAGCCTGCCCTACCAAATAAAGAATACTCTCAATCTTCTGAAGATAGAAAAAAATTAGATGGCTTGTCCGACTGTATATTATGTGCTTGCTGTTCGACTGGTTGCCCAAGCTACTGGTGGAATAGTGATAAATTTTTAGGACCAGCAATACTATTACAAGCTTACAGATGGATTGCTGACAGCCGTGATAATAAGACAGGTGAAAGACTTGATGTTTTAAACGACCCATTTAAGTTGTATCGTTGTCATACAATAATGAATTGCACAAAAACTTGTCCTAAAGGACTTAATCCAGCAAGAGCAATAGCGAAAGTAAAACAGCTCATGGTAGAGAGAGAAGGAGTTTAAGTATTATCTTTTGCATTCTTCGTAAGAGAACAGCAAACCTTCCGAAGCGTAGGGTATTGTTAATACCCTGAACGCTTTTCCATTCGTGAAATGCATCGTATCATCATACGATTCAAATAATTTTTTGAACAACTCATGTCTTTGATTACTAATAGTTTGAAAATCCTCTTTTTCTAAAAGCTTTTTAGATTCGCAGAGGTAAAGCATAACTTCATGATAAGTTGGGTAAGATGCCAAAAATTTTGGGTCAAATTGAAAGGTTTTTATGAAAGCATTATTATAAAATTTTAGCTTTTGATTCTTACTATATATTGCTATAGCAACCGGTAACCTCTCAAGCAAATTTTTCTGTGTAGCTAAATAACTGTTTAATTCAGTATATAATTTCTCTGCATCACTAACATCTTTCCCATACATTACTATGCTACCATAATCTTGTATTGGAATTTTAACAAAATCGAAAACCTTAGGTTCGTTCTTATAAGTTATGAAATGTCTTCCTGGTGTTGTGTTATGAGCGCTACTGGTAATAGCAAATTTCTTAGAGCCATTTATATATTTATCATAAAATAAGTTATAAAATTCCACCTTTCTACTCTTGTTATATCTTAGTATTGGAAATGGTAAAGAGTTGAAAACGTTTTTATAGCTCTCTACTTCTTGTATAAGCTTATTATTTTCTAACTCAAGTCCGTTAGCTTTTATCTTACAGTCTGAAATATTCCTTATCCATAACAACACACCAATCACATTGTTAGAATCATCTATTATGCTTCTGCCGTAACATATGCAATAAACCTCACTGTCTTTTGACTTTAAATCTAGAGTAAAAGATTTATTTATTTCCTTTGCCTCAACAAAGTTTTTAATTAAGCCTTCTGATTGCTCAAAAAAATTCACAAACTCATTAAATGAGTAAAAAACAGTATTAAGCAAAATTAGTAAGTTGGGAGAGAACTTTTCTATACGTTTTTTTGCATCCCAAATATAAAACCCATCATTCACAGTATCAATTAAATTATTTATGATAACATTTTGATGTTGTAAGTTCTTAATCTTATTACTAATTTTTAATTTAGAATAAGAGAGAAAGAATAATATTAGAATCAATATTAAAACTACTTCATACAAAAAAAACATAGCACTTCTAAAACAAATGTAAAAATTTGTAACCGCTCAGAATTATGCTGAAGAGTTATATAAGTAAAGATTGCCTAACATCTGAAAGCCCAATCTCTTATAAAGGTTTACAGAAGGCTTCATACAATGTGCTACTATATATTTGCATTCAAGCTGTTTAGCTATCTTTATTCTTTCTAAAACCATTTGGGTACCTATTCCACGATTCCTGTAAATTGGTAAAACTCCATCACTATAAAAACCAGCTACGCTGTCTTGAACATAAAGACCGCATGTCCCAATAATTTCATTATTTAGTGTTACAAGAAAAAATCTTAATCTTGAGTTCTTATCATCATAATTTGATAATCCGCGAAAAAATGTGCTGACAATTCCAACGCCATGATAAAAAATTTTAGAAGTGTGTAAATCTAACTGTTCTAAAAGATCGCTACCATTTACAGCATTTAACCTCAAGTTTGGAATAACATCAACAGGTAAAAAGTAATTTTTCATATTAAGTAAAGCTTTTTTTGGTGTGCTAACGTGTTTTACTTCACACTTTTCTAAAATATCTCTTATTTTCATATGTGAATTTATTACCCATGTTGCTTCTATATCTCTTGTTCTGAGATAATCTAGAGTTTTTTGTATAGAAAGCTCGGTATATTGATCTCCACAGAACACAAAATTAAATAATGACTCCTTGGTACCATTTATTGTAAATGTAACGTTATCAAATTCATCGTGGACTTCCCACTCAGATAAATTTGCTGCGTACAGTATATAATCCTTTAGATTTTGAACAATTAAGCTTGAATAATAAATTTTTTTATCCTGCATACATCAACAATAAACAATAAAAGGCTCCTATAAGAACACAGGCTAAAATTGCAGCTATAATGTCATCTAGCATAACACCTAAAGGATCTTTGGTATTTTTATCGATCAAATTTATAGGCCACGTTTTTATTATATCAAAAAACCTAAAAGAAAAAAAGCACAACAACAATAAAGAGCAATTCATCTCTTGGCTTAACAATATCGAAACCAAAAGTATTGTCAGCAATTGACCAACTACTTCGTCAATTACTACCTCTTTTGGATCAAATGAAGTCTTGTAATGTTTTATATAATTGCTTATAGACCATAATCCAATCAAGAATAAAAAAAAAATAATTGCTGCACCTAAAATTTTGTTGCTCAGGATTACAGGAACAAGCGGAAAAGAAGCCAAACTACCCACAGTACCTGGCATTTTTTTTACTGTGCCAGCCAGCCACCATGTTGATATCAATTTATATAAAAATTTCACAATACACCAAAGTACAAAACTAATTTACAAGAACAGAAATAGTATCCTCTATAGAGGCACTTTCATACAATAATCTATAGACTGCTTCACATATAGGCATTTTTATCTTTAGCTTTCCTGCTAAATTAAATATGGACTCAGCAGTGCTAAAACCTTCAATCACTGACTTGCCTTCTGACAAAATCTGCTGAACATTAAAGCCATTGTCACTATTACCTATTTTAAACCCAAAAGATAGGTTTCTTGAATTCAAGGATGTGCATGTCATAATTAGGTCACCCAGACATGCCGGCCCAAGTAGTGTATTTATATCCACATTACCGTTACCAACTTTTGCTGAGTATAAAGCCTTAATTTCGCTCACACTTTTCGTAATCAATGCTGCATGAGCATTAAACCCAAGTTTACTACCTAGAACAATCCCACATGCTATAGCAAAAACGTTCTTTAACGCTGCACAAATCTGTATCCCTATAACATCGCTACTAAGGTGTAATTTAACATTTTCTTGCTGTAGTTCTGATATTAGCTTTGAACCCAATATGTTATTTTGGCATGCAAGAACCATTGAATAGGGTAATTTTCTTGCAACTTCTACAGCAAAGCTAGGACCTGAAAAAACAGCAATAGGATTGTTAGGTAAAACTTCATTTACTATTTCACTAGGTAATTTTAATGTAGATTTTTCTATTCCCTTACAAGCTAAAATTATTGCTACATCTTTTTTCAGATTACAATTATGCAATTGCTGACATACCTCCCTCAGAGACTGAGTGGGAACAGCAAGGATTGTTACTGAAGCATGAATTGTGTCTTCAATAGCCAATTTTACTGACACATTATCAGAAATTCGACAACCGGGTAGCTTGTCACTTTCTCTTTTCCCGTTGATTGATTTAAATGTAGTTTTATTGCGAGTCCACAAAATCACATCTTTCTTACTACCTAATGAAATTGCGATTGCTGTACCCCATGCACCAGCACCTAAAATTGATATTGCCACACAATATTCCTGAAAGTATTACTTATACTTTAAAATAGTAGAATAAGTAAGTTAAAAATATAACATAGACGCATAAAATAGTTAAATATTTATTAACCTAAGTATTCTTTTAATAATAATAACTTTAATTCAATATTTACTAAAAATATTATTACTATCATGGTATGTCTATTATATTTTAGATCTATTTATATAACTTTGGAACAATATATTTACTACTAATTAATAAGTGTAATTTTGATCGTTTGTTAATAAAAGTTTGATTTGTTACTTTCCTTAGTTATATATATTACTAAAATTATAAATTATTTATGGGGTGTAAAATATGCGTATATTATTAATTGAAGACGATCAAGTAAGTGCAAAGACTGTGGTTAATGCCTTAACCTCTGATGGGCACTTTTGTGACGTTGTTACTTCTGCACAAGATTATAACAATAATATGGTTTCCTCAAACGGAGATTACTATGACCTAGTTATTTTAGATATACACTTGCCTGGTGATATTGACGGATATGATATATTGTTAAGATTAAGAAGTGCAAAAATCAAAGTTCCTGTCCTAATACTTTCATGTATATCTGCTGTTAATCACAAAGCTAAAGGACTCGGGTATGGTGCCGATGATTACTTAACCAAACCATTTCATAAAAGTGAGTTATTAGCTCGAATTAAGGCCATAGTGCGTCGTACTAAAGGCCATCCTGAATCGGTGATAAAGATTGGCAATATAAATATCAATTTTGATCACAGGGTTGTTGAGGTGAAAGGTAAAACGGTTCACCTTACTAATAAAGAGTATTCTATGATAGAATTGCTAGCACTGCGTAAAGGAACAGTATTAACAAAAGAAATGTTCTTAAATCATCTTTACAATGGCTTGGATGAACCTTCAGATAACAAGATAGTTGATGTTTTTATGTGCAAACTACGTAAGAAACTTGAAAGTGCAAATGATGGAAAAAGCCACATAGAAACCGTTTGGGGCAGAGGATATGTTCTGAAAGAGTATGTTGATGATGAAGAATATTCTAATGTTAATGTAGGCGAAAGTAGTGATGGCTATCAAGCAGAACAAGTGAAGGACAACGCATAAAATGCCTACACATTTAAATATAGCATGGCTTATATTGCACATATCATGTGAACGCCTAGGTGAAATATAAGCCGAGTTCTGTTTATGTAGCTATTTATCTGGAGTAAATGTTACCATTTACTGCGTGCGATTTACCCAAGTAGATATGAGGAAAACATAAAGTCTACTTCTATTTAATCTTGCTCCTAGTGTTGGTTACTCGACTACCAATGTTGCCATTGCCATGGTGTGCTCTTACCACACCTTTTCACCCTTACCTAAAATATTTTAGGCGGTAATTTTCTGTAGTCCTATAACTGGAGTTACCTCCGGCGGGCGTTACCCGTCACTATTTTTCCTTGGAGCCCGGACTTTCCTCTGCTATGTTTATCACACAACAGCAGCTACTTATTTCACCCAGAAATTATATTTTAACATGAAAATCACAAAAGCAAAAGACAATTTCCTAACAGTCTACATATTAAAAACATTTAGACAAATAGCTAAAGGTGATATTCTGGCACATCATCGCTATCCCAAGATAAGCTTTTTTCACTTTTAGACTCCATTTCAGTTAGTCAAGAGCCTGGTCCACTGCTCGAAGACGATGAGCTACTTCTTGATCGACTACTACTTTCTACTGATATACTATTTAGCACTGTTTCAGATTGATATATAGTTCGCATTCTGTCATCAGTGGTAAAAATTTCTTCATCGCTACTTGAAGATGATCGCCTTCTATAACCCAAATCAGTTAGTTCTAACACAGGAGCAGCATTACGACCCTTAACATATCTATATGCTATGAATCCTATAATTCCAACAATACCTATTGCTCCAACCAAAGATCCCCCTATCATTCCTGCCCTATTAGACCCTATAGCAAGTTGAGTAGGCTGTGGTGAAGAAGTAGTTTGAGAAAATAAAGTTGTAGTGAACATAGGAGTTGTCAACTCCCTTGTTCTAGTACTCGGCATAGTAGACACTGTTTGTGTAGTTCTCTCTGAGTTTGTTGTTGGCGCATTAGTTGGCATTGTAGTAATCACAGTCGCTTGTGAGGTGGCAATAGTTTCAGCTACTGTTGTTGGCTCTGATGACGTAGATGCCGTGCTTATTTTAGTTGTTAACTCTGTTAAAGGCTTACTCATCGTAGTACTGCTTGCTGTAGAAGTCGACGCAACAGTCGCTGATGTGGGTTTTACAGTACTTGTCTCAGTCCCTGAAGTTACTATCGGCACACTAGTTGACGTTGTAGCAACCGTGGTCGCTTGTGAAGTAGTAGTTGTTTTTGCTACTGTCGTTGACTCCGTTGAAGGTTTACTTATTGTAGAAGTAGGTGCAACGGCTTCCGTTGTCAATTTAGTAGTCTTCACAGCGTCGGTTTCTGCTGTGCTAGTAATTGCAGCAGTCGGCGTTTTCTTAGAAGTCACAACCGTTTCTGCAACAGTTATAGGAGCCACGGTACTACTAGAAATAATATCAGGTGTTAATCGACCGTTAATGATATCAACAAAATCACTGAGAGTCTTGATACTACTTGCCGGTATTATTGTTACCTTAGAAGGTTTTTCAAATCTTTGATGATTGAAAATTGCAATGTTTTCTTCACTTATTGCAGTTACAATAAAACTGTCTTGACCATTAGACTTCTTTCAAAATTGTTAGAGGGAGTGTAAGATGAAGTATTTGAAAGCATGAAATATAAGGAAATAGAAAAGTTAGAAGGAGAAAAGTTTCGACGTTTAACAGGGGTAAAAAAAGCAACATTTGAGCGAATGGTAGAAATTCTAGAAGTGGAGGATAAAAGAAAAAAAGCTAGAAGTGGAAGAAAAAGTAAACTTTGCATAGAAGACAGGCTACTTATGGCACTGGAATATATAAGAGAATATCGTACATATTTTCATATTGGGCAAAGCTATGGCATGAGTGAAAGTAACAGTTTTAAAATAATAAGATAGGTAGAAGACATATTAATAAAACATCCAGATTTTGCATTACCAGGAAAAAAAGAGCTATTAAAGAGTGATGTAGAATATGAAGTTTTAGTAATAGACGGAACTGAAACGCCAGTAGAGAGACCAAAAAAAAGCAAAAGCCCTTCTACTCTGGAAAGAAAAAAAGGCATACTATAAAAACACAAATAGTAACAGAGAAGAAGAGTAAAAAAGTCATATGCACATCTTTCTCGAATGGTAGAAAACACGATTTTCGGATGTTTAGAGAATCAAAGGTAGCAATATTACCGGACACCAAAATCTTAGCTGATGCCGGCTACAGGGGAATGCAGAAGATACACAAAAATGTTGTATTACCGCACAGGAAAATGAAAAAGAATCCGTTAAGCAAAGAACAAAAAAAAGAGAACAGGGCACTTATGAGCCAAAGGGCAATTGTTGAAAACGTAATTGGCTTATTGAAAAGGTTTAAAATCATCTCGGACAGGTATAGAAACCGACGAAAACGTTTTGGTTTAAGGTTTAATTTGATTGCTGCAATTCACAATTTTGAGCTCCATACATGAATTTTGAAAGAAGTCTATTGTCTTTAACGTACAATTGCTCTATAGAATCTGCAAATTCACAAACAGTAAAGTTCGATTTTGATCCATTCTTAACAAGACTTGTTAAATGTAACGTTTGTTTATCAGACAACCTGTCTTCTGCAAGAAAGGCAACTAGATCATCGCCTTGTGTTTGCTTTACATACTGCAAAAAGCTTATTTCATATTCACTAGAAAAAGATGGCACTTTATTTATCTGACAATTTTTCTTACCAAGCAAACATTCATCTTCCTTTCCACTTTTTAGATCATCAACCACTTTAGCCATATCGAACTTAAAAATATTTGTTCTTACTTCTTGATTTCCAACAATGTCTTTTCTCACTTGCGAATAAAGTATTGTATTTCCATCTAATGCCAATTGTCCTGGGCTATTAAACTTCAATAATTTTCTTTCTATGATGCCTTTTTTTCCACGTAAAGCCTTAAATTTCCCACTTCCATTTGACTCTAAGTACCAAGAAACTAAAGTTTGATCCTTTAAGTTATGAGCGATTACAATTACATCGCCATTGTCAACCTTTGCTGCTCTTGGTTGAAAGTAACTATTGCCTGCATTTGCAGCATTGTCGTTATTAATATTCTTTTGTAATTTTGTTTTACCTAAATGTTCAACTGAAGGAGTATTAACTGATTGTTTAATTCCGTAAGTGTTAAAAGACAAACCTTTAACGTATTTTTCTCCTTCTTTGCCAATTTCTTCTTCGGGAAAGATGATTCCAACTTTATCTATTTCAGCTAAATCTTCTATTAATGTGAGAGATAATTGATCTTTAAATTCATTTGCTACGCTGATATTTGTACCCCATTCGTATGTTTTTGATTGATATAATGGACTAATAAGTAATTTTACTTTACTGCTCCCATTACCATTATCTTGATAGCTGAGTCCATAAGCGACTCCATCTCCTTCAATCAACCCTACGTTTGCTGGGTTAAAACCTATCGCTTCTTTAACTTCCGGTGTATTTGAGTTGATCCCGAGCAATCTTCCTAATATAGACATAATTTTATTTAAAATATTAATAAAATGCTATTATGATTACTCCTGTGTGTTAATGTCAATGAAAATTTTAACTAAAATTAAAAAATTAATATAATGTTTTATACTAAAAGGTAAATATAAGCTTGAAGAGGGCTAAGAAGCTTTATGCTATTTCTCAAAAAACCAACAATTGCAATCATTGGTTCTACAGGTATAATCTGTTAAAGTTTACACGAGTCTCATGAATGATAGAAAAAGAAGAGCAGTTTAGTTTTACATCAGAAAACCTCAAGAAAGCAGGAAAGTTTATAGAGATGTATCCCAAAGATAGAGAAGGTAGTGCTGTTATGCCTTTACTATACCTGGTTCAAGAGCAATGCGGATGGGTTTCTGAATCTGCTATGCGTTATGTTGCTGATATGCTGCATATTCCACATATTCGTGTATATGAAGTGGCAAACTTTTATACCATGTATAATTTAAAACCAGTAGGCAAATATCTAATACAAATTTGTAGAACAACTCCTTGCTGGTTGTGCAATAGTGAAGAAGTTTTAAACACCTTTAAAAAGAAACTTGGAATCGATATCGGTGAGACTACTAAAGACAATTTGTTCACTTTAAAAGAAGTTGAATGCCTAGGTGCATGCGTTAATGCTCCCGTTGTGCAGATCAATAATGACTTCTATGAAAATCTTACTCCTGAGAAAGTAGAAAACATCATAGCAGAACTTTTAGGCAAATAGATGAAAGAAGAATTTGCATTTAAGATAATCAAGCAATCAGGTTCTGCAAGAGTTGGAACAATTAAAACTCCAAATGGAAGCGTAGAAACCCCCGCTTTTATATTCTGTGCAACAAAAGCTGCAATTAAAGCTGTAGATACCGAAAGAATAAGTGAAGCAGGTACCCAAATCATACTTTCCAACACCTATCACCTAATGCTTCAACCAGGAGAGAATACTGTTGCAAAACTTGGTGGTTTGCACAAGATGATGGGATGGAATGGGCCAATGCTAACTGACTCAGGTGGATATCAGATATTTAGCTTAGGCCACGGATCAGTTTCGGAAGAGATAAAAGGAATAAGAAAAAAACAAAAAACTCTGATCAAAATTAATGAGGATGGGGCAATTTTTCGTTCTTACATTAATGGTAAAACTTATTGCTTAACTCCTGAAAAGTCTATACAAATTCAACAAAAATTAGGTGCAGATTTAATCCTAGTTTTAGATGAATGCACTCCATTTCACGTAAGCAAAGAATACACAGCAAAATCAATGCTCATGAGCCACAGATGGGCTGAACGTTCTTTAAATGAATTTGAAAAAAACAATAATGGCAAGCAGGCACTGTATGGAATTAGTCAAGGCGGAATATATCACGATCTGCGTAGAGAAAGTTGTGATTTTATCAACAATTTACCATTTTTCGGTCAAGCAATAGGTGGATCACTTGGTCAAAGTAAAGAGCAGATGTACGATGTAGTTTCTTTCACTATGGACCACTTGAAAAAAGACAGGCCTACTCATTTGCTTGGTATCGGTGGGATTGTGGACATCTTTCATGGAGTAAGTCTTGGAATTGACACGTTTGATTGTGTGCATCCAACTCGTTTGGCAAGGCATGGTGGTGCACTTATTAAAGTAAAAAATAGAGATTCTATTTCTTCAAAGTGCAAAGAGCATATTAATTTGCGGAATCAACAATTTGAGCTGGACAATAACCCAATTGAAAGTGACTGTTTATGTTTTACCTGCAGAAAACATTCAAGAGCTTATATACACCATTTACTGAAAGCTAAAGAACTGCTAGCTTACACGCTCATCACTATTCACAATGTTTTCTTCATGAATAAGCTTATGGAATCAATAAGACAGGCAATATTAGATGATAGGTTAGATCAAGAGAAGAATAACTGGATTAGTGAAATACCATTGCACTTTGATTTGGCCTCTCTTTAAGTCTTTTCTTTATGCTGTTGATTTTTACTTCTTGTTATATTTACTTTATTTATCACACTATTAATTAGAAAGGTTATAATAAATAATTAATCTATTAATGTTAACCTTTATCCATTATTTGTAAAAATTTGGAGGCAAAGGTATGGTTATAAAAAATAATACCCTATTAATATTTGATTTTGATAACACTATCACTAATGGACACATGCATAGTGCTTTCCGTAATGGAGGAAAAAGTGATTTTAATTCTACTCAAAATAATGCAGTGACTGATCACAATATAGAAAATTTTCTAAAAAATACAGGTGGAATGAAAAATGAAGAGAGGTTGAAATCTACATTACAATCTGCACTTTCAGGTGGAATAGAAGTGAATATTGCATCATATACAGGATATCCAAATGCTGTAAAAAGGGTTGTAGAAAACCATTTGGGTTTATCTAAAGAGCAGGCAGACAGTATTTCTGTATTTGGTAGATTTCCAGAAAATTATGATAATGAGTTAAAAGGTGATAAAGAACAACAAAGTAAAGTTGGAAAGAATTTGCATATCTGTAAGGCAATTGTGGAGTACAAGGATAAACATGGTGAGTTGCCAAAAAATGTAATGTTAGTTGATGATGATGTAAAAAATATTCAGAAGATTAATGAGTTTGTTGCATCAATGAGTAAAAGAGGGGGATGGCTTAAAGAAAATGGGCTGAGTATTGAAGAGATACAAAAAATCAAATTTGAAGGTGCGCGAGTGCCTAAAGAGGACAAAAATGTTGGTTATCTAGAAAGAGTACAAGAGTTTATCAGTCCTAGGAAAGAAGAGTCACCACAATTACCTCCTAAACTTAAGAATTTAAATGCAGTATCCCAGAATAATGAGGATCCACCACAATTACTTCCTAAAAAAAGGAAATCAAGTGATGGTATGGTTGCTGATGGTGAGAATAAAAAACAAGATATTAAGGGCATGTTGTCATCTGAAACACAAGCAAACCCAACACGCTCAAAACGTCATGCAATGATGCTTGACCCTCAGCAAATAGAATCTATACACCAGAATGCTGAAGAGCCACCACTAGGTAAAAAATACGCACATACTGAAACCATCTCCTTATCAAAGGCATTTGATACAATCAGAGATTTTTTTCAAGATTGTGGTCAAAAAATAATAAATACTATTCATAGATTACTAAAGAAGGAAGTAATAACAGGAGTTAAAGAGCAAGGCTATGATGTGAATAGTGAAAAAGGTAAAAGTGAAATTACGATTTATGGTAATAAATCGATAGATATTGACAAAATAAAAACGGATTTTATTGATACCTCTCTAATTCGAATAATGGAATTGGGTGAGGAGAAAATCAAAGATCTTAACAATAATTATAAAGGTGATCAGCTAGGGCGAGAGATATCGAAATTATTGAACGCTGGTTCGCAAAAGGAAAATATAAACTCAAACTATAATGATGGAGAGCCTATATTCCAGACTCGTAAAGAGGCATTGAACTATCCTCCGCAAAAGAAAGACATAAACTCAAACTCTGTGAGAGGAAACTATAATGGTGGAGAGTCTATATTTCAGACCGTTCAAGAAGCACGGAACTATCATCGGCAAAAGAAAGGTATAGACTCAAACCCTGTAAGCAAAAAACCACTTGCACCACCAGTACCTCCTAAAAATTATACGGAAAAAGTTACGCAAAGCAGAAATGCAGGTGGGATTAAAATAGGTAAGTGATTCATGTATAAAAGACAAGAGTTAACTGACAGAAGAATTAAAACTAATGTCAGGCTCTTGTTTAATACATATAATTGCTTATATGTGTGGTTCATAGCACATTGTTTCAACTTTACGCTTCTTTAATCACTGTGCTAAATTATATTGTAAAGCAGCCAAATCAATATAACAGAATGCACTAAGCTTTAAGCATAGAAACCACTTTATCGTAACTTGGCAATGATTCAATTTCTCCAATTGCAGCTAGAGTGGTTTTTTCATGCTGAGATAACAATTCTTCTGCTGCTTTTTTTACGTTAGCAGTGGTAACTGCACTAATTTTTTCTATTAATTCATTTTTACTGATGTACCTATTATAGTTACCGTAGTAGTGCCCCAATGTTTCAGCACGTGAGCTCACGCTTTCGCGCGACATTAAAATTTGGGATTTTACTCGCTCTTTCACTCTATTTACTTCTTCTTCCCTCAAATCATCTGTAGACAACTTCTTCAACTCTGTTGTTATAGATTTTAAAAGCTTATCTAAGTTACTACTGTCTGTGCCAGCAAAAATGGAAAACATTCCTGTATCAGTATAGCTGGAATTAAATGAATAAACAGAGTAAGCTAATCCCTGCTTTTCCCTTACTTCCTGGAATAAACGTGATGACATTCCGCTCCCTAATATAGAATCAAGCACTTGAAACGTGTGATATTTATCGTCATAACGAGAAACGCTAGGTAGACCAATTAGCAAGTGCACCTGATCTAATTTACGATGTTCTAAATACTCACCACCAGTACAGCTCGCATTTTGGCTTTTTTTCAGCTTTTTAGAATGAATCTTTGAGAGAAAATCTTTGGTTAATGCAACAACTTCTTCATGTTCAACATTTCCTGCAACGGCAAATAGCATATTCTCACCAAAGTAATGCTCATTTATGTAATTATCTAGATCTCCTCGAGTAAAAGATTTTACAGTATCTTGCGTGCCTAAGATTGACCTGCCGAAAGGTTGATCTTTATAAGCTGCCTCAAAATATTTATCGAAAACAATGTCACTTGGTGAATCATTAGTTTGAAAAATCTCTTGTATTACAACGCCCTTCTCACGCTCCAATTCATCTTCTGGAAATGTTGAATTCATCAATATATCTATTAGTATATCAATACCAGTTTTGATGTCTTTCTTGAGGACTTTTGCATAATAGGTGGTGCTTTCCCTACCAGTGCTGGCGTTGAAAACCCCACCTATGTCATCAAAAGCTTTTGCAATTTCAAATGCAGTTCTTGTCTTCGTCCCTTTGAAAGCCATGTGTTCTAGAAAATGGGATATTCCATTTTGATTTGCACTTTCCGCTCTACTGCCAACACCAACTCGTATGCTTAAAGCTACGGAATCAACATCACGCACCTGCTCAGTTATTATGCGCAGACCATTATCTAATTTTGTTACCTGGGGTACATTCATCTTATGTGTTCTTTTTTAAATTCTCTTCTGCAAAATCCCAATTAATTAAATGGTCAAGGAAAACTTTTATGTAGTCAATTCTACGATTTTGACAATCTAAATAATAGGCGTGCTCCCACACATCCATAGTGAGCAATGGCACTTGGCCATAAATTAATGGCAAATCTGCATTTGGAGTTTTGGTGATTTTGAGCTTTCCTTTTTCGAGCACTAACCATACCCATCCACTGCCAAACTGGCTTACTCCATGGTTGGAGAATTCTTCATAAAATTTATCAAAGCCACCGATATCGTCCTGAATTTTTTTTGCTAAAAGACTACTATCTTTAGGCTTACCACCACCATTTTTTTTCATTGAGTTCCAATAAAAAGTGTGGTTCCAAACTTGTGCTGCGTTATTAAATATAGGCAAGTTGCTGCTATTACCATGAACTTCTGTTATTAATCCCTCAATTTTCACATGCTGATAATCCGTATTTTCAACCAGCTCGTTGAGTTTATTTAAATACCCTTTATGATGCTTATCATAATGAAAGTCTAAAGTTTTTGCAGATATGTAAGGCTCTAAAGCTGTTTTATCATACGGTAATTCAGGTAAAGTAAAATTCATTCAACCTCCTCAATTTCTAACCTAGATAGTATTGCAATATGTACTCTTGTGCAACATGTAATTAAACGATTATTATATAGATTTTTCGAGAGGTAAAGATGTCAGATGTATATGAAAGTCTTAAAGAAACATATGGGAATTTCAAAAAATATGCTGAGTATAGTACTGTTCCTGCTGTAAAAAAAAGTGATAACAGTAGAGTTTCGCAAAACAGCTTCTATAAATCTGTATACTATATTGATAGTGCTTTAGGGCCAATCAAGGATATGATTGTAGGAGTAAATTATGATTTCGACACTCCAACAATGTGTCTGGGGAGAAGAAGTAAAAGAGTTTACGGTAAAGAGTATAATTTAGATCATGCTAATATTGCAAACTTATTACTTGTGCTCTATACAAGTATCTGTTCAGCCAATGGCGTCAACTTAAGGGAAAATATCAGTGATTGTGTATAAAATTTCTCTCTAAATTTTTTATCATTAAATTATCCAAAGAGTGCAATAAACAGCACTTTTGTTTCTGTTTTATTTCAACAAAGAAGTCTAAAATGTGTCCTTAAGTTGACGCCATTAGCTGAACAGATACAATGAATCGACTATAGTTTTAATCCGTTTTGAGTTTAAAATCTTCCGTTAGCTTTGCAGAATACATTTCCTTATTATCTTGGTTATAGAAGGTAAATTTGTGATCATCTAAGTTTAGTATTGCAAAGCCAAAGCCGAAAAAGTTTCTGACTTCGTGTGCTAAGTAGTTTTTACCATTTGAATAGTCAAATTCTACATTTTGATAAACAGGTTCTTGATCTTGAGCGTGTAGTAATGAACCGCCATTTCCAACTATAATCTGGTCTGGAACATTATCCATTAATAAAATCTGGGCTATATGAATATGGCCAGAAACTATGGTAGTGACATTGCTTGGAAATTTATCTCCGAAAGCTTCAATTTGTGTAAGATTACCACGGCTTTTTAATGTCAAAAATTCTTTTTTTGGAGATCTCCAAAGCGGTTTATGAGTTAAAAACCACGTGGGCTTATCTTGTATCAATTTATCAAATTGCCTTTCAAAAGCATCAATTGTGCTTTGGGTTGTAAAAATATCCTCACCGGATGAAGAGTCGAAGATAAAAAATTTCATCGGTCCAGCATCTAAGGACCAACTAGAAACGAAGTTTCCACATTTTTCAGACGAAAAGGGGTATGAATCTAGATACCTGAACCATCCTTCATAAGCTCTATCACAACTCTCATGGTTTCCACGAACAAAAAGGAAAGGGGATTGTGATAAAATATCCTTTGCAGGCTCAAACCAATCAGCGTACCAAGCTTCTTTATTATATCCATAAATATCGCCACACTTTTTTGTATTTCTACATCTTGTTTGCCTATAATGATAATCACCAACATGGATAATTAAATCTGGTTTATGAAGGGCAATTGAGTCTAAATTTTTTTTTAAAGGCCAGCTATCTACTGAATTACATTCCTGCTGAAATAACATATTTATTCTACAGCCCGTGTCACCAATGAAAGCAATTTTATTAACCTTTTTTGGTAATATAGGAACCCGTAGATCCTCAATACTAATGTTTTTGGCACTTGTTTGTACTGTCAGTTCACAAACTGTTTCGTTATGATCACCATTATTAATTGAACTGCGATTTAGCATTTCTACTTCCTCACCATCTACATGAGCAATGGGACACATGTCATTGTCTGTAATTGCACGTACGCTTAATTTATTTTCTGGGATAACTTGAGACCATGTGTATAATATTTGTGCATGGACGAAATGAAAGCTAGTTATAAGAGAGAGAGCTAAAAAAATAAAGATATTAGCTATATTCATTTGTATAAAAACCTTAGTTAAAAATTAGTAGTAAGGTTATCTTAAATGATTAAAATTTATAATCACAAAATTCATAATCAAATTATACAAGCAATTTCTAAATTATTCTAGTATCAGATTGACACTCTAGATGAAAAATTCTAAAATGATTAAGTAATTTAAAATAATTATATAAAAACTAGAATATAGTGCGGCCGTGGTGGAATTGGTAGACACGCAGCGTTGAGGTCGCTGTGGCTCATAAGGCCTTGGAAGTTCAAGTCTTCTCGGCCGCACCAGTTTTTATCGCTGTTTAATATGGGTAAAAATGTTTATAGGAAATCAGAGTAGCAATAAGGTAGAAAGAGCTATCAGCGAAATCAGACGCGGTCGGCCAATTGTAATATATGATGAAAGTAATTACCTATTGTTCGCTGCTGCTGAGGCTTTAGAAAGAGATTTATTTAATCAATACAAGCTTATATCAAGTAATGTATATGTTACTTTAACTTCAAGTAAGGTAAAATACATATCTCAGAATAAAGAACATAACAGCAAACGTCTGTTGGTGAATAATTTTGATGAACTGCTCCATTTAATAAACTGTTCAAAGGAAGATTGCATAAAAGAGTTGCAATGCTCAAAGACAATAGATGAATGTGCTATTGCCTTGCTTAAGTTCTCAGAATTATTGCCATACGCGTTAGTAGCTGATATGACTTTTGAGAATAAGTATGAAATGCGAAATTGGTGTGAAGAAAATGACATTATTGCACTAGATACGTTACTCGTAAATGATTTTCAACAAAATCAGAGTGTGTATGAAGTGTGCAAAACATCATTATTTTTAAAACAGACTCAAGAAGTAGATATCATATCTTATAGAACCGAAAGTGGCGGAAGAGAACATCATGCAATTATCATTGGCAATCCAGATAAAGATGACGAACCATTAGTAAGAATTCATTCTTCGTGCTATACGGGTGACTTGTTAGATAGCTTATCATGCGATTGCAGAAGTCAGTTACATCAAGCAATTCAAATGATAGCTGACTTTGGAAGTGGTATTATATTGTATTTGATGCAGGATGGAAGAGGTATTGGTTTAACTAATAAGTTAAGAGCATACAGTATGCAAAGAGAACATAACCTTGATACTGTTGATGCAAATAGAATATTGGGTTTTGAAGATGATGAAAGGAGTTTTGTTGTTGCAGCTAAAATGCTTAAGAAATTGAACATTAACAAAATCCAATTACTTACAAACAATGATAGGAAATTGTCAGAATTGGAAAGTAGTGGTATAGAGGTTACAAAGTGTCTACCACTTATTGTGGAACGTAATAAATATAACGATTCATATATGGAGACAAAGTTTGGTAAGCTAGGCCATAAGTTAAGAGTTTTTTAGCTTTTTTGTTGTAACTACTTTGTTAATTTGCTATGTTTATTAACACAAGTTAAGATTTTTAAGAATATTAAAATGCTAAGATTTTTTAAGCGAGAGAAAAGTACTGAATCGTTAGATAAGGATATAAATTGGAATTCAAACCGCTACAGCACAGTTATTGCTCAAAGGAATATTCTACTTTTATTTGCGTTAATATTATTAGCAACGATCTCTATCAGCATATTAGTCATATTTAAAATTAGCACAAGTAGCACTATTGAGCCATTTGTTATAGAAATTGACAAGAAATCGGGAATAGTGCAATTGGTTGATCCTGTCACAGTAAAGCAGTATTCTGCAGATGAAGCGCTGAACGATTATTTTATTTCAGAGTATATAAAAGCAAGGGAGGTTTTTGATCCATATCATTATAATTATAACTATTATACAAAGGTGAGGTTGTTTTCCTCATCTAATGTGTATAATGAATTTAGAAATTATATAGGATCGCAGAATATGGATGATCTTTTTAATTTATATTCAGATACCAAAAATGAATTTAAAATTCGCTCGATTCAAAAATTGGGTAACGATGCTCTTCAGGTGAGGTTTTTTGTGGAATTTATACGGAAAGATGGAAGTTCCACAAGAAAAAATAAGATAGTTATTATGTCATATAGATATGCATCGCTTGAAATGAATGATCAGCAAAGATATATTAACCCATTAGGGTTTCAAGTTATTTCATATAGAGTAGATGATGAATATGTATAGGATATTATTAGTTTTAGTTTTACTTGTAAGTAGCAATTTAAACGCATCCATTAATTATAATGAACCTATTTCTGTAGATAGTAGAATAAAGACTTTTGTGTATAGCCCTAATGAAGTATTTACGGTGGTTTTTAGTCAGGGTTACTATTCTTATATTGAATTTGCGGAAGGAGAAAAAGTTAAAAATATCGCTGTTGGTGATGCATCAAGTTGGAAAATTAATCCTTATGACAATAAATTGCTTATCATGCCATTTGAAGTTAGTAGCCGCACTAACATGATTATTACGACAACTAAAAAAAGAAATTACATTTTTGATTTAATCTCAAGGCCAAACTACGATAAATACCTGGACACTAATGCTAAGAAAGTGGATCACGATTATTCTGCTGAAAAGGATATATCTTACGTAGTACGTTTTTATTATCCTCAAGAAGAAGGTGAATTTGATGTTGATTTAGATGAGGTTTCTTTACCTACTCAAATGCAGTATACTACAGACAAGCCAGAAAAAATAATACAAGAAAATGATACGAAGTATAATTATACATATATTGATGAAGGTGGTAATGCGGATATAGTTCCGATTGAGTTATTTGATGATGGTTATTTAACCTATTTAAAATTTAGAAATAATAATAAAATACCTCAGATTTTTGTAGAAGGGGAGGATAAACCTTGTAAAAGGCTGTTATTTGATGATTATGTTATAATAAAAGGGGTACATAAAAAGCTATTTATGCGTTATGAAGATGGTGAAGTTGAAATTATAAATAGGTCACTTTAGCTGTGGTACATGCAATATGAATAAAGAAAGGCGTAACAATTCAGAAGATGAGTCAGAAATAGAGAACAAGGTAGTAACAGTTGGCTCTAATCAAGGTCATAGGGCATTGATGGTTATGATTTTAGTGCTTCTGGTTGGTGTAGTGTATTATTTCTATTTTAGTCCTTCTCATAAAGAGGATTCAGAAGTTATTAAAAAAGAGGAAACAAAGCAAAACGTTCAAGAATTTAAAGGAAAGTTGGAACAAGTTCCAGATAATGTAATAGTTCCAGAAAGAATAATAACCGATTCCTTACCACCCTTACCTCCTCTTCCTACACCACAAATCGTACCAGAAATAAAACAAATTAAAAAAGAAGAAGAGAAACCAAAAGAAACCCCTGTGTCAAATATACCTATTTTGCCAAAGCCAAATTTTCCTTCTAGTAATGTTATTAGCAATTTACCTACCTCGTTTCCTACAATAGGGGGCGGAGGTTATCCTAGAGACAGACGTAGTGCACAAATGTTAACAATTTCAGGTAGTAGTGGAGAGAACAAGGCTGCTGATGCTATTTTATCCGACACTTCAGCACAGTCGAGCAAAGCTACCAGAGTAGGAAAGCTTGGTTTAATGATTACTCAAGGTAAAATTATTGATGCTGTTCTTGAAACTGCAATAAATTCTGATCTGCAAGGAATGCTGCGTGCTATGGTGAGTAGAGATGTTTATGCAGAAACTGGTGATACAGTTTTAATACCTAAAGGCTCAAGATTGATAGGTAGTTATTCATTTGACTCGAATGTTGCTAAATCTCGTGTAAATATAAACTGGAATAGAGTGATTCTGCCACATGGAATAGATGTTGCCATCTCATCACTTAGTACTGACGAGCTTGGTAGAGCAGGGATAGCAGGAATAGTTGATAATAAAATAGTAAGTGCATTATTCTCTTCAGTGGCACTTGCTGGTGTTTCGATTGGTTCAGCTGTTATAGGGCAAAAGGCTTCTAATCTTATTGGTACGCTAACTCCTATGGATGCGGTGAGATCCATCACTGCAACTGAAATAGATTTTTCTTCACTCAAAGATGTTATTGGTGAAGCAGCAAAGGATATATCTAGTGATAAATGGAAACTGGGCCTTGGAGCTATCGGAAAAATTCGGAGTGCCAAAAGTGAACAAGATTTACTAAAAACAATGAACCAGGAAATAGCAAAAGCACTAGGAATTGGAGAAGACAAGGTAAATATAGGCCTGGAAAATGTAAATCAACTGTTACAACAATTTCAAAGAAAAAGCAAGTCTGTCTATGATGAAGCAATTGGGAAGTCGATCGAGGATTTTTCTAAAGATATGCGAGATGTAGTGGGCAGATATACAGATAAAAAACCAACTATTTATGTCGATCAAGGCACCGCATTGAAAGTATTTGTTAACCAAGATATAGTATTTCCTCCACAGGCAATATTAAATCAATGAAATGAACTATGCTGCACTTGATACATATTTGGAGCCATTACAAGGCATATTTCAAGAAGAAGGCGTAAATGAAATATCAATAAATAAGCCAAAGGAAGTATGGATTGAAAATCGCGGTGAAATAAGGTGTGAAAAATTAGAAGTATTCGATCTTAACCATTTGAAATCTCTTGGCAGACTGATTGCTCAAGCTACAGAACAAAAACTTAGCGAAGAAGCACCTTTACTTTCGGCAACATTACCAAATGGTTATCGTATACAGATAGTATTTCCGCCAGCATGTGAACCTGATAAAGTAGTCATGTCGATTCGTAAGCCTTCTAGCATGCAATTAGCATTGGATGATTACGAAAAAATGGGGGCTTTTTCTGAGACTGTTACAGAAGCAACTGATAATCCAATTGACCGTCATTTGGATTTACTGTTAAGACAAAAAAAAATAAAAGAGTTTTTAGAATACGCTGTAATAAGTAAGAAAAATATTATAATTAGCGGTGGAACTTCCACTGGTAAGACTACTTTTACTAATGCTACTTTGCGTGCTATTCCAGCTGAGGAAAGAATTATTACTGTTGAGGATGCAAGGGAAATCGTTTTGAACGAACATCCCAATAAAGTCCATCTAATTGCCTCTAAAGGAGGGCAGGGCAGAGCAAAAGTAACCACTCAAGATTTGATAGAGGCGTGCTTACGTTTAAGGCCAGACAGAATAATAGTTGGTGAGCTCCGTGGAGCGGAAGCTTTTAGTTTTCTTAGGGCGATAAATACTGGTCACCCTGGATCAATATCAACCCTTCATGCGGATAGTCCAACAATGGCCCTTGAGCAAATAAAATTGATGGTTATGCAGGCAAATCTTGGCATTCCTCCAGATCAGATCATACCATACATTAGAAATGTGATTGATATTGTTATTCAGCTAAAAAGAACCGGTGGGGGCAAAAGAAGCATTTCTGAGATATTATTTACTAGATCTGCGAGCGAAAATGCTTAAATTTATACATAAGTTAAGGAAGAGTAGTTTATGAGTAATGGAAATCACCTACGTAATATTCTCATAGGAGGTGTAGTAGCTTTTAGCGTACTTGAGTTTTGCTTCTATCTATCTGGTATATTGTTCTTTCTATTAGTTGACGGTCCAGATGGTGTGGATTTTAAAGCAATTAATCCTAGTTTGACGCCTTTCCCTCAAGCTCTTTGGCCAACGATTTTTGATCATATACAATATTGTTGGCACCGCCCAGAGTTATATAGCCTTGAGCTCAAAATCACATTAATTATATCTTCTGCACTGCCTATCATTATTTTAATGGTTATTTTGTGGAATTTAAGAGAAAGGATAATTGAGTGGCGACCATTTAAAAAGAAAGAATCACTTCATGGAGACTCGCAGTGGGCATCAGAGAAAGACATACGAAAAGCAGGGTTAAGAAGCAAAAAGGGATTATTGCTTGGTAAAGATAAAAGAGGATACTTCATTTCTGATGGGTTTCAGCATGCATTGTTATTTGCACCTACAGGTTCTGGTAAGGGTGTTGGCTTTGTAATTCCTAATTTATTATTTTGGACTGACTCGGTAATTGTACACGACATAAAATTAGAAAACTATGAAATAACAAGTGGTTGGCGAGAACGACAAGGACAAAAAGTATACGTATGGAATCCAGCGCAGCCAGATGGAATAAGTCACTGTTACAATCCATTACAATGGATTAGTGAAAAACCTGGGCAGATGGTTGACGATGTGCAGAAAATAGCTAACCTAATCATGCCTGAACAAGACTTTTGGCAGAATGAAGCAAGAAGCTTATTTGTTGGAGTGGTATTATACTTACTTGCTGCACCAGAGAAAGTTAAATCTTTTGGTGAAGTTGTGCGTACGATGCGTAGTGATGACGTGGTTTATAATCTTGCTGTTGCTCTTGATACAATGGGTAAAATACTACACCCTGTAGCATATATGAATATTGCAGCTTTTTTACAAAAAGCTGATAAAGAAAGGTCAGGTGTTGTATCAACCATGAACTCATCACTTGAATTGTGGGCAAACCCATTGATTGATACTGCAACTGCGTCAAGTGATTTTAATATTCTAGATTTTAAAAAGAAGAAAATTACAGTTTATGTTGGTTTAACTCCTGACAACTTGACTAGGCTCAGGCCTTTAATGCAGGTTTTTTACCAACAGGCAACTGAGTTTTTATGTAGAAAATTGCCATCGGATGACGAGCCTTATGGCGTATTGTTTTTAATGGATGAGTTTCCTACACTTGGAAAAATGGAGCAATTTCAAACAGGTATTGCATATTTTCGTGGTTATCGAGTTAGGTTATTCTTAATTGTTCAAGATACTGAGCAGCTCAAAGGAATATACGAAGAAGCAGGGATGAACTCCTTTTTGTCAAACTCGACTTACAGAATAACTTTTGCAGCCAATAATATTGAAACAGCTAATTTAATATCGCAACTTATAGGAAACAAAACTGTACAACAAGAATCGTTAAACAAACCTAAGTTTTTAGACTTGAATCCTGCTTCAAGGTCGTTACATATCTCTGAAATACAGAGAGCATTGCTATTGCCTCAAGAAGTTATTATGTTGCCACGTGACGATCAGATAATTTTAATAGAGTCGACTTACCCAATTAAATCAAAGAAAATTTTGTACTACAGTGATACCACCTTCACAAGAAGGCTGCTCAAGCAAACTCGTGTGCCTACACAAGAACCATATGACCCAAATAAAGTTCTTTCTGCCGCTGCGAGTAAAGATAAGGTTAATAACGAAGGGAATAATGCTCTTGAGGGACCTAATCCAGTTGATTATCCTGCTGAAACTAAAACAGAAGATGCAGTATATGATGAATCAGATGAATTTGCAGACGAAGATATTGATGATGAAGATATCGACGATAAGTTTGAAGATGATGACGAGGAAGATGAGGATAGAAGCGATGATGGGTTTGATGACGAAGAAGAGGAGGATGAATTTGAAGATGAGGATATTGACGATAAATTCAAAAATGACGAGAAGTAAGGTTAACTTTGCCTATTTTTAGCTCAGGAAAGTGCAAGTTATGCAAATAATTAGGTTTTTCATATTAAGCCATTTTTAATTAATTAGTATTAGATTAGCTATTTTAACTAGGGGAGTAGTAATGATTAGTAAAAAAACATTAGCAGTTACAGCACTTGCTTTGCTGTTGTCACAACAATCTTTTGCGAGTGAAACAGAAGGGTTTTACTTTGGTAGTGGGTATTACGGTCAATATTTAAATTACACGAGTGAGTTGAAAGCAAAAATTGGAGGTGCTGATGCTACAGCTACCAATAAGGTATCTGTAAATGACAGAAGTGCTCAGAATACAGGCGGTCAGTTACTGAGTCAGTATAAAGGAGATTATAACCCACCTTTTGCTACAAATGTAGCATTGGGTTATACAGGGGAATTGAATGGTAACAGCTATAGGGCTGAATTGGAAGGGATGTATTCTTCTGTAAAAGTGGATAATATTGATTTAACAAGTAGCCAAATAACTGTTTCATACCTAAAGGAGACTGGTAAAGAAACTTATTTCTATAGTGCTGCAGTTAGTCATGACCAAATTGAGAACATATCTGTAATGGCAAATGTTTATCATCATTGGAAAAGTGACCGTTTCTCTTTTTCTCCTTACGTTGGTATTGGAGTCGGTGCAACAAGAATGACGATGTTTGAAAAACCGTCAATAAGACCCGCAGGTCAAGTAAAAGCTGGCTTTGACTATCGCATAAATGAAGATGTAAATATGCATATCGGATATAGAGGTTTTGGTGCTATTGGTAGCGATATTAAGCTTACAGCAGAAAAGTTAGGACAAGTGGTAGACGACCCTAATAATGCTGGAAAAAAGAAGCTTAATCCTAGCTCAGGTAAGAAAGTAACTGAGGAAATAAATATAGGTAATCAACTATTTCACACACACGGCATAGAGGCTGGCCTTACTTTCCACTTTGCCAGCAAAGCTTAAACATGTTGCCCTTTAAAAAATGCATAAAACCGTTCCTGTCATCCTATGGCTTGACCATAGTAAATATAGATCCAAGTAGTCACGCTACTTGGATGACTAGCTAGAGGGTACTGGGATGACATAGGATAATATGGGATGAAGTAGATAATACAAGAAAACATTAGCTATGTTTTTTGCATAACAATGCATCTCTTCATTCCTGCCAAATCATATACGTATTCCTGAAAAGCTAATTCGTATGAGGGTATTATTTTGTCAATATCATTTTGATCTTCACCGATCTCCAATATCGCAAACCCATTTTTTTTAAGGCACTTTCTCAATATTGGGAAAATGCTCAAATAACAGCTCAAACCATCAATACCACCATCAAGGGCAATTCTTGGTTCCTTTTGCACTTCAGCTTGCAAGTCTTTCAATTTGCTTCTTTTAATATATGGAGGATTGCTAATTATCAGATCAAATGAATCTCTGCACTCTGTCCACGAACTTGGAAATATTTTGGCTCTGCTGAGAAGATCATGTTTTTTTGTGTTCTGATAGGCAACTTTGTATGCTTCCAAGCTTTTTTCAAAACCGACGCCAACAGCATATTTATACTCACTAAGTACGGATATCAATAAACAACCTGTACCTGTACCAAAATCTGCAATTTTTAGTCTCTGCTTTTTATTTGGGTAATATTTTAACACTGTTGAGATTAATGTTTCACTATCTGGTCTTGGATCCAAAACATGCTGATTAACTATAAAATTTTTACTCCAGAATTCACGATTACCTATTATTTGCGATATTGGATATCTTTCCGCTCTTTTTTTTGTTAATTTCCAAAATAAAAGTTCTTTCTCCATCGGCACTTGATCAGCATGGTTCATAATTATGAATGATCTTTCCACTCCAAGTACGTGCTGCATAATGATTTCACAATCCAGATGTGGTGATTCGACTTTGTGTGACGATAATAACTCCGATCCTTCTTGAATTAAAGTGCTGATTGTTTTCATTATTCTAAAAATGTGCTCCTTTCAGCCACAAACGGTGAGTATAATAGCTAACTTAAATCTGCTCTGTCATCCTTATGGCTTACTGTACAAACATTGCAATATGGCACATAGTAAACGATGTCATGCAAGTAGCTGATACTGGACTCTTGTTTCAATGTTAAACAAAATACCATAGAATTCAAGAAGACAATTCCTGGAAAGCTCCTACATCCAAAATGAGCATATCTTCGTATTATCCTCCACTTCTTTATCTCTTCTCCTTCGTTTTGACGCTTAGGTATTTTTTCTCTGTGTTGTCATATCATCTGGGTAAGGTCACTATGCAAAAGACCTAATAACATGTATAATCTATAAATAATTTTTGAGGTAAATTATGAAACTAGGCGTTAATATTGATCATATCGCAACTCTTCGTAACGCACGCGGAACCTCCTACCCAGATCCACTCAAAGCAGCAGAAATAGCCATTGACGCTGGAGCAGACTTTATTACTGTACACTTACGAGAAGATAGAAGGCATATTAGGGATGAGGACGTGTTTAACCTAAAAAAAAGCATTGACACTAAGCTAAACCTTGAAATTGCGGCCACGGAAGAAATGCTAAAAATAGCAAAAGAAGTAAAACCCTATTCGATTTGTATAGTACCAGAAAAAAGAGAAGAATTAACAACCGAAGGTGGCCTGGATATCGTTAATATGCACAGTAAGCTTTCTAGTATAATAGAAGAAATGCATAGCTCTAGCATAAAAGTCTCACTGTTTATCGATCCAAATGTCAATCAACTGAAATATCTTGAAAAGCTAGAGACAAAACCTGACATAATAGAAATTCACACAGGGGATTACTGTGATAATCCATCAAAGAGAAAGTTACAGTTAATCACCAATGCTGCAGAGTACGTCAATAAATTAGGAATAGAATGCCACGCAGGACATGGCATAACTTATAAACACGCTAAGAGGATGACAAAAATACCTCACATCTCAGCTCTTAACATAGGCCACTATTTAATTAGCGAAGCTGTATTTTACGGCTTACACAGCGTAGTAAAAACAATGAAAATGACAATGTCTAACTAACTGCTGCTTTTTCCTTCTCATTTAAAATACTTAAAAGAGCTTGGCTTGCTTTAAATTTTACCCTTGTCTTTTCAGGAACAGTCATGATCTCACCATTTTGGGGGTTACGACATTGTTTCTCCTGACTTATGGCAGTAGAAAGTGTTCCTATCCCATGCAGACGTATTTCACCTTTCCCATGCAGCTCATTCTTTATTATTTTTATAAACGCATCATGAATCTTGCTCAAATCAGATTTTGTTATATCTATATTCTGACCAGAACAATCTTCTTTTAATTGTTTTATTATATCTTCTTTACTCATAAATTACCTTAATATTGAAAAAATCACACAAATAGCATATTATGTTGACACCGATAGTCAACTAAATTCATCACAAAAATAGAGGATATCATACACTTTTGCAAATATTTGTATAATACTTACAAAAAAACACCCCTATAAAATAACTATCTCTTAGAAAATTGACACTTTTTTCGAGCTTTATGTTGACCATATTTCTTACGTTCAACAATACGTGAATCTCTAGTTAAGAACCCACCATTACGTAATATAGAATGCAAATCTTGGCTTATGCTACTTAAAGCTCTGCTTATTCCATGAGCTAGAGCACCCGCTTGACCAGATAGCCCTCCACCTTTTACAGTTGCAAATACATCATATTTATCTAACATAGAGGTCGCAACAAATGGCATTTTTACTGTTTGGCACACTGATTCTCTTTTAAAATAAGAAATTAGATCGCCTTTTTTGTTAACACTAAATTTTCCACTTCCCGGCTTTATCCATACTCTTGCTACAGATTCTTTTCTTCGGCCTGTAGCATATAAACGACCAAGCGAATCAACTGCTGATTTAATTGTCTCTTCTGACCAATCATTGTTATTTATTGTAGAATTCTTCATTTTTACTCCATTATTTTTTATTTTTACGATTCAAAGAGGCAAAATCTATCTTTTCAGGTTGCTGCCCTTGATGCTTATGCTCTGAACCAGAATAAACATACAAATTTTCAAAGCGTCTACGTGCCATAGGCCCATCATCAAGCATCCTTTTCACTGCCATTTCTATTACACGCTCAGGAAATTTGCCATTTAAAATATTATCTGGAGTAGTTTTCTTCAAACCACCAGAATAACCTGTATGCTTATAGTAAATTTTATCTTTCAGTTTCTTCCCGGTAAAATGCACCTTTTCTGCGTTGATAATAATTACATTATCGCCACAATCCATATGAGGTGTATACTCAGGTTTATGCTTTCCACGTAATAGTGTCGCTACAAATGCTGCGAGCCTCCCTACCACTAATCCTTCTGCATCTATGACAAACCATTTTTTGTCGATTTGTTTCTCTTTTAAGAAAAAAGTTTTCATTGTAATTTAACTAAACAATAGTAAGCTACTATATACTTAATTTCTCAATAGTGTCAACAATATTAGTTATTGATTATTAAAGTAATTTATGTTAGTAATTGAGCTGCGCAACCAATATGCATAGGAAGTAGAATGTTTCGATTGATTATCACACTTGCGATCATTTTTAGTACTATAAGTTGCTATGCAACCGATGTGGGAGAAGTTATAAGCAAAGCCATCAAAAATAGCTCAAAAATAAAGTCTCAATTTTACCAATATAAAAGCGCAGAAAAATATTATAAATCCTCTGGGTTAGCTGGATTTTTACCTGACATTAATTTGCAATACAATTTCGATAGTAATTTTAATATTATTAATAATCCACAAGACTCTGGAAAACGCCTGATATTAAGCCAAAGAATAATAGATGGCGGCGGCACCTTTGCCACATTTAGTCGATCAAGTCATCTTCTCAAAGCAGAAAAAATGCAATTTCAGCAATCAAAACAAGAGCTTGCACTTAATGCTGTGAAAGCATATGTTAGTGTTTTACAAAAGACAGAAATATTAAAGCTCAGAGAACATAAAGAACGCGTTTCTTTGGAACATTTGTCAGCTATGAAAAAACGCTTTTCCCTTGGAGAGGTAACCAATGCTGAAGTTTTGTTAGCAAAAGCAAAATTCTCGTCTTCTATATCCGAAAGAGTTGATGCTGAAGGTAAATTAAAGTTGGCAAATATTGCTTATTATCATTTGATTGGCGAAGATGCTGATGACCTTTCTGAAGCTAATGATAAACTACCTTCTGTTCCAGAGCTAAATGAATGTTTACAGTTAGCAAAAACCAATAATTTATCTTTAAAAGCAGCAGTTTATCAAAAAAGAGCAGCCGGAATGGAAGTGGTTGCTGAAAGCTCCAAGTGGCTTCCTTCTTTAAATCTAAGCGCAAGCAAAAATTTTGGGGGTGATGGTATAAAATTAGACAAGCTATTAGAAAATGTTCATGTAGTTTTTACTCTTGATGTTCCAATCTTTAAAAGAGGAGTTAATGCTTTTGGTGTCAGTAAAGCTAAAATGGATGCAAAAAAATCTACCTACGATTATTATGAAAAGGTAAAAAATATAGAACAAGCAGTTGTAAATGCTTGGAATAATGTGCTGACAGCAAAGGCCATTATCAAAGCAAGTCAAGAAGCGGAAAAAGCAGCAGCTTTAGCATTGGAAGGAGTTGAGCAAGAGGTAAACTTAAATTTAAAGAGTACATCTGACCTTTTGGACACTGAAGATGCATTATTTAAAGCACGTTCAGACTTAGTTGAAGCAAAAAGCAATTATGTGATTAGTGTTTACAACTTGCTTTTTATGATAAATAGTATAAACCTCTAAATTTAATGGTATTAGCACTATGCATGATGAACAAGGCAATCAATCTGTAAAAGATATCCTAGAAGATATAAAAAAAGCTATATCGGGTAAAAACGCGAGTGAAGATAAAGCAAAAATAAAGGATGAAAATGATGATGTACTATACCTTGAGGAAGAGTATCCAGAAGACATGGAAGAAGATGGCAAAAAAGAAAATAGTGAAAAAGAGGACATTGATAATGATGACCAAAGTGAGGAAATGGCTTGCAACAGTAACCAATTTAATAGCCATAGCTACAATTCAGAAGAAAAAAAAGATATTTATTTGCACGATAATATCCAAGTGAGTAATGACAAAGCGAGTAATAGCGGCTTACAAGCACAAAATAACGATCATCTAATTTTAAAAGAGAATATGGAAGAGATCAAAGCGCTGCTTGGAAAAATGCAAAATGAATTGCAGCATAAACAACAAAAAAGAGCGAATCTTACTGTTGAAGAATTAGTTACATCTCTTTTAAAACCTCAGCTTTCAGAATGGCTGAATAAATATCTACATGCACTGGTAAAAGAAGTAGTTGAAAAAGAGCTCAAAGATATAATCAATAATAAGTGATTTTTATAGGGTATTAGTAATAAAAACTAGAGTAAAGACGGCTAGAGGCAGAAAACTATCTTCAACAAGGTGGCTACATCGTCATTTGAATGATCAGTATGTGCAAAAAACTAGCAAGGATGGTTATAGGTCACGCTCAGCATATAAGCTGGTAGAAATAGATAACAAATTTAAATTATTCCAAGAAGGGCAAAAAATTATTGATCTTGGTGCTTCTCCTGGTGGATGGTCACAAGTTGCATCTCAGAAAGGTGCAAATGTGGTTGCTCTTGACGTAAAACCAATGAATGCAATTAATGGAGTAGAGTTTATACAATGCGATATTATCAATGAGCTTGAAATTTTAAGAGAAAAATTCAAGGATCAAAAATTTGATGTAATTTTATCTGATATGGCCCCCGAATCTTGTGGTTTAAAATCGTTGGATCATATCAGAATTATGCTTTTATGCGAAGCAGCGCTCAATCTTGCAAAGCATTTCTTGAGCCATGGTGGCACGTTTGTAGTAAAAATTTTCCAAGGAGAATCTGATAAAGATTTTTGTAACGAGCTAAAAAAAATGTTTAAAACAGTAAAATACTTTAAACCAAAGTCAAGTAGATCTGAATCTACAGAAATGTATTTGGTAAGTTTAGGCTTTATTGGCAGCAAACCTTCTATATAATATTAATCTGGGTAGCCCGCAGAAACGAAAAACTTACTTGACAAACTCCGCCAGCCCTCTTATCATGAAACTGAAGCTATTTATTTATCTTCTCTGTACAGATTAAATGACAAAAAAACTCACGTATCTGGCGTCCCATGTTTAATTTTTTGCACTATGTGCACCTTATGTCTTTATAAAATTCTAGGTTTTTACCTAATATAAGCTGAAATGCGCTTATAAAGCATTTAAAACATCAAAAAACGCCGATTTAAAAATGGATAGTGAATAACTAGCTACCCTAGGGTTTCTTTTGCCTTTTTTTCTGTTTAGTAAATTTCTTAATGTTTATAATTTAGATTAGTTGCGGCTTAAAAGCAACTAAATCGCGGTTATTAAGCGTTTAGAATAAAAAAACGCCATACTTGAAAGTATAATGTAAGTAATTAGCCAACCACGAGGCTTCTTTTGCCTTTTTTTTCGTTTGGTAAATTCCTTAATATTTATAGCAACATGAACTGGGCAGGAAGGTGTCATTCCAGTGCTCCTTTTTTTGTCATCCCAGCGTCACGCGTTGGTTTCAACATTATATCATGAACTTTCTAAAATTCATTGAGTTATGCTTTCAAACGGTAGTGCCGGGATGTGAGTATAATAATTATCGGTACATAAAAGTCATAGCAGATAGGCTGGAAGCGGCGAGCGCTGGTGAAGTGAAACGAATAATATTCAATATGCCTCCGCGTTCAATGAAGTCCCTGTGCGTGAGTGTTGCGTGGCCTGCATGGATACTGGGAAACCAACCAACTGCGAGAATAATAGTTGCAAGTTATTCTCAGCGGCTCAGCGAAAAGCACTCGCTCGACACCAGGTGCGTGATGCAGTCTAGTTGGTATAGAGCGCTATTTCCAGAGATAGAACTATCCAAAGATCAGAATACCAAATACAAATTTCAAACAGTGCAGAGAGGATTTAGAATCGCAACGTCCGTTGGAGGGACGTTAACAGGTGAAGGTGGTGATTTCATCATCGTGGATGATCCACTGAGTCCCACCCAAGCTTTGAGTGAAACGTTTAGAAAGCGTGCTACAAACTGGTTTGACCAGACTTTAGTAGCCAGGCTCAACAATAGAAAAAAAGGAGTAATTGTTCTTGTGATGCATAGGCTACATCAAGAAGATTTAACCGGGCACCTTCTCTCCAAACCGAAAAACATATGGAACCATACTTGTTTACCGATGATATCTGAAAATAAGGAGATTATCTATTCAATCAAAAAGCCAGCGCCTCCTTTTCTTGTTCCTGTCACCCGAGTAACTACAAATAGACTTCTTTCAAAGTTGTTAGAGGGAGTGTAAGATGAAGTATTTGAAAGCATGAAATATAAGGAAATAGAAAAGTTAGAAGGAGAAAAGTTTCGACGTTTAACAGGGGTAAAAAAAGCAACATTTGAGCGAATGGTAGAAATTCTAGAAGTGGAGGATAAAAGAAAAAAAGCTAGAAGTGGAAGAAAAAGTAAACTTTGCATAGAAGACAGGCTACTTATGGCACTGGAATATATAAGAGAATATCGTACATATTTTCATATTGGGCAAAGCTATGGCATGAGTGAAAGTAACAGTTTTAAAATAATAAGATAGGTAGAAGACATATTAATAAAACATCCAGATTTTGCATTACCAGGAAAAAAAGAGCTATTAAAGAGTGATGTAGAATATGAAGTTTTAGTAATAGACGGAACTGAAACGCCAGTAGAGAGACCAAAAAAAAGCAAAAGCCCTTCTACTCTGGAAAGAAAAAAAGGCATACTATAAAAACACAAATAGTAACAGAGAAGAAGAGTAAAAAAGTCATATGCACATCTTTCTCGAATGGTAGAAAACACGATTTTCGGATGTTTAGAGAATCAAAGGTAGCAATATTACCGGACACCAAAATCTTAGCTGATGCCGGCTACAGGGGAATGCAGAAGATACACAAAAATGTTGTATTACCGCACAGGAAAATGAAAAAGAATCCGTTAAGCAAAGAACAAAAAAAAGAGAACAGGGCACTTATGAGCCAAAGGGCAATTGTTGAAAACGTAATTGGCTTATTGAAAAGGTTTAAAATCATCTCGGACAGGTATAGAAACCGACGAAAACGTTTTGGTTTAAGGTTTAATTTGATTGCTGCAATTCACAATTTTGAGCTCCATACATGAATTTTGAAAGAAGTCTAATGAGTACAAAAGCTGGATTACAGCATCAAGTGCTAGAATGACACCACCCGTAATATTATACTCAAGAGAAGAAGGTCAGTTGCTATATCCCCTCGATGGAGGAAAAGAAGAAGTTGAGATGATAAAGGTTGAACTTGGGAGTTACGCTTTTGCTGCACAATATCAACAGAACCCTCTGCCACTTTCAAGTGGTATAATTAAACGAGAGTGGTTGAAGCGCTATAGAAATTTTCCTGATAGTCTCTCATATGTCACTCAGAGCTGGGACACTGCAGTTTCAACAAGCAGCATGAGCAACTTTAGCGTCTGCACCACCTGGACAAAAGTGGGCAATAAATTCTATTTACTTGATGTATATCGCGCAAAGCTTGAGTATCCAAAGCTTAAAGAGCAAGTTTTGTCCTTAGCAGCAAGATGGACACCACACGCAATTTTAATCGAAGCAAAAACAAGTGGTCAGCAATTGGTGCAAGAGCTAAAAGCAAATAGTGATTTACCAATTATCGAAATAATGCCACATGATGACAAACTCACTCGATTTTATCAAATTGTTCCGACTATAGAGTCTGGCAAGGTTTTTCTGCCGCACCAAGCAGTATGGCTGAATGATTTTGAGTATGAAATTTTAATGTTCCCAGAAACGCGCCACGACGACCAAGTGGATAGTACCGTGCAATATTTGCAGTGGGTGAGAAACAGTACCTCTAGGGTCGCAGCTTTACGGGCATTGTGATTTGAGAGCAATTTCCACAAGGGAGGATGTCATCCCAGCGCTCCTTTTTTTGTCATCCGAGTAGCTTGACACTGGGATGACACCCCACTGGTGGCCCAAACTACAACGTTCGTACAGTTGTGATTCTGTTTGAAGTAGTTATAGGGACCAGCGTCACGCGCTGGGATTATAAAGGTCAAGTAAAGGGAATTCTTACTTATTATAGCTATAACACTGAAGTTTACAATCAGAACAAATCACCTGGCCACGTGGAACTGACTTCAGTTCATTAGTTGAAACTTGATTTGAGCAGAATATGCATTTTATTGTGTTGCTTGGAGTAAGTGAGTTATCAACAGCAATTCTATCATCAAAAACAAAACATTCTCCTTTCCAATTACCATTTTCATTACGAGTTTTTTCAAGGTAAGAAAGAATGCCGCCTTTCAGGTGGTACACATCGTTAAATCCAAGACTTTTCATATATGCTGTTGATTTTTCACATCTAATTCCACCAGTGCAGTACATAGCTACTTTCAGGTCTTTACTCTCAGAGAAAGACTTTGCCCACTCAGGAAAATCGCGAAAACGCTGAGTATGTGGGTTGATTGCATTTTTAAACTTGCCTAACTTCACTTCATACTCATTTCGTGTATCTATTACTAGAACGTCAGGTTGAGAAGTAAAATCATCCCAATGCTCTGGGTTAACGTATTTACCCCTAAGGGAAATATCAAGATTGCTTACACCAAGATTCACAATCTCTCTTTTTAATTTTACCTTCATCTTGCTAAATGGTTGATATTCTGCTGCACTCTCTTTCCATGTAAGGTCCCTTAGCCTATAATCAGAACGTAGAAAATCGAATATTTTATCAATTGCGTTTCTTTCACCAGATATTGTTGCATTAACACCCTCTTCTGCAAGGAGTATAGTGCCCTTTAACTCAACGTTGTTGCATGCAGCTTTTATTTCGTCTTTCATGTCATAATAATTAGAGAGTTCTACAAAGTGATAGAAAGTTGCAATGACGAAGCTCATGATTATTCACTTATCAACTAAAAACATGATATACAAAATTATAAAGATATTCAATAGTACGGCTGTTATAGCTAAAGTGGCTCTACAATTTGAAAAACCGTCATTCCGCTACTCGTTAGCGGAATCTATACCGCGCATAGCTGTACGAACATTGTGATTTGAGAGCAATTTCCACAAGGGAGGATGTCATCCCAGTGCTCCTTTTTTTGTCATCCCAGTGCTTGACACTGGGATCCAGCTTTTTTGTAATTTTATTGAAAATGTTGTATAGTTGTTTGTTTACAATCAATTTTTCTGGATCCAAGTAGTCTGGGCACTGCCTTTGTGTTTGAGGCAAAACCTGCTATACACACTGCTTTCACAAACGAATGTTCGTACAGTTGTGGGCGGTATGACGTAGGGAAACCTTTCTTGGGTTAGCTATAATTACTGGATATCTTCAGTTTTTACATATAACATTTTAATATAAAATATAGATTCAAATTAATGTTTTTAAGAGTATTTAAAAATATATTCTTATTTCTAGTAAGTATATTATTCGTCTGTCCAATATTATCATTAATATCAATTCTATTTACAGATACAGCAAATTCCGGATGGGTAATCAGTACACTTTTCCCTGAATATATACTGAGTACGTTAATTTTGATGATAGGAGTGGGGGGGATATCCTTCATATTTGGAGTAATTCCAGCTTGGCTTACCACATTTTTTTCATTTCCTGGAAGTAAAATTTTTGAGATTGCTTTGTTCTTTCCGATATCGATTCCTGGATATATAGTAGCGTTCGTCTATGTAAATACGCTAGAGTTTTCAGGTCCGGTGCAGAGCTTATTAAGAGACATTTTAGATTGGAGCAAAGGTGACTATTGGTTTCCTGAAATAAAATCCCTAGGTGGTGGAATATTAGTAATGGGATTCAGCCTATATCCATACGTTTATATGTTAGTTCGCTCAAGTCTAAAGAATGTTAGTAACTCAGTCACTATTGCATCAACACTTGGGTTCTCCTCATTGAAGAGCCTGTTTTCTGTCATCATACCCTCCATACGCCCATCAATTATAGCTGGGTTGTCTTTGGTACTAATGGAAGTAATTACAGATTTCGGCACACCACAGTTTCTTGCTATCGATACTTTTACGACAGGAATATATCGCACCTGGTTTTTACTGCATGACAAATATTCAACTACTGTTTTAGCAGTTGCAGAATTAATTTTCGTTGTGATACTAATAGCTATCGAAAAAAAACTACAAAAAAAAGGAATATCTTACTCTTCAATCAATACCAATTCGGATTATCACAACAAACGGAGTATAAGTGGCGCTATGCCGTTGATTTGCACTTATATTATGTGTGCATTACCAATATTGATAGGTTTTGCTTTACCAATGATTCCACTTATATATTGGAGCATAGAGAAGGGGTTTTTCATATACGAAGCAAGATTCTATAACATAATAGCAAATAGCATTAGTTTATCATTTATCACCGCATTAATCTCAATTAGCATTGCAATAATGATTGGATATACGGCGCATAAAAATAAGGTAATCAACAATATAGCGCGTCTCATTTCTTTAGGCTACGCAATTCCAAATGCAATTATCGCAATTAGTATAATAATATTTTTAAGCAGAATATCCTCTTTCATTACTCAATATGTTGTGGAAATTAGCTTAGTAGGAACTATCGGTGCTTTAATTTACTCATATTTATTTCGTTTTTTTGCTATATCTTTCAAGGCGGTAGAGTCAGGGCTCAAAAAAACACCAAATGAAATTGAGTGGACTGCATATACCATGGGTCACGGACCTATTTCCACATGTTTGAATGTTCATATCCCTCTCATCAAGAAGAGTATATTATCGGGATTTTTGCTCGTATTTATGGATACTATCAAGGAGCTCACAGCAACACTCATTATAAGACCATTCAATTTTGAAACAATATCAACTAGAATATATGAACTTGTAAGCGATGAGCGCTATAGAGAAGCTGCCCCATTTTCTTTAATGATAGTTATAATAGGCTTAATCTCTACAATAACCTTATTTACACTTGATGATAAGGATAAAAAATAAACGTAACCGTTCACAGATTTCCACTTAATTCTTCAATCTCACTAATAGAAAGGCCAGTAAACTTAACAATAGTGTTGACATCAACATTATTAGCCAGCATTGCTTTTGCGACTTCAATTTTCCCTTCAATTTTCCCTTCAATTTTCCCTTCAATTTTCCCTTCAATTTTCCCTTCAATTTTCCCTTTCTCTATACCTTTTTGTATACCTTTCTCTTCAGCAAGATCAAGTCTGTATTCAAGAATAGCTTCTTCTTTGCGTAGATCCATTATCCTTTCTTCATAGGCTACTAAATCTTTTTCGTTCCAACGAAACTTGTCTAATTCATCATATGCTAGCTTTATTATTGGCGCTTTTTCTGCTATCTCTTTTAAGTCTTCTTCTGTTGTTTCTTCTGCGTATTTAAAAAAGAAACACCACCTTTCTACTATACTTTCTAACTGCTCTACTTTATTTTTTGCGAATTTAGGCAACTCAATAAAGACAAACTGAAAATCTTTTAAGTAATGGCCGTTAGTTTTTATATCACGTATATTGTGAGTAGAAATATAATCAACTTCTTCAGGAAGTAAGTTACAATTTGATATAGCAATAAAGAAGACTTTCTTTAAATCAATGTAGTTGCCAGATTTATCTAATTGTCTTGAGTAGGCTTTAGCAGCATAGAGTTGTGCGCGCTTTTCAAAGCCCTTGTCTCTAGCGAGCTGCATTTCTGCTATATATCTATTTCCGTGAGAATCCTTGCAGAGAACATCAACAATACTTTGTTTATCAGAGGCAACTTCGGGGTCCATAATAGTGCTAAGAAACTCAACTTCTTGTATTGCATTTATCTCAGTAAACCCTAAAATATCATTCAAAAAGTGGATCAGGATATTCTTATTTTTTTCCGTTCCAAAGATTTTTTTGAAACACAAATCATTGCGAGGATCGAGAAATTTTGAAAGAGCCATGGCAAAAATGCTTGAAAATATTAATAATTATACACTATTATTAACAATTATTCAACCATATTTTTGAAGATAGCTAGTTTCTGTATTTATTTTAAATTGAAGAAAGCTCAAATGAAAGATCATGTTTTGCTAAAAATCACAGAATGCAGTCTGGTTACAAATAAACTATTTTGATAGTTAATGGGGTCTAGTTTTGACGTATGGACTATCCAAAGAAAAGGGTGGTATCATAACCTCAAAAATTTTTATGCTCTCTTCATTCAGAAATTCATACTTACCCTGCATTATTCCTGACGGTGCATTTAAGTATGTTCCACTTGTGTATTTGAATACCTCTCCAGATTTTATCACAGGTTGTTCTCCGATAACACCAACTCCGGCAATTTCATTTACTTTTCCCTTATAATCTATTATTTGCCAATGACGACTTAACAATTGAATAGTTGATTGACTTTTGTTTTTTATCTTAACGTTATACATCCATACATAGCAATTTTCATAAGGAATGGATTGCTCTTCAATATAAATTGGTAAAACTGTAACTTCAACAAAGTTGGTAGTTAGTGTGTATTCTAGAATCATTATAGAATATTCATGATAAAAAGATAACATTCTAATTATATACTTTTTTCATAGATTTTTCAAGTATACTTTAATTAGGAAATATCAATTTATAGTATGAATGAACCAGATGCGCTGAGCAAAAAAGTAATAGGAATAATAGGTGGTGGACAATTAGGTAAAATGACTGCTATCGCTGCAACAAAACTTGGACAAAAAACACATGTTTTTGCCAGTGCTAAAGACGATCCAGCTTGCTCTGTTGCTGATGATTTCACAATAGCAGATTTCTCTGATAAGAAAGCGCTTGAATCTTTTGCACAGAGTGTGGATTTGGTCACTATTGAGTCTGAAAATATTCCATGTAGTGCAATTGATATCGATGTAAATTTTTATCCGGGTAAAAAAGCGTTACACATTGCGCAAAATAGGCTTAGAGAGAAAGATTTCATTAGAAGCTTGAGTATAAAAACTGCTGAATACAAAAGTATACAAAATTATAATGAGCTACTGAAAAGCAGTAGAGCTTTTGGCTATCCAACAAGGCTGAAAACAACAGAAATGGGTTATGATGGAAAAGGGCAATATGTGCTTGAGAATGATTCTGAAGTGAAGCAATTTGCTTCCTTTGATTGGAATACAGAGTACATTCTTGAAGCAAGTGTTGATTTACTGAAAGAGGTTTCAATAGTCGTTGCAAGAGATAAAAACGGTAAAGTAGCTTTTTTTCCTATAGCAGAAAATTACCACGTTGATGGAATACTTGATACTTCAACAGTGCCAGCTAAAATAGATAGCAAATTAACTCAAGAGGTACAACGAACTGCAAAGAAAATAGCAAATGCGCTTGATGTAATAGGAATTCTGGCTATTGAATTTTTTGTTACTAAGGATAACGAATTGTTAGTTAATGAACTAGCTCCAAGACCTCACAATTCTTGCCACTGGAGCTTGGATGTATGTAACGTTAGTCAATTTGAACAGCTAGTTAGGATAATATGCGGGCTACCTATGCAGGAAGTAGTATTACGCTTTCCTTGTATGACGAAAAATATAATAGGTAATGATATATATGATTCTCATAAGTATTTGAGCAACGAAAAAGCTAGTTTAACCATATATGGGAAAAAAGAGGTTAGGGATAAGCGTAAAATGGGACATATCAATATAGATTTAAGTTAACAGTTTTTCTACGTTATACCGCCACAACTGTACGAACATTACAATTTGCAGGGCTGCAGATGGTGTCATGCAAGTAGCCTCCTTCCCCTGTCATCCCAGTCTGGGATCCAGGAAAATTTGCTTGTGAGCAAGCAAACTAGCATAGAAAGTGGTTACAACGTTTTCGGTGAGATTGTATGGAAAACTGGATTCCAGACTGGAATGACACCATCATAAGGTGAAACTGGATCCAAGTAGTCAGGGCACTGGGATGACAAAAAAAGGAGGCTACTCGGATGACAGGAGAAGGTACTGGGATGACACTAGACTTCTTTCAAAATTGTTAGAGGGAGTGTAAGATGAAGTATTTGAAAGCATGAAATATAAGGAAATAGAAAAGTTAGAAGGAGAAAAGTTTCGACGTTTAACAGGGGTAAAAAAAGCAACATTTGAGCGAATGGTAGAAATTCTAGAAGTGGAGGATAAAAGAAAAAAAGCTAGAAGTGGAAGAAAAAGTAAACTTTGCATAGAAGACAGGCTACTTATGGCACTGGAATATATAAGAGAATATCGTACATATTTTCATATTGGGCAAAGCTATGGCATGAGTGAAAGTAACAGTTTTAAAATAATAAGATAGGTAGAAGACATATTAATAAAACATCCAGATTTTGCATTACCAGGAAAAAAAGAGCTATTAAAGAGTGATGTAGAATATGAAGTTTTAGTAATAGACGGAACTGAAACGCCAGTAGAGAGACCAAAAAAAAGCAAAAGCCCTTCTACTCTGGAAAGAAAAAAAGGCATACTATAAAAACACAAATAGTAACAGAGAAGAAGAGTAAAAAAGTCATATGCACATCTTTCTCGAATGGTAGAAAACACGATTTTCGGATGTTTAGAGAATCAAAGGTAGCAATATTACCGGACACCAAAATCTTAGCTGATGCCGGCTACAGGGGAATGCAGAAGATACACAAAAATGTTGTATTACCGCACAGGAAAATGAAAAAGAATCCGTTAAGCAAAGAACAAAAAAAAGAGAACAGGGCACTTATGAGCCAAAGGGCAATTGTTGAAAACGTAATTGGCTTATTGAAAAGGTTTAAAATCATCTCGGACAGGTATAGAAACCGACGAAAACGTTTTGGTTTAAGGTTTAATTTGATTGCTGCAATTCACAATTTTGAGCTCCATACATGAATTTTGAAAGAAGTCTATTCAAGTAGATATCAACTATGTTTAAAATTTTTTATTTGTGTAATTTTGCAACTTCATATGGGCAATAAAACCCCGTTTTGTTGTATAAGAATAGAATTTATATCAAACAGCTACTACCTTAAGCCAATGAATATGTGCTTTTAGTGTGTGTGGACGCACATATTCATTAACTAATTTTAATTATTGCCATGTAAATTTCTAAACATGCAAATTAATTGCTTCTTTAAGTCTGGCATTGGCGATGACTATAATTTTACGCATAAGTGCAGTGAGTGCTACCATCTTTCTTTTACCACTATCAATAAGCTTACAATAAAAAGCAGCAAGTTCTGACTTGGAGTTTCTAGCAGCCATAGCAGCTGTGAAAAGCTTTGAACGAACGTTACTTCTTCCACCTATAATCCTTCGGTAACCAATAGCTTTACCACTTTCCTTAGGATGAGGTGCAACACCTGCAAGGCTTGCAACTTGCCTTTTGTTTAAGGAACCAAGTTCCGGTATAAGGCACAATAAACATTGAGAGGTTTTTCTACCTATTCCAGGAACTGTTTCAAGAATCTTCTGGTATCGGTTCAGTTCAGGGTTTTCATTGACTATTTTTTGTATAGCTTGATCAAGCTTTTCTACCTGATTATTGAGGAATTCAATAGTTTGTTGACAACTTTCCTTAATGTAATCATTTCCAGGAGTTTTAAGCCTATTTTTTTCTTGAACAAGCATTTTCGTAATATCATCACGACGCTGACAAAGTGTAAATAAGGTGGTTTGTTCTTTTGAGATAGGTGTAAATAGCTGCAGACGTCCACAACGCTCAGCACCATATTGGGCAAGCGCTTTTGCATCCAGATTGTCAGTCTTTGCCAAAGTTCCATGAGATAGAATGAAGTTTTTAACTTGACGAGTATTAGCACGATGCACAGCAATGTTTCTGTCAATAAGAAAATACAATAAGCCAAGCTCATAGCCTCCTGTAGCTTCTAAAATTATCATGGAATTGGGTAAGATATTTGAAAATTTTTGATAAAATTGTTTCCAGCCAGAACAACTATTGTCAAACTTGATAACACTTTTTTGTTCATTAACTGCAATAACAAATTCAAGTTTTCCGATATCAATGCCAATAAAATTTTGATAAGATATAACCATAAAGAACCTCGAGAGTTTAAGTTAAAATTTAAGATTGTAAACGGGTGCATATGTATGTCCCAAACAACTATTCAAACGTCTCGAAGGATAGGCTTGAGTACCTTGATATCTACGTATGTGTAATACTACCGTCTTACGGTCGCTCAAGCCTTTGATAACTATATTTTTTTATAGAGCTACCTTCCTTCTTGCTTCTTTTATATCATATTTCCAACTTACAACCGTCTCGTTAGTCAACAAGAAAATTACAAAATAAGGCAATATTTTATATAAGATTGAAAGTATTTTTTTTAACAATCAGCTAAGTAAACCTTCCTCCAACAGCTTTGCCCTGTAGTTTTTGATATGGTCTGGATCAAAAGCCTTCTTTGAACTTAGAACACCAAAAACAATATGGAGTAACTTACGCATCGCAGCTCCCACAATGGCCATATTATGCTTGCCTTTTTCTTTTAATCTCTTGCAAAAAGTCATAATAATAGGATTGTGATTTTTAGCTACTATAGCAGGAAAATACATTGCCTTACGTAGTGTTCGTGAACCTGATTTACTTAATCTGGGTTTGGCATATACAGAGGGTTATATTTCTCGGTATAACTCCTGCATATGCTGCCAATTGCCTGGCATCTCTAAAAGCCTTTGTGTCAGGAACTTCAGCTAAAATAGCTGTTGCTGATTCTTCTCCTATGCCTGAATAGAAGTTGAAAATTTTCCAACAATTCTTTGTGTTGATTTAATAGTTCACGTACGGAGTTTTTTATTGTTTCTATTTTTTGAGCTATATTCATTGCAAGGTCTTCCCAAGCATTTGCAACTTCTTTGGGAAGTCTCTCTTTTTTTTCTAAGTGGTTATTTACTAATGTTAACTCATCTTTTAACGCAACCGAGCAACGATAAAGATGTTTTAGTTTTTTCAATTCAGGAGAAGGTGGTGTCCAACGAGAAGGTTCCTGTCTTTGGCAATAATCAGCAATAATTTCTGCATCGGTCTGATCATTCTTTTGTCTTACAAGCTTACTCCTCGCATAAGATTTAATACAATAAGGATTTACAACACTAACAAAATATCCAGAATTGTGTAGAAATTCAGCCAAAGCTTCGCTATAACAACCAGTAGCTTCCATACAAGCTTTCACTTGTTCTACGTTATGTTTTTGTAGAAAGTTCAGTAGACCTTGAAACCCATTATCATCGTTCTTAAAGCTTCTTTTCCTAGTTTCACGTTTTCCTTTTTTACTTATGAATGAGAGATAAACATCAAAGCGATCTTTTGATATGTCTATGCCCAAAAAGTTGTTGATCATATATAACCCCATACGTTACTATTTAAAATGAAAAGTAGGGCTAACCTTGTGAATACAGAATTAGAACCATTTAGGTCTTTCTACGATACCGTCCAGCCTATACCTTTGAGAAGGGAGCTCTTATCTACTTGACAGATTTTATATCTAAGCCCTATGACAGAGTGCTTCCCTTCTCCATCTAATGCTTAAGCTTAAAACATTAGATGCTTTTTACAAGATACAAGCCCTTTGTTGCCATCTGGGTAGCTTGACTACTTGGATCCAGGATGGCTTTGTTGCATAGCGTTCAGAAAAACTAGCAGTTACTGACAAAATTCATTATAAAATAGCCATTTAACTGCTTAAAGAAAAAATATGCCACAGAAAATGAAAGTCAGTAACCAAAACGAATATAACAAATTCCTTGAAAAAAGGGGAAATATTTTTCACTTCATTAACGAAGCAATTGAAAATTGGTATTAAAATAGTCCAAAAATGCAAGGCGGCAACTATATTTACAGTAGACTTCTTTCAAAATTCATGTATGGAGCTCAAAATTGTGAATTGCAGCAATCAAATTAAACCTTAAACCAAAACGTTTTCGTCGGTTTCTATACCTGTCCGAGATGATTTTAAACCTTTTCAATAAGCCAATTACGTTTTCAACAATTGCCCTTTGGCTCATAAGTGCCCTGTTCTCTTTTTTTTGTTCTTTGCTTAACGGATTCTTTTTCATTTTCCTGTGCGGTAATACAACATTTTTGTGTATCTTCTGCATTCCCCTGTAGCCGGCATCAGCTAAGATTTTGGTGTCCGGTAATATTGCTACCTTTGATTCTCTAAACATCCGAAAATCGTGTTTTCTACCATTCGAGAAAGATGTGCATATGACTTTTTTACTCTTCTTCTCTGTTACTATTTGTGTTTTTATAGTATGCCTTTTTTTCTTTCCAGAGTAGAAGGGCTTTTGCTTTTTTTTGGTCTCTCTACTGGCGTTTCAGTTCCGTCTATTACTAAAACTTCATATTCTACATCACTCTTTAATAGCTCTTTTTTTCCTGGTAATGCAAAATCTGGATGTTTTATTAATATGTCTTCTACCTATCTTATTATTTTAAAACTGTTACTTTCACTCATGCCATAGCTTTGCCCAATATGAAAATATGTACGATATTCTCTTATATATTCCAGTGCCATAAGTAGCCTGTCTTCTATGCAAAGTTTACTTTTTCTTCCACTTCTAGCTTTTTTTCTTTTATCCTCCACTTCTAGAATTTCTACCATTCGCTCAAATGTTGCTTTTTTTACCCCTGTTAAACGTCGAAACTTTTCTCCTTCTAACTTTTCTATTTCCTTATATTTCATGCTTTCAAATACTTCATCTTACACTCCCTCTAACAATTTTGAAAGAAGTCTAATGAACCAAAATCGTTTTGAATAGAGGAATAACATTCACAAGTAAAATTTCATATTACCATTTTTTAATTTATGTATTATAATAAGCTTAATTTATAAGAAAAACAAAGTTGGAAGAACTAAGCAAAAACTGGGTGATAAGAACGGGAAGATTTTTATCTTCATTGTTTTTTTTACTACTAATTGCGCTATCAATACGTAGTTTTTTATTCGAACCATTTCATATACCTTCTGGTTCAATGAAAAGCACCCTACTTGAAGGGGATTACATTTTTACTAGTAAATATTCATACGGTTACAGTAAACACTCCTTTCCATTTTCTCCAAACATTTTTAGCGGCAGGATTTTTTACACCCCTCCAAAGCGTGGCGACATAGTAGTTTTCAAACCCACAAAAAACGACAGTATCCGATTTGTTAAGCGGGTAATAGGAACACCGGGCGACAAAGTGCAAATGATAGAGGGAGAATTATACCTAAATGATCAGAAAGTAGAGCGAAGGCAAATTGAAAGTTTTTTTGATTATGAGTCAAATCGTAACATACCAAGATATATAGAAACGCTTTTAAGTGGCAAGGAACATGAGATTTTGATAGATAACATTTCTAATAAGCTATCATATAATACTCTGGTTTATTATGTACCTAACGATCAATTTTTTGTTATGGGAGACAATAGAAATAATTCTTTAGATAGCAGGTTTCCTGAAGTTGGTTTTGTACCAATGGAAAATATCATTGGGCGTGTAAGCATAGTTGGTTTATCGTTTAAATTGGGGAAGGTCGATTGGTTACCATTTAATTTCAGATTACCTGTTGCTTTGAGATTAAATAGGGTATTGCACAAGGTTGTGTAAGCTTTTTCTACCTATTTGTTAATTCACACAACTCTAAAGAAGAATTTTCTAACTCGGCGATAGTGTTGTTAATTTCATTCAAGTCATTGCCTTGTAAAGCGTTTTTTGCATTTTGTAATAGGTTTTTCAACTTTTGATCAGTGGAAAAGTTATTATTGTTTTCAACCAAGTGTATGAGTTTATTTCCATTAATTTTAGCACCTGCAAGGGAACGAGCCTTCATATCTTCATCAAAGCTGTTTATTGACTGGTCAACCATATTTTGAATATCAGCTTCACTCAAGCCAAAACTTGAATTTACTTCAACTGTCTGCTCGATTCTGGTAGCTTTTTCTCTTGCAGTAACAGTCAAGATTCCGTCAACGTTAACTGTAAATTCTATTTCAACTCTTGCAGAACCTGCAGGCAGTGGCGGTATACCTTTTAGTTCAAACTGCGCTAGAGATTTGTTATCCTCTATCATTTCACGTTCTCCCTGACAAACGTGAATTTTCATTGCTGTTTGCCCATCAACATAAGTTGTAAACTCTTTTGTTTCTGAAACTGGTAGTGGCGTATTTCTTGGTATGATTTTTTCAACTATGCCTCCCATAGTTTCTATGCCAAGTGATAAAGGTAGAACATCCAGGAGAATATTCCTATCTTTTGAGCTCGAAGTTAAATCATGAGCCTGCAGAGCTGCCCCAATGGCAACTGCTTTATCTGGATCCACGTCATTTAGTACTTTATTTCCAAAGAGTTTGACTAGTGAATTTTGAACCAATGGTGTTCTAGTTGCACCACCAACTAAAATTACTCCTTTTATATCATCAATTTTAAGATCTATATCACTTATAGTACGAGTGACTATATTGATAGTCCTATTAACTAAAGGACTTATTGCCGGCTCGAATTCTTCTCTAGTAATTTCGCATTTAAATGACTTGCCGTTAACATTAAATTCGAAGATACCCATAGTGTGATTGCTTAGGTACTCTTTCACAGAGCGTGATTCGATAAGTAAGGAATTTAGTTGCTTAGGGGTTTTTCCAGTCTTTTCTCTATACTTATTAAGCACAATTGAACTCAGAAGATGATCAAAATCATCACCGCCGAGGTTGGTGTCACCACCAACCGCAAGAACTTGAAACACTCCTTGATACAATTTCAATATTGAAATATCAAATGTTCCACCACCAAGGTCATAAACTGCATATATTCCACTGCTATTGTTCTTTTCAATGGAGTAAGAAAGCGCTGCAGCGGTTGGCTCGTTAACGAGGCGAAGAACTTCTATGCCAGCTAATTTTGCCGCATATTTAGTTGCGTTACGTGCTGAATCGTCAAAGTAAGCTGGCACAGTAATCACTGCTTTTTTTACTTCCATTCCTGTAGACTTTTTCACCCTCTCGCATAAAGCTTTTAATATCTCAGCAGAAATTTCAACAGGAGTGAGATACTTTTCCTCTGCGCATTTTATTCTAATAACTTTTTCGCTTTCATGATCTATTTCAAAATTGACGCCTTCTTTATTTAATTCTTCAACACTTTTACCCATTAAACGCTTTATTGAGTAGATTGCATTTTGACCGACGTCACAGCCAGTTTTCAATGTATTATTTTCATATGAAAGAGCAGAAGGCAGTAGCTCTCTTCCCTGCTTATCTTTAAATATCTCCACATTGCCAGCTTTATTTACCATGGCAATTAAAGAATTGGTAGTACCAAGATCTATACCAAAAACTACTTCACTTGAATTTGGTTCAGAAATTTGAATTGGTTGCATTCTTTTTCACCTCCTCAAATGACTTATATAAATATTTCAATCTTAAGACTTGTGTAGCAGCTCCATCAAAATTCTTTACAGCAAAAGTGTTAATTAGGTTTTTAACGCAATCTTTTATTTTTTCATCAATCATCCTGCTTGCAAATTGTAGATCGTCACATTCCAGCAAATATTCTCTTATTTCCATTGATTCATTTAATATTTCAGAATTCGGATGATCCTTTGGGCTTCCCACACCAAAAAGATTCAACAAATGCTCAGCACGTTCTAGTGGTGACTTTAGCACCTGATAAGCTTTGTTGATATTTTCCATGTTTTTGGACTGTCTTTCATTTATATCAATTTTGCTTAGTTCAATGTACTTTTTCTCTAACTCATCAAAGCTGATATTGAAAGCTGGTTCAATTTCAAACAATGCAAAATAGTTGCTAGACATGAAAACTCTCTCCACAACCACATTTTCCTTTCTCATTAGGATTTTTGAAAACAAAACCCGATGAGAATTTTTCCTCTACATAATCCATTTCAGAACCAAGAATAAACATGACGGATTTTGGATCGATCAACACTTTAACTTTTTGGTCATCACTACAGGTTTCCTCAATTATCGACTCTAAAGGACGAGTATCATATGCATATTCAATATCATATTTTAAACCAGAACATCCTTTTTGTTTAATTAGCACTCTTATTCCTATTGCTTCTTCCGGTTTCTCGAGGTTAGTATGCTTCTTTTGGTCCAATAAATACCTTATCCTTTCTACTGCATTTGCAGTTATAGTGATAAGTTTTTTATTCTTTTTTACAGTTTCACCTCCGCCTACTTCTTGATATTCACCCATGTTCGTAGCTTCTTAATTCTTTTGTTTACTTTGATAGTCATGAATAGCAGCCTTTATAGCATCTTCAGCAAGTACCGAACAGTGTATCTTCACTGGAGGTAAAGACAACTCTTCCACTATTTGAGTATTCTTTATCTGTGTAACGTCACTGATGGTTCTTCCCTTTATCATCTCTGTTAACAAGGAACTTGAAGCAATGGCAGAACCACAACCAAAAGTTTTAAATTTTGCATCTTCAATAACACCTTTGTCATTGACCTTTATCTGCAATTTCATTACATCACCGCACGATGGTGCACCAACTAGACCAGTGCCAACACTTGGATCATTTTTATCCAGAGAGCCAACATTCCTTGGATTTTCGTAATGATCTAAAATTTTCTCATTATAACTCATAAAATTACCTGTGAACCGCTATTCTACATTATAACATATTTAGGTTAAAAACTAAAGTAAAATACACTAGCAAACAGTATATTTTACTCACAAAATATATGGGTTACGAGTGTATTTACTTTACAAATACATGTAGTGCATGTCATTCTCTATATTGTAATTAAAAAGGAGTATTCTCTTGAGTTTATTTGGTAACCTTTATAAAGGCTTGTTAAAAACTTCTTCTCGCTTTAGCGACGGGGTGAAAAGTATTTTTTCTGGCAAAAAAAAATTAGATCAGTCGCTTTTAGATGAGCTAGAAGAATTGCTAATTAGCATGGACATTGGTCATAAAACTTCCAAATTAATTATTGACAGGCTCACAAGCATCAAATTTGACAAAGAAGTTGAGTATAATATTATCACGCAGCAATTAGTGAATGAAATAGAAGCTATATTAAATCCGGTCGTGCAGCCGTTAGTTTTGAATAAAAAACCCCACATAATAATGGTATGCGGAGTAAATGGTAACGGTAAAACCACAACTATAGGTAAGCTCGCATATAAATACAAGGAAATGGGAAAATCCGTTATGCTTGTTGCATGCGACACATTTAGAGCGGCTGCTAGTGAGCAATTAAACATTTGGGCAGAACGCTCTGGTTGTTCTATCGTTACTGGAGAGTACGGTAGCGACTCTGCAAGTGTGGCATATAGAGCTGTAAGTCAAGCTATAAAAGATAACGTTGATGTTGTTCTAATTGACACAGCAGGAAGGCTGCAAAATAATGTGAACCTTATGGAGGAATTATCAAAAATATATAGAACGATAAAGAAATTGGATGACACTGCCCCTCATGATGTTATTTTAGTTCTTGACGCAACTACCGGCCAAAATGCTTATAGCCAATTAGAAGCATTTAGCAAAATGGTTAATGTTACCGGGCTAATCGTAACAAAGCTAGATGGCACCGCTAAAGGCGGAGTAGTAATTGGACTTGCAGAAGTTTATAAGATAAAGTTACATGCTATAGGAATTGGTGAAAGTATAGAGGACTTAAAGGAGTTTACTAGTAAAGAGTTTGCTGAAGCATTATTTAATTGTAATTAAAAATTTCTCTTAATTCCCTTACGTGACCAAGCTTAATTATCTCAATATCGTGAGAAGAGTAATTACCATTTTTAGGCATAATTGCTTTTTTGAATCCTAACTTTTGTGCTTCTTTTAGTCTGAGATCAGCATGCGAGACATTCCTAATTTCTCCTGAAAGTGCAACTTCACCGCAGATTATTGAAGAAGTTGGCAGCGGTAAATTTACTACACTTGAAATAAGGGAAGCAGCAACAGCAAGATCAGCCGATGGTTCCTGTATTTTGAGTCCCCCTGCAATGTTTAGGTATACCTCTTTATCATGCAAAAACATTTTGCAACGAGCATTTAGCACCGCGATGATCATAGCCAATCTATTAATATCCCACCCAACTACTGCCCTTCTTGGGGTTGCCATATTAGTTCCTGCTATTAATGCTTGCACTTCCATTAAAATTGGTCTTGAACCCTCAATTCCTGCAAATACGGCGCTGCCAACTACTTCTCTGTCATGGGCCATCAGAAACAATGATGATGGGTTATCAACAGGCACAAGTCCTGCTTCAGACATCTCAAAAACACCAATTTCATTTGCAGGGCCAAATCTATTCTTAATAGTACGCAAAATGCGGTATTGATTGCTATTTTCACCTTCAAAATATAATACCGTATCCACCATATGCTCCAAAGTTTTAGGTCCAGCTATTTGTCCATCCTTAGTTATATGACCAACTATTAAAAGAGAAATACCATATTGTTTCGCAAGAATGGTTAATTCATGTGCGCAAGTGCGGACCTGAGTTACAGTTCCTGGTGCTGATGTAATTCTGCTATCATACATTGTTTGTATAGAGTCAATTACTAAAAATTTAATACTTTTATTTTCCTTTATTGTTGCTACTACATCAGTTAAAGACACTGTAGATAAAAGCTTAATTTTAGGTTCATTTATCTTAAGACGCTTTGCTCTGAGACTCACTTGCTCTAAAGATTCCTCGCCAGATACATAAAGACATTCAAAAGAGGAAAGTTGCACAACATTAGCTGCAATTCTAAGCAAAAGGGTGGATTTCCCAATTCCAGGTTCGCCACCAATTAAAATGCTAGCACCTTGAACGATACCCCCACCAAAAACTCTATCTAATTCTTCTATTCCTGTTAAAAAACGACTTGGAGTGATAATTTCGCTACCCGATAACGTCTTTATTAAAATTGGTGCAGATATACTTCTTTTGCTCGTTTTTACTGCTATTTCCTCAACAACTGTATCCCAATTGTCACATGCAATACACTTCCCTACCCACCTGCCAGTGCTATGACCACAGGATTGACATACATATACAGTTTTCATCAAAGCCAAAATTATTTTGTTGTAATTGTAATAAAAATTAGCTGAATAGGCGAAGTAAATCTAAACACTGAGTCTCACAAACGTTGTAATTCGAAGGAAATTTGTATACTACATGGTGCCATTCCAGCGTGTAACGCTGGCGACCCCTACGTCATACCGCCGCGATATCTCTAGATCCCGCTAACAAGCAGCGGGATGACGGTTGTCGTTTAGCCATAAACATTAAGAAATTTACCAAACGAAAAAAAAGGCAAAAGAAACCCCAGTCATTGTCTATTTTCAGTATTGGCGTTTTTTAAGTCTTAAACGCTGCAATTTAGCTGCTTTTAAATGCAACTAACCTTAGCTATAAATGTTTAAGAAATTTACTAGGCAGAAAAAAAAGGCAAAGAAAACCCGTGGTAGCTAGTTATTACACTCTCTATTTTAAAATTTGACGTTGGGTGATGTCTTGAACGCTTTATAAGCGCGTTTCAGCTTATATAGGTAAAAACCTAAAAATGTTGTGAAGACATAAGGTACACATAGTGCAAAAAATTAAACAATAGTACGCCAAATACAAGTTTTCTTGTCATTTTAATCTGCTGCAGAGATTGCGAAGTTAAATAAAATAGCTTCAGTTTCATGATAAGGAAGCTGGCGGAGTTTGTCAAGCAAGTTTTTCGTTTCTACTGAATGACAATTGTGGCTTGGGCAAGAAATCCATTGATGTGAAATACTGAGCGCTCCTACCCCAATAAGCCCACAATTTCTGCTTACACTTTTGTATAGGCTCCAATTGTCGCATGTTAACTATAAAAACAACTACTACTTTTGGAATTATTATTTTGGTCTATTTGTGACTCACTAATCATAGTCCGTACGAAATTAGCTGCCATAGTAGCACAGCCTAAAATGAAAAAAGTAGTAGAAATAAAAGGGATAATGGGAGATTCGAAAGGCAATATAGGTGTAATTCCTCCTACTAAAAATAAAACACTAGATGTGATATCAAGACAAATCTTTGTTAGCTTTTTCTGTCCTGCTACACCAAGTTGCTTCTGCTGTCGAAAATGATCATTTAATGACCATATATTTAAGATAAACGAAAGTGCACTTAGTACAGTGCTGACAATAGTAAAACATAAACTTAAGGCAGAAATATTAAAGATTGATGCTGCTATATATCCAATAAAAAAGGCGGTAGATAGTGTAGTAACTAAGCGTTTTGAATAAGTTCGTACCTTCTTTCTGTAGGCTAACTTATTTTTTTCACCATACATAGCATAAATATTACCTAATACGTTATGTTATAGCATTAATTAATTCAACAAGCAATATGGAAGCTAAGAGTGCCCGAGAGAAGACTTGAACTTCCACAACTTAAAAAGTTACTAGCACCTGAAGCTAGCGCGTCTACCAATTCCGCCACCCGGGCTTTTTATAGTTTACTATGTTTAAATTAAATAATATACTTAAACAATTTTTAGTTCAAAGGTAATGCCAAATCTAGACCAAATATTTTTCGCTCAAAACAATGTTAATATTAATAACGTATATAAAACAGTCAATAGTGCTTTGAGCAATAGCGATGGTGGTGAGCTGTTTCTAGAATTCTGTCAGTCAGAGTCTCTGCTTTTTGAGGATAACATATTAAAACACATGGACTTGAATACTAGAAGGGGGTTTGGTTTAAGGTCTTTTTGTGAGGATAGTACGTCTTTTGTTTGCTCTTCTGAAATTAGCGAAAAGGAAATTAGTAATGCTGCTTCTATAGTAAAAAGTTCAGTGTCTTTAAATAAAACAAATTCAATAAACTTAAATGAAGAGACAACAAGCCTATATTCGAGGATTAACCCCATAAATGAAATGGATCTGAATTCAAAGATTAAACTACTCAATGAGGTTAACGAATATATAAGATCTAAAAATAACTGCGTGAAGCAAGTAAAAATAACTTTAAGTGGAGAATGGCAAGTTGTACAAATAATAAAGGGTGATCACAGATTAAGTGACATTAGGCCTCTAGTACGTTTTAATGTGCTAGTCATTGCAGAGAAAAACGGTCAAATCGAAAGAGGTTCTGCAGGGCATGGTGGAAGGGACTCTTATAGTAAGTTTGTTTCTGAGAAAAAGTGGAAAGAAGTTGCAAATCAAGCATTAAAACAAGCACTAATAAATCTTGAAGCAATTCCAACTCCAGCTGGAGAAATGACAGTCGTTTTAGGTCCAGGCTGGCCAGGAATATTGTTACACGAAGCCGTAGGTCATGGACTTGAGGGCGACTTCAATCGCAAAAAAGTCTCAGCATTTTCAAATTCTGTGGGTAAGCAAGCAGCGGCTAGTGGCATAACGGTAGTTGATGATGGAACTCTACCTAATTTACGCGGCTCTATCAGTGTAGACGATGAAGGCACTTCACCCAGTTATAATATACTGATAGAAGATGGGATCCTAAAAGGATACATGCAGGATCATATGAACGCTAAACTCATGGGTGTAAATCCAACTGGTAATGGTAGAAGGGAAAGTTATAAAGAAGTTACTATGCCGCGCATGACAAACACCTATATGTTGCCTGGAAAACATGCACCGGAGGAAATAATATCTAGCGTAAAGAAAGGTCTATATGCAGTAAATTTCGGTGGTGGGCAGGTTGATATAACGTCAGGAAAATTTGTTTTTTCATCTTCGGAAGCTTACCTAATAGAAAATGGCAAAATTACACAGCCAGTCAAAGGGGCAACACTAATTGGTGATGGTCCAACAGTGTTGAAAAAAGTATCTATGGTTGGTAATGATCTAAAGTTGGATCCTGGTGTTGGCACATGCTCGAAAGATGGACAAAATGTGCCCGTTGGAGTTGGTCAGCCAACACTCAAAGTTGACGCAATAACTGTTGGTGGGACTGAGATATAGATAAGAGCTAAGAGGGATTCCAGCGCATGACGCACAACATGTATGGTCCCAGAGTGTGATGGTGAGGATTCAGTATAAATAATTCAGGAGCACTAATAACATATAAATTCATAAGGAGTCAGACCATTAAGAGTTTTGAGTCTTTTAGCGTAATATAACAAAGTCATAAAGATGCTCTTTGAGTTGCTGGTAGTAATACTTCTTAATTGTAGCATTCTTTAAAGTTTTGTTCATACGTTCAACCTACGTAGTACACATATTTGATTATCTGGCCTAAATGACCCTTGAGGTAATCCATAGCTGTGCAATTGCTGCAACCATTGGCAATCCTGAACATCTGACTTTCTTCCAGGTACATTTTTTACATGTCTTGCATTTACCAGTTTTACTTCGAACCCATATGATTCAAGTACTTGAAATAAGGGAATCCAGTACACTCCATAGCTACAGTTGTAACTTCACACTTTTTTAATCACCGTGCTAGGTTATGAAGGTCTTCAGTAAAGCAGCCAAATTTCTGAACGAAGTTATACTCAAAAATGACTAAACAATGGAGTTTTTCTCCTGGTTTGACAGGTTTTATCTGTTCGCTGCTACGAATTGCCTCTGTCGTTCTGGCGCACCCGTGTAACCATAATTCCTCCTTTGATGGTAACTTCTCATATATCATACCATCACACTCTGGGACTGTACATAAAAAATCAGTCTCATGATAAGGGGGCTGGCGGAGTTTGTCAAGGAAGTTTTTATGACTTATCTAACGAATTTTATACTTGCTAAGATTGCGCTATTTGAGTACCTTTAACTGAAAGAAGTTATTTTTTATCCAATATGAAAAAAGCCTTTATATTCACGTCCTTAATAGCAATTATATTGATAGTTATTACTTATTTATACAGAAACGACGGAACTAATGACTCACAAGTGGTAAATGTTTATTCATCGCGTAAAGAGGAATTAGTACGTACTTTGTTTGATGAATTCACGAAAAATACAGGCATTAAAGTACGTTACATCATTGATGATTATTCTCAGCTACTTTCACGAATAGAAAACGGTGGTGAAGCTGACTTATTTTTAACTGCAGACGCAGTGAACCTAATTTTAGCAAAAAAAAGGGGGCTTCTGTCTCAAGTGGATTCAGAGGCTTTGAAAAGTGCTGTACCTGCAAAATTTAGAGACAGTGAAGATTATTGGTTTGGCCTTACAAAAAGAACTAGGATATTGGTTTATAATAAAGAATCAGTAGACTCTAAAGACTTAAGTACTTATGAAGACCTGGCAAATGAAAAATGGAAAGGAAAAATATTAGTGCGTTCTTCCACAAGTCCATACAATCGATCGTTAATTGCTTTTATGATTGCAAATAATGGTTTTGAAAAGACGAAAGAATGGGTAAGCGGAATTGTGAGCAATATGGCAAGAAAACCAAGTGGTGGTGACACAGACCAAATTTACGCCGTAGCAGCTGGTGAGGGAGATGTTGCAATAGTAAACAGCTACTACTTTGCGAGAATTCTTTCATCAGAAAATAAAAAGAATGTTGCAGACAAGCTAGGGGCTTTTTTTCCTAATCACAATGATTACGGCGTAATGGTAAATGTTAGTGGTGCAGCAGTAACAAAAAACGCAAAAAATAGGGAAAATGCTATAGCCTTATTGGAATTTTTAGTAAGCAAGCAGGCTCAGGAGTTATATGCTAAGAAAAACCAAGAATATCCTATTATTGAAGGCGTTGAAACTTCTGATATACTAAAATCTTGGGGGAATTATTCACAAAGTGATTTGCCTCTAAGTGAACTTGAAAAACACCTCCTTGAGGCTGTTATGATAGCGGACGAGTGTAAGTGGAAGTAATTCCCAGTGCCACCAAACACTGGGATGAAAGATTTATGCTAACCTTTTGCAGTGCTTTGCTCTTGACTCGCTGAACTTTTCTTCAACTCAACTTTGACTTTACTATCTTTTCCCGTTCTTTCACCAAAACAATTGTTGCACAAGAGATCTATTGAAAAACGATAATAAGAAAGTAGAATTGGTTCAAGTAGTTGGACAACAATTGCATGTTAAAAGGAAATTATGAATAACAGAAGGAATTTGTTAAACATCTCAGACCTCACAGTCGATGACGTTGAAAATATAACTAAGTTGGCTAGCCAGTACCTTAAAAAAGAAGTTGCAAATGGTCATATCTTGGAAAATAAGACAGTAATAAATTTATTCTTTGAAAATTCAACGCGTACACTTGCGTCTTTTGAAATAGCAGCAAAAAGCCTTGGAGCAAATGTTGTAACTTTGCCAATAAGATCTTCTTCTATTAACAAGGGAGAAGATCTAAAAGACATGATCAAAACATTAAATGCAATGAATCCTGACTATATAATAATCAGGCAAAAAAATAGCGGTATTGCTAATATCCTGGCTAAGAATGTTAGCTGCTCGCTAATCAACGCAGGCGATGGAAGCAGTGAACATCCAACTCAAGCTCTTGCAGACTATCTTGTAATCAGCAGTCATAAAAAGCAAATAAAGGATCTCAAAGTTGTGATATGTGGAGATATTCTGCACAGCAGAGTTGCAAGGTCAAATATAAGGTTGCTAAAAATGTTTGGAGCAGAGATAAGCTTGGTCGCACCACCAACTTTAATTTGTAAGCATTTTCCTGAAGTAGATTCAGTCCATTATTCATTAATTGAAGGTATAAAAGATGCTGATGTAATTATGCTTTTAAGGCTGCAGAGAGAGCGCATGAATAATAGTTGTTTTGTTCCTTCAGAGAAAGAATATTTTCATTTGTATGGACTTGATTCACAAAAGCTATCATACGCAAAACCAGATGCGATTGTTATGCACCCAGGGCCAATAAACAGAGGGATTGAGATTAGCAGTGATGTAGCAGATTGTGTTATTTTACAGCAAGTAGAATTCGGATTGGCAATACGTAAGGCAGTGCTGCACTATTATAGGGCTTGTTAATACTCAAAAATGCTACACAACAGTAAACCTATTGGTATAATGCCTATGTGACGCATATTTTTCCTCCAATTGCACGTTTCAATATATCAGAGCACTGGTTGGTCCAAACTCCTATACGAGGTCATCACATTTTGTGAGCCACACCGGTGGCAGAATCTGGGCAACGAGGTCTTCTTCCTATACTCCATAATAAGAACAGAAAGTGCCTCAGAAAAAGTGTCAACCTGCCACCTATCCACTCTGAGAAGTGATTATCTTCTCTTGCTTCCAACCAAGCAATATCTAATTCATACCATCTGGCTAAGGTCACTCAACTGATGGTTAATACATCTTCTATCAAAAATTGTACAAATTCATTGCCATTCCAGTAATTCATAGAGATTTTACCCAAAATGGCTTTAACATTACCCTGCATGATAGCAGAGCCAAGGTGAGTATTTGCAGAGCGAAATGCAATAGCTCTTACCATAACATTATCATCAGCAATAAAACATTTTATATGGTCAACTCCTATAACTTCAGGCTTTCTTATCTTTGCTCCTTGGATAATAAACCTTGGTTCAGGATTCCCAACTCCAAATGGTCCCAAGCGTTGCAATTGATTCCATAAAGACAAATTTATTGCTTTAGCAGTTACTATACTATCAGCTTTTAAAGTTTTCTCATTTATAGAATTTGAAAATCTTTCAGTAAAAAAATCATGCAAATCATTTATTTTGTCTTCTTTAATTGAAAATCCTGCCGCCATATTATGGCCACCACCTTCAATAATCAAATTTATAAACTTTGCGGAAAGGACTGCAGCACCAATATCAACTCTCAAAATTGACCTGCAGCTTGCCTTTCCTATTCCATTATTTAAAGATATCACTATTGCTGGTAAGTGAAACTGTTCCTTTAGCCTTGATGCAATTATACCAATTATTCCCTGGTGCCAATTGCCGCTTATCATTATAAAATTCGCACCTGATTGGGCAGACTTTTCCGCCTGTGTTGTAGCTTTCGAGAGAGCCTCATTTTCTAACACTTTCCTTGCATTATTTAAATCTATTAATTTTAGCGCGATTGAATGTGCCTCTTCTTCATCATCGGTGGAAAGCAACCTTGCACCAAGCGACGCTTCTCCAATTCTTCCTCCAGCATTTATGCACGGTCCAATGCTAAACCCCAACCGCGAAACACTTGGTTTTTCAAGGATTCCCAAAGCATCAAATAAAACACGCAAGCCAACGTTTTTTCTTGCTGACATCACTTTTAATCCTTGTGAGACAAGTGCTCTGTTGAGGCCTGTAATCTGCATAACATCACAGACAGTTCCCAGGGCAACCAAATCCAGCAGATCAAATAAATCTGGCTCTTTTTTGCTGGTAAAAAATCCTTGCTCACGTAAGTTTTTATTAAGAGCAATAATCAGCAGAAACGACACTCCAACTGCCGCAAGATTGTTATAAGTGGAGTTCTCATCAAGGCGATTTGGGTTAACAACTGCTACAGCGCTTGGTAATTTTTCTGTACCAAGGTGATGATCGACAACTATAATATCAAGTCCAAAGACCTTTGCATCTTCTATCGGTTGATATGCAAGCGTACCACAATCAACAGAAATACATAAATCAATTCCATTCTTTTTAAGTTGTAATAAGGCATCTGCGTTTAATCCATAGCCCTCATCAACACGATCTGGAATGTAGATTATAGAGTGTATACCGATTGCTCTTAGGTACCTGTTAATCAATGCTGACGATGTTGCACCATCAACATCATAGTCACCAAATATTGCAATATTTTCGTTATTGTTTATTGCTTTTATTATGCGAGAAACAGCTTTATCCATGTCAAGAAGATGAAAGGGATCTGGTAATAATGATCTGATTAGTGGATATAAGAAGTCGCTTGCATTTTCTATGTTAACACCACGAGTAACTAATATTCTTGCTAATATTTCTGGTAACTCAAATCTCTGGGTAAGAGTTAAGATCTCCCTTTGATCTGCTTCTTGCAACTTCCACAATGCATTTGTTATGCTGCGCTTTTCAATATCAAGTAGCATATTCTTTGTAAATAACACTACTTTACCAGAATTTTTAGGCTTGTTCTATAATTGTATTAGACTTCTGCATAACCTAAGCTAAGCAAAAAAAAGATACAAGATGATGTCATGAAAGTAGCTGACACTGGTTTCCATCCAAGAGGGCAGTGCTTGACGCTGGGATCCAGCATTTCCATAATCATCAAAACGTTGTATTTTAGCATAAAACGGCTACTTTTATGCTTACCAACTTAATAAAATTCCTGGATCCCAGTGTCAGCTACTCGGATGACAAAAAAAGGAGCACTGGAATGACATCACAGGGGCACTGGGATGACACCTTGACGATTTGAAGAACCGTCATCCCGCTACGTGTTAGCGGCTAAGAGATACCGTGACGGTATGACGTCGTGAAACCTTATCTTCATTACCTAATTCAGAATTGAGAGCTTTTAATAACTTTCCAATTCCCACTTTGGTCTTGGTGCAAAATTAAGTGGATCTATATAATTCTTCTTTAACCTTTCAATTCCTGCCCATCCAACCATTACTGCATTGTCTGTACATAGGTTATTAGGGGGAAAAAATATATTTAAATTTGTGTGTTTTTTCAATTTTTCTCTCAAGAAATTATTTGCTGCAACTCCGCCGGTAATCACAAAGTCATTGATTTTGATATTTAAAGATTCGGCCATAATAATCGCATTACTAACCCTGTCCAGCAGTATGTCACTAATACACTCTTGAAACGAAGCACATACATCACACACATCTTGCTCGCTCATTTTCAGTTCTTGCACTAAATTTTTTACTGCTGTTTTAATTCCAGAAAATGAAAAATTACATCCAGAACGTTTTATCATTGCCCTTGGCAGTTTAAATCTTGCACCATTGCCTTTTTTAGCTAACTTTTCAATTAATGGCCCTCCGGGATAGCTTAAACCCAGCATCTTAGCAACTTTATCAAATGCTTCTCCTAGTGAATCATCAAGCGTTTCTCCAAGTTTAATGTATTTACCTACATCCTGTGCAATTAAAAATTGACAGTGACCACCTGATATTAATAGGACTAAAAATGGAAATTTTACCTCATGCAGTAACCTAATAACCAATGCATGCGCTTCTAAGTGATTCACTGCAATGAATGGTTTTTGTGCCACATGTGCAATTGCTTTAGCCATCATTGTACCAACTATTAATCCACCTATGAGTCCTGGTCCTGATGTTGCTGCAATTGCATTGAGGTCACAAAAGTTAAGGTTAGATTTTTTTACAGCGCTTTTTATCAGGCCACTTAAATGTTCCATATGAGCACGTGAAGCTATCTCAGGAATCACCCCACCACGTTTTTTGTGTTCTGCTTGGGAGAGAATTTCGTGAGCAAGGACTTGCTTGTCACTATTTACAATCGCTACTGCAGTTTCATCGCAGCTTGTTTCAACAGCTAAAATGGTTTTCATGTATATTCGAGCACTTTATTATCAAAACTATATCTTGAAACGCTATAGAAGTTAACTGCAAAGTTAACTTCTATAGCTAAAAGATTTACCGATAACCGTCATTCCGCTACGTGTTAGCTGATGAGATACCGCGAATGAATCCACAACTGTACGAACATTCATTCTTGAAGGTAAACTGCACAGCAAATGGTGTCATGCAAGTAGCTGACACTGGAATCCAGTCTTGCCGTAATCTCATCAAGAACGTTGTGTTTTAACATAAGATCAGCCACTTTTATGCTTACCAACTTAGTGCCCAATCAAAATTCCTGGATTCCAGTGTCAAGCACTGGAATGACACCATCTACTACTCAAATTACCTGCAAATTGCAATGTTCGTACACCAAAAGAATGAAGCGCGGTATGATGGTTCGCGGCGGCATGACGTAGGAAAACCTGCACTATAAGCTAATCATCATCTCCAAATATAGAGCTAATTTTTTTGCCCCCAGGAGAAAATTTATTAGTCCAACTGCTTTGCACTTTGGTTACGTCTTTAGTGGCAGTTTTATTGCTGTATTCCTTGATTTCCTTATCTATTCTCTCCATTATTTGTGAATCCAGGTAGCTCTTTTTCCATTGGTTAGTAGCAAGGAACACTTTGTTTAAGTCTTGAGTGCGGATCAAGTATTCTTTGTCTTTAGGGTAAACCTCCTGCGCCCAAGCAAATAGCTCAAAATAGCGTGCAAATAATTCAGATGCACGTGATTTTGCAGTTTGATAAGCCTGTATCTCCTTAAATATGACTTGGCCGATAATTTTCTGTACAAGAATATTTGACTGCTTTAAGTTCTGCTCAATATCTTGATAAACTTTATGGAGAAATTCCTGTTCTAAACTTAAGTTCAGTTCATTTTCAACCATATGTGAAAGTTCATGCACTATAATGTATGGGTTTGACCTTCTTAGCACAATAACATATCTATTTACACCAGAAGACCTGATTGTCTTACACACTCCCTCTTCCATATCCACTAATCCCTCTTGGTATATTTCAAATGAGAGCCTGTTTTGCTTTATTAGTGATAAAGTGAGGTTTAATGTGTTCCTGAACTTCTCAAATTGATAGAGATATTCGACATACCGTATTGCATTTTCACTGCTTCCTACTCCCGTTGCTTGTTTTATTAAATTCCTGATTAGCATGCCTTATTATTAAAGGAATTTTTTTTATACTCAAGAATTGATAGGCTACAAAGTGTTTTTAGAAAGCCTGATTGCAGATATAACTAATGAAGATCACATAACTGCATGAACATTTGTTTTTAACGAAACGAATGTTGTCATTCCAGTGTCAGCTACTTGCATGATAACATTTGCTGTACAGTTTACCTTCAAAAATGAATGTTCGTACAGCTATGCAAGTTGCCGCATAGTGGATGAGCTCTAAGAGTATAGTTTTTTACATAATAATATAATATTTCGTTCATAAATTAACGTTTTTAACATGCAGCAAGAACATTTCCGTTGTAATTAAGGTTCTTAAGATGTATATTAATGAATCTTGTTTTCAATAAATAATGAAAGTAATAATTGTCATGATAATGTTATTGTGTAGCAGTTACACAATGGCAAGCGAGCGAATAATTCTAGTGGATAAAAAACTATCTCAAGGATATGTAGCTCCAGTGCTTACAGAAGATAGCGTTATTTTATCAGACAAGCACGGCGCTTTATATTCCTTTGATATTGATAACTCAAAGGCTATGAATTGGAAATTACACCTCTCACATAGGAAAAAAATTGGTAACATGAGCCTATTGCGTCACGGAGGAAATGTTTTCTTTATAGTGGATAACGTTCTACACACAATAGATGCAAAAACCGGCGAGATTCAGTGGGAAAAAGAATTGAGAGCTCCAGTAAGAGGGAAAGCAGCAGTAATAAATAATAAATTGGTAGTATTGACTATTGATAATTATCTGTACGTGTTTGATATAAAAGATGGCAGCTCCGTTTGGACTTATCAAAACGGTATCAATGAGGTTCGAGGTTGGTATTCCATATCGCCAGCAATTTCTAACGATAAAATAATAGCGCCATTTTCAAATGGTGAGTTAATAGCTTTTAATGAAGACGGTAAAAAATTGTGGAGCCAAAAATTGGCTACAAACCTTTTGGATACACAGCTCACAGATGTAACTACTACACCAAGAGTGCTTGGCGATACTTTAATAGCTACAAATAATTCTTATATTTATAGCATTGACGTGAAATCAGGAAATATTTTATGGTCAAAGTCACTGCAAGTAAAAAGTGTATCAGACATTGAATCATATTACAGTCCTCTCATTCCTGTAAAGAAACAAAAAGAAGGCGGAAGAATTTTTATAGTTACTAAAGACGATAAAATAATTGGCCTGGATATAAAAAATGGAGAAACAGTCTGGGCATCTGATTTAATAGAAAATACGCAACTATTTGCTCCAATTATGCATGCCCATACACTGTGGGTGACAAGCAATAAAGGTTCAATGTTTGCTTTTCCGGGATCTGAAAGTGCAGGAAAGGTAGTCAAAGTACCTGGTAATGTGTTTCACACTCCAGTGTTTACTCGCAATAAGATATATGTAACAACTGAGAAGAATGGTGTTTATTCTTTAGAAAATAGGTTTGTTTTTTATGACTGATTATGATTTAATTGTTATAGGTGGTGGCCCAGGAGGCTATAAGTGCGCTATCGCTGCTGCAAAGCTTGGATTAAAAGTTGCCTGTATAGATAAAAATAGCATTTTTGGTGGCACATGCCTCAGAGTTGGGTGCATACCCTCCAAAGCATTGCTCCATTCTTCCTATCAGTATGCTCACACGAAAAATGATCTGTCAAAGCTTGGCATAAAAATTAAGGATGCAAGTTTCGATTTAAAAGAAATGCTAGGCTATAAGGATGCCAGAGTCCAGGAACTTGGAAAAGGTATAGAATATCTATTTAACCTTCATAAAATCACTAAAATCAATGGACTTGGGAAAATTACTTCTTTTGATCAAGGCAATCTTGAAGTTTCAGTTGAAGGCAAGGCACTGAAAACAAAAAATATAGTAATTGCAACCGGTTCTGACGTTATTTCTCTGCCAGGAATTAATATCGATGAGAAAGACATTATTTCTTCCACCGGTGCACTATCTTTAACTGAAGTACCAAAAGAACTTGTCGTAATCGGAGCCGGGGCAATAGGACTTGAAATGTCTTCTGTATGGAAGAGGCTAGGGTCTGAAGTCACTGTAGTAGAATTTTTTGACAGAATCGCTGCAGCAATGGATGGAGAATTAAGTAAGTCTCTACTTTCTAGTCTACAAAAACAAGGAATAAAATTTTTACTTAGCACTAAAGTTGAGGAGATAAAACAAAGTAGTAACTCTTTGAGTGTGAAAGTTTGCTCTGCTCAAGATAACCAAACAAATACTATAGAAGCAGATAAGGTGCTGGTTGCAGTAGGTCGCAAACCATGCACTGAGGGTCTTGAAAAAATAAAGAAAGATAGTCGTGGTTTCGTTCAAGTTAACAACAGATATGAAACTAACGTGGAAAGAATATTTGCTATTGGTGATGTGATCGGTGGAGCAATGCTTGCTCATAAAGCAGAGGAAGAAGGAGTGGCAGTTGCAGAGATAATCGCTGGGCAAGTACCTCACGTTGATTATGGAATCATACCATCTGTCATTTACACTCACCCTGCGGTTTCTTCGATTGGTAAAACCGAAGAGGAACTCAAAAATGCTGGCCGTGAATACAAAGTGGGTAAGTGTCAATTTGCTGCAAATGGCAGAGCAAAAATCACTGATGATGCTGAAGGATTCGTGAAAGTGCTGACTTGTAGCAGAGCAGATACAATACTAGGTGTGCATATCATAGGAGCATACGCTGATACGCTAATCAACGAAGCAGCGGTTGCAATGGCATATGGCGCAGCAGCAGAGGATATATATAGAATTTGTCACTCTCATCCTGATATAAATGAAGCCTTTCGAGATGCGTGCATCGATGCTTTCTTTAAAAAATAACCGTGGACCTCGGTTCAATCGTTGAAAAATGGTATGAGTGGCTGAGGTGCAACAGATCTTATTCACCAAACACTTTAGAGTCATACATGAGGGACTTGAAGGATCTTCTAAGTTTCCTAAATACTCACATTGGTGGAGAAGTAAATGTTGGTACTCTGAAAAATTTAAGCATACCTGAGTTAAGAAGTTGGCTTACCTCTCGTTACGCAAGAGGTGTAAACGCAAGATCCAACACTCGAGCACTCTCAGTAATCAGAAATTTCTTCAAGTACATAAAAAACAACCACAATATAGACAATGAAGCTGTATTTTCCTTATCAAGGCCAATTCAGAGAAGAACTTTGCCCAAAGCACTTTCAATATCTAATATAAAAACTTTATTGAAAGAAATGAAACTATCCGACCTGGGCGAATCTTGGGTGGTAAAAAGAGAAATTGCGATTATCGTCCTGCTATATGGTACAGGCTTAAGAATCAGTGAAGCGTTGAACCTTAGGGTTAGTGATATTAACAATGAAAGTTTAATAGTAACAGGTAAGGGAGATAAACAAAGGCAGGTATTCATTCTTCCGGTAGTAAAAAAATGTATACAGGAATATGTAAAAACCTGTCCTTATCTTGGCATTAATGATGAAGCACAATATCTTTTTTTAGGAGTAAGAGGAAAAAAATTGGGAAGAACTTATGTGGCTAATCGTTTGCAGAAAATAAGGAGAATATTAAATCTGCCAGAAATCTTATCTCCACATGCATTTCGTCATAGTTTTGCTACTCATTTGCTTCAGGAAGATATTGACATAAGATCAATACAACAACTGCTTGGTCATTCGAGTCTTGAGACCACTCAAGTTTACACTCACCTCAATTATCAAGATGTTTTTAATATGTATAAGAATTTCCAACAAAGTTTGGAGAAGAAGCCAAAACCCTTGTAACTCGAGGATTATCTGTGGCACTACCAGGTCCTATGTCTTTTTCATCTCCTTTGTATAAAAAATATCCTACTAAAAGAAGAACCAGTGCAACTGCTGTAAGACAAGCACCTATTACTGGATAATCGTATAAAACTGCTAAACATGCACCAACAGCAAACGCTCCAGATAATACAAAAGCAGCAGAAGCGTAGTTGCTTTGTTTTTTACCAGGAGAAATTGCTTGCGAGGGTTTTTCGTTTTTATTACTCAGACTTTCAGTACAGAGCCGTCTATTTTCTGATGAAAGCCTATCTCTTTCTTCAGTCAGTCGAGCTACTTGATTAGTAAGAGCGCTAATCCTTGCTTGCTGACTTAATTTCTCTTGCTTTGCACTATCCAGCTCTTGCTCTGTTTCTGCAAGTTGAGCTTTTATTTTTTCAAGCTCAATTACAACTTCTTGAAAAGCTCGCTCAAAACCTGCTGGTATATTATTCGTATTTGCCACAGGTTGTTCCACACTTGCAGGAAATTTTTCATTTAGATAATTTTTAATGGACTCAGTTGGCTCACTAGCATTTCTCAATGCAGCAGTAACAATTGCACGATTTATGAAGCAATTATCCTTTACCAATTCTTTTACATCATCTAGATCTTTTCTATTAATAGTACCGGTTAATCGCTCTTTAATGGCTTGTTCAATTATTTGCTTCACCCATAGATTTTTCTCTATATCTTGTATTGGCTTTATTTGACTAAAATCTAGGTCTTTATGTTTTAAAAGTTTAGTCAATACTTCTTCGTTATCTTGTGTTATTCCTCGTAAACACGATTCAATAATTAAGCTAAGCGGTGTTTCTATTTCTTCATTGTAGGTTCTTTTCCAGCAATTAGGGTTAAGCTCTTGATTTAATAGTCTTTTCGCTTGGTAAATATTTCCGCTAGAAAGAGCATCTAATAATTCTTTTCCTTCCTGTGCTTTTTTAAACTCCAATTTTATTACATCTCCGGAACCTCTTTCAATACAATTTTCAGGGCTTTCATATTTATAATTTCTGACATTAGTGCTTGCATTTGGGTGCGTGAGCAATATTTTTACCATATCTCTAGCTCCAACTTGGCAAGCAATATGTAGGGCTGTATTTTTTTGTATTAAGGGTGTCCTTACCTCCTCCTTTACACCGTCATAGCTTTCTGTCAAAACCTTGAAACCAATATTTTCTTCATGATATCCTACAAAATGATCAGTAGTAAACCATATAGGTTCATTATCATCTTTCGTTACTATTTCATTACTATCAATGTACTTGAATTTACTAGCGTTTATTGATCCCCGTCCATTTCTTAGTGTAAAGCGCTTGGAACCAGAAAAACCATCACGTACTATTTCTTTTCCAAGGTATTGAAAAACTACATGACCTTAGCTGTCTTTCTTTTGCCTTTCCTCATAAACATATTCCCTACTTCGAGCGTTAATATCGATACTGCTATTTTGTATAAGCAATTTAGCCATTTTTTCTAACATGGGTTGTCTACCATAAGTGACATCACAAGCTCTAGCAATAGACATCAAAGGTGTCATGCCCTCCTCATCAAACGCATTAACATTCGCACCCTCTGCCAGAGCTTGTTTAAAAGCTTCTAGGTTTTCATCATCAATAGCCTTAAATAACAGCAATGTAACCATTTCCTTTAGCACAGGTTGCTGCCTATCATAGACACGGGCCCTAGCAATAATCATTAAAGGTGTCATGCCCTTCTCATCACGTGCATAAAGGAGAGTAGACCAGTGGAACTTCCCCACCAGTCTCTCGCAAAACTGTACGTAAACCTCTCGATTTATACAGCTTCCATTATTCAGCCTTTTGGCCTAACCCTAGTGTCCAGTGATAGAAAATATCCGGAGACCTCTTTCTCACCTTTCCTAGAAATTGTCTTGCTAGTCTTCCGTGACTCCTGAGTCTCTTATATTTCCTTTTCACCCACTTTTCTAGATGCCGCTCTATATTCTTTAGAGATTTGTATACTTCAGTTCTGTAAAATTTGCCATAGTACTGATACCAGCCTCTGACTATTGGATTTACTTTTCCTGATATCTCCTCTAATGTTATATGCGTATTTCGTAGCATTTTCCATGACCTTATGGTTGTAGTAATCTTTTTCTTGGCCTTGTTGCTAATTGCTGGAAGAAATGAAACAAAATACTTCCCTATTTTATTTCTTGCTAACCTGGGTCTGAATGTGTAACCCAGAAAATTAAAACTTTGTTTAGGAAATTCACCACTCCTATTGTCATCCTTACAGTACACTATCTGTGTCTTTTCAGGATGCAATTTCAACTTATACTCAGCCAATCTTTCTTCGATCATTACTTTCACAAACTCTGCCTGTTTCTCTGTTCTGCAGTGCACTATCGCATCATCCACATACCTCTCAAATGGTACTGTCGGGTAGTTCTTTTTCATCCATATATCAAACACATGATGCATGAATATATTAGAGATGATTGGGCTAACTGAACCTCCTTGCGGAACTCCTTTATCCCTAACTACCTTACTGCCATCTGCTTGCTGAATGGGGGCTTTCATCCACCTCTCAACATACAGTATGACCCATTTGCAGTCTGTGTGCTTTTTGATAGCTTGCAATGCCAAGCCGTGGTCCAAATTGTCGAAAAATCCAGATATATCAAGATCTATCGTCCAATCGTACCTCCAGCATCTTTTACGAGCTGTATCTACCGCATCCAGTGCAGACTTATTTGGTCTATAACCATATGAATCCTCATGAAATTTTGGTTCTACCAGCGGCTCTAGATACATAGCAGCAGCCGTTTGCCCTATCCTGTCGAATACTGAAGGAACACATAAAATTCTTTGCCCTCCTGTATCTTTTGGTATCGCAACAGCTTTTACCGGCTCTGGAAAATAACTTCCGGATGACATCCTATTCCATAGTTTGTACAGATTATCTTTTAGATTTTCTTCAAACTTTGTTATCGAAACCTCATCCACACCAGCCGCACCTTTATTTTTCGATACTTGTTTATAAGCCCTACAAATAAGTTGCTTTGGTATATCAAAAGACTTTGTTTTATTCATTAACTCCTCCCTTTCGGTTGATACATAATTAAAACTGAATAACTCAGCTCCTTCGCTCCATTTCCATTACAGAAACTTCTTCACTACTACGAGCTGATCCGCCCCTGTTTTTCGCATCGGTACTCTCATCCTTAGAGTTTAGCTCCTTGGATTTCTCCCTTATCATCGAAACGACAGGTTCCCGTAGTTCCACACAATAGCCTGAAATAGATTCATGCCACCTTTATGCCGGACGCCATCTATCCAGTAAACAAGCTCCCGATAGATTTATCCCAGGTTACAAACGACCCCCTGGTTTTGACGTCATTTAAAAGGTTTCGACACTTCATCAGTGGTTCACTTTCGTTCATCTCTCTATTCCTTACATGACATATAATTATGCCTTTTCCATAACGCTCACTACCTTGGCTCTTTACCAAAGCAGCTTATGGTTGTTTGAAGCCTGCTCTTGTAAACCGGCTCCGAGGGACCTACCCTCATCTACTGTGCAGCTTTTGCACTTAGTTTGCTCTTACTTGAACATTCTTTGTGTCTCTACGGCACACCGCTTGCTCCATCTTTACCAGGTGCTCCAGTATTACCTTTAGGGCCATTAGGACCAGGTAAACCGTTTGCTCCGTCTTTACCAGCTGGACCTTGTGTACCATTCAAGCCTTGTGGCCCTATAATACCTTCTGGACCTTTATCACCTTTCGGACCCTGAGGGCCAGGCACACCTTGTGCTCCATTTTCTCCTTTTATTTGTCCAGGATTTTTTCTCAACTCTTCTGCTATTCCTTTTTGTAAAGCTGGATCATTTACTAGGATTTTTTTATCTTGATCATCTTTTGCTTCTAGTACTGCTTTCCCTAATTCATCTACTTTAGTGTTAAAGAACTGATGAACAATATTTTCAACTATTGTTCTTGCTTGATCTACATCACCTTTTAATTTAGTATACTCAAACAAGTACTCAACTAATTTTTCCTTATTTATTTTTTGTTCCACCATGCGGAGAGCTGTTGCTTGCTCCTGTAAATCACTATGCAACAGAAGATACTTAGCAAGCCCCCAATCACTCACTTTATTTTGTACAAGAGTGTTAGCCTTTTCCTTGCTCATATTGCTTCTATCAACAAGTAGTTCAGCAAGTTTTTCTGCAAATTTTTCATATTTCTTGAAAGCGTTAGGATCGGGGTTATTTCGTTGTGTAGCATCACTTGTTATCTTATCCACAGTATCTTCTGCAATTTTTTTCGCTTCCTCTCGAGAAAGTTTATGTACTACTCCTTCAGTGAATTTTGTTGCATCAACTTTATTCACAAAATCCTGTGGACTAAAATCAGCAACTATACTAGCAACTTGAGTTACAAGGTTTTTACCGCTGCTGTCCTTTGCGTCAAGCACTGCTTCTCCTAGCTTGGCTTTTTGACTAATAACTAATTCAGTTGCAATTTCTGTAGCACTTGGGGCATCTCCTTTATCGCCCTTTGTTCCAGGAGCTCCTGATTCTCCCTTTTCACCTCGTGATCCTGCTGGGCCAGGCTCACCCTTTATATTGTTCTTGAATTGTGGGTCCTTTATTAACCTCTCTTTAACTGTATCAGCTAAAATCCTCTGAGTGTGAGTAAGATCTCCTGCATCTATCATAGGTTTTAGCAGTACTTTCTGTATAAATGTATCGCTCCCTACAACCTTATCAGCAACTTTATCAATACTTGGAGTTACTCCATTTGCTCCTTTAGGACCAGGGGGTCCGTCTTTACCAGCTTGACCTGACTCACCTTTTGGACCTGGAACTAAAACACCCCTTAGACCTTGAGGACCTATTGAACCTTTTATTCCTTGCAAGCCTTCTTCGCCTGGAAGACCTTGCGTACCATTAACGCCTTTAGGACCTTGTATACCTTGAGCACCTTTTTCTCCTTGTGTACCATTGAAACCTCTTGGACCTTTATCACCTTTAGGACCTACTGGACCTTGAAGACCAACTTCTCCTTTTAACCCTTGCTCACCTTTTTCACCCTTTATACTTTTTCTAAAGTTTTTATCACTTGCAATGTCCTTCGGCAGGTCTTGAGTAATAAACTCCTCAAGTGTTTTACCTTTTAATTCAGTTATAGGCGTATCAAACAGCACCTTTCCGAGTTCTTCTCTTTTTTCACGTGATAATAAAATATCTGCCACATCCTCGGGATTTGCATCGCTTCCCGGCTCGCCCCGCTCACCTTTTATACCTGGAGGACCTCCCCAACCTCTAAAGTCTATATCTCCTTTATCACCTCTTGGACCTTTATCACCTTTATCACCGTCTTTACCTCGAAAACCTTTATCACCTGGAATACCATCTCGACCTGGAAGACCTTTATCACCTGGAATACCATCTGAACCTGGAAAACCTGGAAGACCTTTATCACCTGGAATACCATCTGGACCTGGACGACCTGAAAAACCATCTCGACCTGGAAGACCTGTTAAACCTGGAAGACCTTTATCACCTGGAATACCTGGTAAACTTGGAGGTCCAGGCGTTCTACTTGACCGTAGCTTCCTAATTTCATCTCGTAAAGATCTCACCTCTTCTCTTAAGCATTCAAAACTTTCACATTCTTCAAGATTCATATCAACCTCTAAATCATTATTTACTTTAGCAGCCACATGATAACCTGTGGCACAGGTATTACATAGGAGCATTCTACATTTCTAATTCAAAATGCACTTTTGCCACCACTTTGTAACCTATACTCCAAATACAGTTAATTTACAAACACTAATTATTGATTAATAATGGTGATATGTAAACATAGTTATAAAATAATTATTACACTTGAATTCCTTCCTGGTTTCTGTTGTTATCAGAACATTTAAAACACTTTAAGAAAGCTGCTTAGTTAAATTAACTTAGACAAGTAAATAGCAGCTTTGCAGCCTGTTTTTATGAATGAAGATAAAATGTTGTAGCCAAATGCGCTTTCAGCATTGTGCTGAATTGCAATATCTTTGTGCTCTAACTCCTCGTCGCGAAATTTACTTATAGTTTCTCTTAACTCCTCATCTTCTAAATGTGAAACTTGCTCTTTGTAGTGCTCCCCTATAACTTCTTCAACTGCAGCAGTGCAAGCCATAGCAGCTTTTTTGCCCATAATGGCAGTTGCAACGCCAAGTGACACTCCTAAAACACGCCAAACTGGCAACAAAACAGTAGGACGAACTTTTTGCTCTTTGATTTTCTCATTAAAATAGTGAAAATGCTTTTTTTCCTGCTCTTCCATTTCAATTATTTCATTGATTATAGAAGATTTTTTAAGAATAAATTTTTGACCAGAATAAATGCAAATAGCTCCATATTCCCCAGCATGATTTACTCTAATTGCCTGTTGCAAGAACTGATTGTTGCTGTACCTTAAATTATTTAGATTTCTTTCTTTCTCCACAATACACCTTACCTGATACGAACAGAGCTGCTATGAGATAAATTAAATTCCATGTTGCTAAGGAAACACCTAGAACGTAATGAGGTCTGTCACAAGATGGAGAGTAATTAGGATTTAGTAGATTATTTCTGAGCTCTTCTATACTCGCGTTACCACTTGCTTGCTCTGTGCATCCTAAAATGTCATGAAACAAGTGGAGTTCAAGACCTACATGATAAAAAGATATTATTGCCCCTGCGAGGTAACTGCAAAACATTGCATAGATTAGAATTTTGTTGTCTTTAAGCATGCATACTACTGCAAGTAACCCTGCAACATAGTAAACTACCCTCTCGTATGTACATAACTTGCATGGCAGCATGTTGAAAAAATATTCTAGCACATATGCAAAAATTAGAGCAGCGGCGCTCGACAGCAGAAAGATTGCAGGAATTCTGGAGTTATTACACACGACTTTAAGTAAATTATCCCTGAAAGTATAAAGCAGAGTATTCATTTTGCATAGGGATTTTTATTTTTTTTCAAAAGTAGCCTAACTGGTACGCCGTCTGCAAAAAAATTTTTTCTAAGGTCATTAATCAAATAGCGTTTATAACTTTCATCGACACTTTCAGGTATGTTACATATCAAAGAAAAAGCTGGAGGTTTAGTACCAATTTGAGCAATATACTTCATTTTAACTGCTTTGCCTTTTACAAGCGGGTGAGAGTGCCTATCTAAAGCATCAATTAGCCACTTATTCAGTTTTGCAGTGCTGATCTTCTTGTTCAAAGATTCACTCACTTCAAGACACTTATCTATCACATCACCGCAGCGCATGCCTTTCAACGCAGAAACTGTTATAGTTGGCACTTCCAAGAATAACCGAGTCACTTCCTGTTGTTTGACAAATTTTATTAACTTACTTCTGTCATCCTTACCTATTAAATCCCACTTATTTAAAACAACAATAATCCCTTTCCCTCCCTTAATTGCAGCTTCACCAATTGATAAATCCTGTTGCTCAATACCAAGCAGGGAGTCTAGCATTAAAACTACCACATGAGAGCGCTTGATTGATTCTAAGCTTTTCTCAACAAATCTTGATTCTAATTCATCTGTAACATTCGCCTTTCTTCGAATTCCTGCAGTATCAATAAGAGTAATTAGCTCTCCATTATGATCATATACAATATCTACAGAATCACGTGTTGTGCCTGGCTCTGAATTCACTATTACTCTGTTTTCTGTAAGCAGGCTGTTTAAAAAAGTTGATTTTCCGACATTCGGGCGACCGATGATTGCAATTCTAAGTCTGCTGGATTCATTTTCAAGTAGTTCAGTGTCCTCATTTAAATCTTCAATAACACCAGCTAATGCATCATAAAGATCAACCATGCCAAGATTATGCTCGGCAGAGATGTATACCGGGCCAAGAAAATCAAAAAACTGCAAATAATCAACATTTTCAGACTTATGACTCTCGCATTTATTTGCTATCAGTATCACAGGTTTATTTATTTTTCTCTTCAGCCACTTTGCAAACTCTTTATTTCGCTCATTTTGCACTTTTGCATCAACAAGAAAGAAAATTATGTTTGAACTGGATAAAGAAAACTCTATTTGCTC